>CAZFLK010000036.1:0-40469 GCA_964519245.1 uncultured Verrucomicrobiota bacterium
TCTCCCGGGTTTCTCCCATCGGAGTGCGCCCGAATTCACCGCCCCAGATCACCAGGGTATCGTCAAGTAGGCCGCGTTGTTTCAAATCCTTGACCAAGGCGGCGGACGGGCCATCGGTCAGGGCGCAGACTTTGTCCAGGTCCTTGCCGAGCGTCTGGTTCGGACCGCCGTGATGATCCCAATCCGTATTGTACAGCTGCACGAAGCGGACCCCGCGTTCGATGAGGCGGCGCGCAAGCAGGCAGTTGTTGGCGTAGGAGGCGCCCCCGGGTTGGGCCCCATACATATCGAGGATATGCTGCGGTTCCTGCGAGATATCCATCAACTCCGGCGCGCTCGTCTGCATGCGGTACGCCATCTCGTAGGCCGCGATCCGGGTGGCGATCTCGGAATCACCGGTCGCATCCAGGCGTTGCCGGTTCAGATCCGCCACCACGTCGGTGAAGGCCCGCTGACGCTTGCGGTCAAAGCCGTCCGGGCTTGTCAGAAACAAGATAGGATCGCCGGAGCCCCGAAACGGCACTCCCTGGTAAGTGGTCGGCAGGAATCCGCTCGACCAAAGCGTCGCCCCGGCGCGGGGCCCGCGGGGGCCGGACTGCAGCACGACAAAACCCGGCAGGTTCTCGGATTCACTGCCGATGCCGTAGGTCACCCAGGCGCCCATGCTCGGACGCCCTGGTTGAGGAGAACCCGTATTCGTAAAGATTTTGGCGGGACCATGATTGAACACCTCGGTCTTGATTCCCTTGATGAAGGTCACGTCGTCGACGATCTCCTTCAACTTGGGCAGGCACTCACTGATCCAAGCTCCCGCCTGGCCGCAACGCTCGAACTTCCGGGCCGAGCCCAACAAGGGAGGCGTGCCCTTCAAGAAGGAGAAACGCTTTCCCTTCAGGAAGCTTTCCGGCGTGGGTTGACCGGCCAACTCATTCAGTTTCGGCTTGTAGTCGAACAACTCCAACTGGCTCGGTCCGCCCGCCTGGAACATGTAGATGACGTTCTTCGCCTTGGGGCCGAACTGCGTCGCTCTGGCAGCCATGGGATTCAGGCTCGCCGCCCGGGCCTGATCGCGGTTCAGCAAATTGCCCAGCGCGGCCGCGCCGAGCCCGACACCGCAACGTTCAAACAACTGGCGCCGCGTCATGTCCCGCAGGCGCGCCGTTTCCAATTCTTCAATCTCGTTCATCGGCTTCATTCGCGGGTGATGAATTCATCCAGGTTCATGATCGCGCGCGCCGTGGCGGTCCATGCGGCGGCCTCGGCATAGTCGGCGGCGTAGGGTTCCGCGCTGCCCGCAATCTTGCTCGCTCCCGCCACATCCGACGCAAAGTCGCGCCGCTGTTGCGCATAAAACTGCAGGAGTCGCTCCAACTCGGACTTCGCCGGAGTTCTCGCGAAGGCCAATCGAAACATGTGCTTCATCCGTTGGGCGTTGTCGTCGGAACATTCCCTCAGAGTCCGGCCGGCAAATGCCTGCGCCAACTCGAACAAGCCTTCATCGTTGGCCAGGGTCAGGGATTGCAGCGGCGTGTTGGACCGGATCCGCGCGGTGCAGGTCTGACTGAAGTCGGGAGTGTCGAAGGTCGCCAGCATCGGATAGGAGGCGCTTCGATAATAGAAGGTGTACATGGTTCTGCGAAACTTGTCCGCTCCCTGGCTCACATCCCACCGCTTCTTGACCTGGGTGAAGTTGTAAACGCCGCCGGGCTGCGGCGGACGCACGCTCGGCCCGCCAATCTTCCGACTCAGCTTACCGGAAACGGCCAAGGCAATGTCCCGCACGATCTCGGCGTCCACCCGCAATCGGGACTGCCGCCCGAGCAACTGATTCTTGGGATCCGCCGCGACCAGCTCCGGCCGCGTGCGCGAGGATTGGCGATACGTCGCCGAGTTGGCGATAAGCCGGTGCAGTTCCTTCATGGACCAACCGCGGCGCATGAACTCCGCCGCCAGCCAATCCAACAATTCAGGATGGGTCGGCGGACTTCCCTGCGTGCCGAAATCGTTCTCCGTTTCCACCAAACCCCGTCCAAAATAGCGCATCCAGAACCGATTCACCGTCACGCGCGCCGTCAGTGGATTATCCTCCCGCACCAGCCATTTCGCCAGATGAAGGCGACTGAAGCCATTCTCCGCCGCCTTCATCGCGGGAAACACCGAGGGCGTGTTCGCCTTGACCGGGTCGCCCTTGCGCAGGAAGTCGCCGCGAATATGAAGGCGCGTCTCACGTGGCTTCGCCATCTCCCGCATCACCATCGTCGAAACGCCAATCTTGTCGTGTTCGGCCTTCCGCTTCTCCAGCTTCGCGACGGCATTCCTGAGCGGATGCCGATCCGGGTCCTGCCCCCGATACTCGTCGCGCAACAGCGCTGCCTGCTTCTTGCTGCGTTTCCCTACCGGCGTTTTCAGCGCGGCCAACAGGGCCTTGGGATCGCCCGAGGTGAGCAACTCCGCCGGGGCGTCGGTCGCCGACACGGCAAAGCGTCCGACCATATAATCCCGGTTGCGCGCGCTCTCATGTCGAATCACGAACTCCAAGCTGCCCCCATCCGATCGGATCGGCTGCTCGGGAATGAACCACACCCAGTGATTCTCGTTCATCTTCTTCTTGGAGCCCTTGCCTACATTGATTGCCCAGCCCGTGGACTTGTCGCCATCCAGCAACTTCATGGGGTCAAATCTTGGCTGGGTGTGATCTGCGACCGCGCGAATGAGTTTTACGCGCTCACCATCGACCTTCAATTCAAAGCCGGTCATCACGAAATTGCCGTTCCCGGCCAGGCCCGGCCCTTGCTTGGGCAACGAATCGTGAGTCAGCGTGTCCAATCGCACGGCGGTCACCCACTCAAGCTCGCTGGCGGCCTGCACGCGATAGACATCGTGCGCCGCATGCTTGGGGCCGACCAGAATCGATTTGTCATCCAACGCCCGCATCCGGGATCCCTCGCGCGAGTCCAACTGAACGGGATCCAGGCGTCGCCAGACCGCCCCGGTCGGTTCCCGTCGGAGAAAGGATTCTTCCCAAGCGGCTTGACCGTCGCCGTGTGAGCGATCGTATTGCGCCAGGGCGCCTTTCGCCGAGGCCAGTTGCTCGGCGAGGGCCTTCGACTCGGCCGCGTGCCCATCCGGCCGTATGCGCACCGTCGGTCCCACGTTGTTCACGTCCTCGGTCGTGTTGAAGAAGGCGTAGAGGTTGTAGTATTCACGCTGGGTGATGGGATCGTACTTGTGGGTGTGGCATTGCGCGCAACCCACGGTCAGCCCGAGCCAGACCGCGCCCGTTGTATTCACGCGGTCGATCACGGATTCGACCCGAAACTGCTCATGGTCCGTGCCTCCCTCCTGCGCAATCAACGTATTGCGATGAAAACCGGTCGCGATGAGTTGATCCGTGGTCGGATTCGGCAACAGATCGCCGGCAAGCTGTTCGATCGTGAACCGATCAAAGGGCATATCATCATTGATCGCGCGAATGACCCAGTCGCGGTAGGGCCACATGACTCGTGGATGATCGAAGGTGTAGCCATGCGAGTCGGCAAAGCGCGCCTGGTCCAACCAATGCCGCCCCCAGCGCTCGCCATAGTGCGGATTGTCCAGCAACGAATCAACCAGGCGCTTGAAGGCGTCGGGCGACGAGTCGCTCACGAAGGCGTCAACCTCCGCGAGACTTGGCGGCAGGCCGATCAAGTCCAGATAGATGCGCCGGATCAAGGTTGCCTTGTCGGCCTCGGGAGACGGAGTCAGCCCCTCCTCCTCCAGCCGCGAGACGATGAACTTGTCGATTGGATTTTGAATGACGGCCCCGCCGCCAACGCTGGGAGGATCCGCGCGCTTCAGCGGTTGAAAGGACCAATGATCCGACTTCGTCTTCGCCGTCATCCGGCCTGCGGGATAATCCGCGCCTCCGTCGATCCAACGTCGGAGCAATGCCACTGCCTCGGCTGGCAAAGGGGGGGCTTTCGGTGGCATTCGCTTTTCCGGGCCTTCCTCGCCCCGAATCATTCGAATCATGAGGCTTTTCTCTCCTTGCCCTGGCTCCAGCGCCGGACCGCCGTCCCCGCCGGTCAGCGCGCCCTGTTGAATATCGAGACGCAGCCCGCCCTTCTGTTTTGAGGCGCCATGGCATTCCCAGCAATGCTTCGCCAGCAATGGCTGAATATCCTTCGCGAAATCAGGCGTTCCCGCTTCCGCTGAATGACCAAAGCGCGGCTCTTTCAGACCGCACAACGACGCGAGAGTCAGGACGGCAACAATCTTGAGTCGAACGTACATGAGCAATCGGGCCATTCTCAGGGCTCGCCTGCGGATTGCAACGGAAATTGAGCCCACAGGGCAATTGCACTCGCCCTGTCCGGCGCCCGACGCCATCATGCCGCGATGTTCAGCCTGAGTTTCAGAATGGCTTTGATCGTTGCCGGTGCGCTGCTTGCAACTCCGTCCTTGTCCGCGGAAAAAACGGCAAAGTGGCCGCCCAACCCGTATCCTCGCAGGGTCCTGTCCGAGGCAACAGTCATCCAATGGAACTTCGCGAGCGGCCTCGACGGATGGCGCATTGAGAAGGATGCGACGACGCAGTCGACGACTGCGGGGACCTGGCAGCTCCGGACCTTGGGGGAGGACCCCATCCTGCGATCTCCCGCCATCCGCGTCGAACGCCGCGCAACCGTCAGAATTCGAATGAAGACCGACGCGCCAGGAGCCGGGCAGGTGTTCTGGATGAGCCGGCAGTTTCCTCACGCCAGCGAGGAGCGGCGCACGTCATTCCCCACCGAACCGGACGGGCAGTGGCATGAGTATGGCATCGAGTGCCCCTTCGATCTCGATCTGAGCCAGCTCCGAATCGATCCCGCCACGGGACCAGGAAGCGTCGAGATCGACTGGGTGAAAATCGATCGACGGCAACTGCACCCCCTGGAGATGACGGATCTCCAAGTGACGGGAGCCGAGGCGCAGGCAACGGTGACGAACCACGGACTGGAGCCGGTTTCGTTCACGAGCGCCGACACGCGCCACACCCTGCGTCCCGGAGCGGAGATCCGGCTCAGCCAAGCGCGAAGTCAGGTCGGCAACGCCGCCTTTGAAAGTGTTGTCGTGACGCTTCATCCCGAGGACTATCCGCCCATTTCCAGGACGGCGGTCATCCACCATCCGAACTCGCAGCAAGATTGGCTGAGACTGCGCGGCGAACGACTGACGGTGGATGTGGCTCCGGACGGCTCGGGCGCCAGGCTCTTGCGCGATCGCGAGCTCGTCGGGATCATTGCGCCTCTGGTCTGGGATCGAGAGCGCGTTTCCCGCCTGACGGTTGTCGGAGCCCCCACGGCCCAGGCCGTCACGTTTCGCGGCAAGGACATCCGGCATCTCAAACTCTCCATTGTGGACGGCGAACTCCGGATCGTCCTGCGCGCGGACCGGGAATTGGAAGGTCCGGTGATCCGCGCCTTCGGTCAGCTCGAACAGGGATTGCTGCCGGGGGTGGAACATCTCGGCAGGAACGAACGTTCCTCGTCCCCGCTCGATATTCGGGGCCCGGAGCGCATCCGCTACGAACCCGGCATTCGCGATGTCACGATGCCACTGATGGCGTGCGTCACCGATCGCGCGTCACTCGGGCTGCTTTGGTGGGGCAACAAGCCGGAACCCGTTTTTGCCGCGCCCAACTTCTTCGAGAACACCGCCGACCATCGGTTGGCCTTGAAGGGCTCCAACTGGAATGCAATCCTGCGCGTCGAAGGTTCCTTCCAACAGGGCTCCAGGCTGGCCGAGTTCATCCGCTGGGGAGTGAAGAAAAACGGCGGTTTCCCCGATCTGCCGAAGCCGCCGCGATCCCATCAGCAACAGTTGGCCTTCAATCTCGAAGGCCTTCAAGCCAGCGAACTCAAGGGCGCCAACGGCGGTTGGCATCATGCCCTGATTCCCGGGACAAAGTATTCCCCCGAAAAGCCGCGCTTCTTCGCGGACCATCTGTCCTCGCTCTATCGCCTGAGCGGACGCGTCCCAGAGTTTCCGGAGGTCGTTCCCGGCGGCGCGCACATCGACAACGACGCCATCTATTTTGTGTCGGGGCGCGCAAATGAATGGCTGGAACGCCAGAAGCGCAGCATCCGCCAAATCCTGATCGCCCAACGCCCGGACGGCTCCTTTCGTTATGGCGGCAAGTTTCGCGAGGGTCACTTCGAGGACACCTCCAGCGGGCAGTGCGCCCGGCCGGCCTGGCAACTCCTTCTTCACGCCAAACGGACCGGGGATGAGTCCGCCCTGCGAGCGGGAATCAAGACCCTCGAATTCATGAAACGATTTCGAACCCCGCGCGGGGCTCAGGTCTGGGAATGCCCCCTGCATGCTCCCGACATCCTGGCGGCGGCTCATCTCGTGCGAGCCTATGCCCTCGGCTTTGAACTCACCGACGATGACGCCTACCTGAAACTGGCCGTTCGCTGGGCTCTCACGGGAGTTCCTTACGTGTATCAGTGGGGAGATCGCCCGATCATGAAATATGCGACGATCGCCACGCTCTGCGCCACCAATTGGCGGGCCCCTGTCTGGATTGGCCGGCCGGTGCAATGGTGCGGCATCGTCTACGCCGACGCGCTGCTGGACCTGGCGCCGCACGACAAGACGCTGAATTGGCGTCAACTCGCCGAAGGCATCCTGATCTCCGGCGAACAACAGCAATACACCGAGGGGTCGTCGAAGGGTCTGCTGGCCGACAGTTTGATCCTCGATTCCCAAAAGCTTCTCCCCTACGACATCAACCCCTGCGCCCTGGTCAGCCTCCGTCTGCGGCTCCAGAATCAGCCCTCGGGCCTTTCCTGCGCCGTCGGTCAGGTTCATCGGGTGGTCTCGCCCTACCCCGTTTCAATTGAAGGCAATACGGCGATAATCCGCGGACGCCGGGGCGCCGCCTACCAGATCCTGGTCGACGGAACCCACTTGGTGGAGTTGAAGTCGCAGGGACTCGACCGCGTGTCGTTGGAAACCGGCCCGAACAACCTGTGACCAAGCGTCCGCCTCAAGCGCTTCAGCCAGAGCGAAGACGCGCGCTCAACCCTTGTTGGACTCCTCGACCACGACTTCCTTCTCCTCGCCGTCGTCATCGTCCTTCGCTCCACCGGCCGGCAAGGAGGGTCGGACGACCTTCTTGAAGAATTTGACGAGCCCGCCTTCCGCGTCCCGCAACTCAGACTCGGCCTCCTTGATCGCGCCCTCCCACGCGGCGCCGAACCCCGGAGCCTTCTCGTTCATGGTCGCTATGGCGCGATCATAGATTTGGAGGGTCTTGATCTCCGCCCTGCCAGCCTTTTGATCCAAGGAACCCAGGTTCACCCTGAGGTTCTCGTTCTGCTCCTTGAGCGCCGCCAACTCCCTCTCCAGTTCCTCACTCCCCTTGGCCGTGATCTTCATCTGCCGGTTGAGATGCTTGTTCAGATCATCGACTTCCGCCTTCAAGTCCTTGATCTCCTTCTTCAGAAGACGTTGCTTCATGAACGCCGCCCGCCACACAACCACGGCCAAGGCCGCGCCCATCGCAAAGCCCCAAAAGAAGGGATGCTTCAGTAGTTCCCAGAATGTATCCATGACACCAAGTTTTCCTAGAGCTCACTATCTGACGTCCGGGCGAGCAAATTCGTTCATCAGGCCCACTTCCCCGCCACCATCACCTTTTCGGGCATCCCTCCGGAGTGAACCACCGTCTCCCAGGCGTCCGCCAGCGAACCGTCATGCGGAAGCGTGACGAAGTCCGCGCAGGCCTGCCGATTCAATTCCCCGGCGGCGCGCCCCGCACCCAAGGCATAGGCGCCGTTGACGGTTCCCATCCGCACGATTTCCTCCGGACTGACATCTGGAAAGCTTTTTGCAAAGCGCTGCATTTCATCCAGCATGCTCAATCGGGGCCCGTCGCCATCGCGTGGATCCATGGAGGCCAGGCTGTCCGTCCCCAGCGCGACCTTCACCCCCGCTTTGACCAGCTCATGGTAAGGAAACGGCGCATGCGAAAAGAAGGCATGACTTCCAGGACAATGTACCACCCGGCACAAATGCCTGCACAGGATCGCGGCATCGCCGGGCGCGAGCCGATTGACGTGAACCGCCAGGAATGACGGATTCAGCAATCCCTGCTCCTCGGCCAGCTGGACGGGCGACATTCCCCCGCAATCCCCCATATCGCGCCCCAGGCTCTTCAACCAATCGAACAGTTCACCTCGCCCATTCTGAAACATGTCGAACTCCTCGTCCGACTCGGCCAGATGCATCGTCGTCGACAGGGATTCGTTCGCAGCCTCACGGGCCAGGGCCCGGTTCAACCCCGTCGCTGTCGAGTAAAGCGAGTGCGGCGAAAGCCCGATCTCGTCGCTACCGGGGCAAAGATGGTCGATTGTCCGCATGGTCGCCACCAGCAGTTGATCAGCCGTCGAATCGCCAATCAAGCCGGTCAACTCCAGGAAGGGCGTGATTCGCACGGGGGCGTCATCCCAGACCTCTTCCAGAAGCGAATGTTCGGAGAGCGTGTCCCCGACGCTGGTGATGCCGGACCGCAGGGACATTTCCGAGCCCGCGCGCCAGGACTCCAGGAATTGCTCGCGCGTCCAGGAGGTTTTGATCCGGACCATTCTTCGCAGCCAGTCCGTAAAGCTGTCGCCCGCCGGAACGAGCCCGGCCATGCCGGTATACTCCAGGTGACAGTGCGAGTTGACCAGCCCCGGCATCAGGATCACCTCGCCCAGATCCTGCACTGGCGTTTTCGCCGGCGCCGCAATCTCGTCAAAGGCTCCGACCGCCGCGATCGCATCGTCCGAAACAAGAACCGCGCCGTTGTCGATCGGCCGGCTGGTCACCGGCAGAACGACGCGGGCGCGGAGAATGAAAGAATGATCTTCCGGCGCGCTCAAAGATTCGCAGCCTGTTGTTCTTCCTTCAGGCGGGCGGCCTCGGAATGATTCTTGGCCTTCTGTTTGCTGTGCACCTTCCGGATTTGCTGCTGCACTTTCTTGGTCACCAGATCAATGGCGGCGTAGAGATTGTCCTCGTGGTCCTCCGCGTAGAGGTCCGGGCCGGGAATGCGGAGCAGGATGGCGCACTTGAACGCCTTCTCCGGGGCCTTGGTCTTATCGTGCTCCAGCGTCACCTGCGCGTCGATGGCGCTGCGGTCAATATGCTCGAGTTTCTCGATGCGCGAACGCACATGGTCTTCGATGGCTTCGGTGAGGGTGAGATTGTGAGGTGAGATGATCAGTTTCATAAAACAGGGTTTCTATCAGGGTTATGCGATTGAACGGCAACAACAACAGGCAGCGAAGGATGAATGGATCGTTCGCTTCCTCGTAGGATGTGCGTTTCAATCGTCAAAACCTCTTGCAAGCTAGCGCCGATGCTCGGGCCTGACCAGTGATAACGTCCATCCTGCATCACTTCAAAGGTCGCGCCGGCAGCGCGAATGAGCCTCCCCTATCTTGGGATTCCGTCGACGCCATTTGGTCAGGTGGATTGCAGCAATCCAACCTCCAGTTCGGCATAGCGGGGCAACATGGCATTGTAGGTCTCGTGCGCCGCGGCATCCGGTCTGGCGGCGACGGACATGGCCGGCTCGCCAGTCAAGGCTTCGGCAAACGGGATAAATGATCCGGCCTCCGCGCAGGCGGCCCCGTGCAACGCCCGGTAGGCGGCTCCCAGCGACGCGGAATTGGGCTGGTCGGCAGTGTAGACCTCCACTCCAAAGACGTCGGCAATGACCTGCAGGATGGCGGAATTCGCGGAAGCGCCGCCGGTTGCCAGGATCTTGGACGCCTCGATGCCGATGTTGGCCCCATGCAGACGCATGGAAAGGAATTGTCCCTCCACCACGGCGCGGATCTCCGCGTCCTCAGGAAAGGCATCCACGGCCTGATTGTTCGCGTCGAAGCGATTGGCGCCCGTGCTCAGGATCGGCGGGGTGATCTCGGGCTCTTTCCGGTAGAAGCCGATCTGCCCCCCATTTCCCACCGGCGTTTCCGCCAACGCGCGGTTGAACTCGTCCCAGGAGCCGTTGGCGCAGCGATTGCGAATATCCTCCCGGGTCATGGACCCGTTCTTGTAGCAGACCAAGGCCATGTAACCTTCCGGATCCACCGGGCTCGCGAAGATGTGCCCCTCCGAAGCGGACGGCTTCGGCTCGCTCAACGCCGCAAAAACCGTGTCACTGGTGCCCAGGCTGATGGCGATTTCGCCCGGTTGCTCCAGGCGCAGTCCCGCAAGGCTGCAGGGGTTGTCGCCCGAGAATGCAATCACCCGGCAGTTGGCGCCAAAACCATACTTCTCCACGAAATAGGAATGAATGGTTCCCACGCACGCGTGGGACAAGACGATGTCCCCCAACTTCTCTGACAGGCCATCGCCGCACTCCGCCACAGCCGCGTCCGCCCAGCCACGGCTGCGGATATCCATCAAATTCATACCGGAGCCATCGCTGGCGTCGATCGGCGCATGGTCTCCCAGAAACAGCGACGCGGCGAAGGAGCTGACCAGCCCAATGCGCTCGGTCTGATTGTAGCCCTCCGGTTTGACCTGGGAGATCTTGGCGATCTGGTTGCCGGTGAAGCGTTCGTATGCCCGTGAACCGGTCAGGTCCGCCACTGCCTGGGGGCCGCCCAATGCGGCCTCCAGCGCACGGCATTGATAGGTTGTGCTGGAATCCATCCAGATGGGCGAATCCCCGATGGCGAAGCAGCCTTCCAGATTCTGACGAAGACTTTTCTCCGGCTTCAGCTGACGCAAGGAAATGGCGGCGTCGAAAGCCCAGTAAACGCTGCCGTGTTGTTGTCCCGAGCCGGACAAGGCCGCAACCCTCCCAAATTCAAAACCCTCCGCCTTCATGCGGTCCAACAAAAGATCGAAGGCAGCGACCCACATGATGGGCGGCGAGGTCACCGTCAGCCCATCCTCCCCGCGATGCACCCCGGCCTCGGTGGCAAACTCCGGCAGGTCAGCTTCAAAATTGATCATGGTCTCGTAGACGATGGCCAGTTCCGCATCAATGGCCGTCGCCTTGAGGCTCTGCGTCGAGGAATCAAAGCCCAGGTAAAGCGAGGGCTTCGTGGTTTCGTTGGACTCGCTCATGATATTTCCGGCTCTGCTTGCAACGCGTTCTGAATTGAAGTCACCGCCGTTCCGAGGGGGAACCTGACCTCTTCGCGCGTCGACAGACGCTTGAAGACGATCTCCGGTGCGCCGCCCTCCACGCAATCAATCCGGGCCGTGCCGGTCGCGTTCAACTCCAGCGCGCGCTTGAACTGTTTGTTGCCCTTCATCGGCGTCAGTGAAAAGTCCACACAGATGCCCGCATCCCGCAACTCGCCGATGCACCTCAGCGATTCCGAGCGAAGCTCCTCGGTTTCGATCAGGAAGAACACCTCGACGACTCCGGAGAAATCGGGCATCAGACCGCGCTCATTCAACAAGTCCGCCAGCACCACATCGCCAAACCCGAATCCCAACGCCGGCAGGTCCACCTTCCCCTTGGAAATCAACTTCAACAGGTTGTCGTAACGTCCGCCGCCCGCGATCGCGCGGAACTTGCCCTTCTTGTCGAAGGCCTCGAACACCGGCCCCGTGTAGTAGGCCAGGCCGCGAATGATGTTGTAGTCGATCCGGACGTAACGCGCCCGATCCCGGGCCGCAAGATTGTCCAGGATCAACTGCAGGTCCGGAGTCGGTTCCGCCTTGTCGATGAACGCCTTCACCTCGTCGAACGAAAACCCCAGTTCCTTCAGCTTTTCGTCGCTCTTGGCGGGATCCTCCCGCTCCAGCTTGTCGATCACCTGGTAAAACTCATAGGCGCGTTCCGCGTCCCCGCCCGCCCCGTAGAAGTCTTCCCAGGCATTGCGACTGCTCAGGCGTATCTCAAAATCCTCCGGGCTGAGTTTCAACTCGCGCAGCACATCGATCAGCAGGGCTATCAACTCCGCATCCGCCGCGGGATCGGTTTCGCCGACGATGTCCGCATTCAGTTGGAAGTGCTCCCGTTTCCGCCCTTTCTGCTGCCGCTCGTAACGGAACAGCTGCGGAATCGAAAACCACTTGATGGGCTTCTTGTACTGCCGCTCGCTGGAAACGACCATGCGGGCGAAGGTCGGCGTCATTTCCGGCCTCAACGCGATGGCATCGCCCCCCTTGTCCTCAAAATTGTAAAGTTGCCCGACGATTTCATCGCCGCTCTTGGCCGTGAACAGCTCCAACGACTCCAGGGGCGGTCCGTCGTACTCCCGAAAACCATATCGCTTGGAAACCCGACGCCAGGCATCGAAAATGTAGTTGCGCGCGTCAGCGCTCCACGCTTCCTTGTCGGGAAGCGGCTCTGGGTAAAAGTCACGAAAACCGGGAAGTCTGTCCATGAGTCACGGGAAACTGAGAACCGAAGGGCGGGGGTATAAGGAGAATTCCCGGACGATTCAACCGGAATGAGAGGTCCGAGGCTTCGTTGGCGCGGGATCGGTCACCCCTCGGCGGTTTCCGACGTCTCCTCCCCATCAGCTTCCACCGACCTGCCGCTCTTCATGACGGCCTCCCTCATCTCCTTCCCCGGCTTGAACTTGACGACCGCGCGCGGCGGTATGGGCACATCCTCCTCCGGCGCGTTGGGATTTCGCCCAATGCGGGCCTTCCGAGTCTTGACTTCAAAAACGCCAAAGTTTCGGAGTTCGACGGTTTCACGCTTGGTGAGCGATTCAGAAATATAATCCAGTGTCTTCTGGATCACTTTCAGCACGTCTTGCTGCACCAGCCCGGTCTCGTTGCTGATTCGCACAACCAAGTCACGCTTTGTCATCAGGTTCGGGGCTGAGGGTTATTCGGAAGGTTGAGAACGGGGTATAACTCGTTCAGCCATAGTGGTCAAGGAGTTCCCTAACCTTTTCTTGGCCTCACTGACCCGCCTCCGTTGCAGCGGCCGACGCGCTCGCGCGCCCGAGACACCGCCCCGCGCGTCAGCCGTCGATGACGTTGATCTCCACAGGCTCGACGCTGATGCCCAGCCGTTCCAGCCACTTGACCGCTTTCTTGATCTCGCCTCGCTCGCCATCCATCTCCAGGCAGGTGATCCCGATTTCATCCGTAACGCTGACCTGGCGGATGTTGGTGACCAACTCGAACTTATGCCCCAATTCCCAGATGACCGGTCGTTGGATCAGCTTGGAAGGGTACATGAGCCAGAAACGTTGCCCCGCCCTGCGGTGATCAGGCTTGGTCGCCTTCCGTCCGGAAGCCTGCTTCCTCGAAACGGCCTTCTTGCGTGCGTTGGCAGCCATGACGATCTTCAACCGCCGGCAATGGCGGGGATGATGCTGATCTCGTCGCCGTCCTTCAGCGTCGTTTCCTTGTTCTCGAGGAAACGAATGTCCTCCTCGTTGACGTAGACGTTGACGAAACGGCGAACCTCTCCGGCTTCGTCCACCAACCGTTCTTCGATGCCGGGATACTTCGCCTGCAGGGCCGCGATCGCGGAACCTATCGTTTCCGCATCAAGTTCGATGGAGTCCTCGCCATTGGTCAGTTTCTGGAGAGGAGTGGGAATGCCGACTGTAACTTTTGCCATAAATTGCCTGGGTTGAGCGCGTTACGCCTTCGCGGTCGATTTGGTTTCGTCGTCCAGCAGGGCTTCAAACTCCCGCAGACGCGGTCCGATGGTGGTCGCCTCTCCGGCGTGACCAATCACAGCGTCGAGAGTCTTCAAGCCGTTTCCGGTGACGCAAAGGACAGCGGAATCATCCGCGGGAATCTTGCCGGAGGCAATGAGTTTCTTGGCCACTCCGACCGTGACCCCGCCCGCGGTCTCGGCGAAGATCCCCTCGCATTCGGCCAACAGGCGAATGCCTTCACGAATTTCGTCGTCGGTCACATCCTCGCCGTGCCCGCCGGTCTCTTTCATGCAGCGCAGCGCATAAAAACCATCGGCGGGTGTTCCAATTGCCAGAGACTTGGCGATGGTGTTCGGTTTCACGGGTTTGAAGAAATCCAGTCCGGCTTTCTGGGCGGTGGTGATCGGGGAGCAACCGGTCGCCTGGGCGCCATGGATGGTGTAATCTTCGGGCGCCTCCACCAGGCCCAGCTTGGACAACTCCTGATAGGACTTGTGAATCTTGGTCAACAGCGAACCTGAAGCCATGCAGACCACGGTGTGCCGGGGAATCTTCCAGCCGAGCTGCTCCATGATCTCGAACCCCATGCTCTTGGACCCCTCGGCATAGTAGGGGCGCATATTCACGTTGACGAAGGCCCAGGGAAACTTGCCCGCGATTTCCGCACAAAGCCGGTTCACCTCGTCATAGTGCCCCTTGATCTTGATCACCCGCGGATTGTAGATCAGCGAGTTCACCACCTTCCCCTGCTCCAGGTCATGCGGAATGAATACATAGGCCTTGAGCCCGGCCGCCGCCGCGTTCGCCGCGACCGAATTCGCCAGATTGCCCGTCGACGCGCAGGAGACCGTCTCAAACCCCAGCTCCCTGGCCCGACTCAACGCCACCGACACCACCCGATCCTTGAAGGACAGGGTCGGATAGTTGACGGTGTCATTCTTGATCCAGAGTTCCCGTATCCCAAGACGCTTGGCGAGGCGGTCGGCCTTCACCAACGGCGTGAACCCCACCTGTTGCCCAACCGTTGGCTCACCCGCCACCGGCAACAACTCCCGGTAACGCCACATCGTCTGCGGCCGCAACTCAATTGCCTTCCGGCTCATCGACTTCTTGATCCGGTCGTAGTCATAGACCACTTCCAGCGGACCGAAGTCGTATTCACACACATGTGTCGCCTCAAGCGGGTATTCCCGCCCGCATTCGCGGCATTTGAGCGCCTTCATGAAACCATTGTCTTTCGCCATGATATCGTCTGCTTTCTTCGTTTCTTACAGCCAACCGTCGTGTCATCATTCGCCGCGCGCATTCATTGCTGTCAAACCGCGCCGCCAGCCCGCGCTTTCCCGGTCGCCAATCTCTGGATTACTGTCTTTCCGGACACAAAAAATGCCCCAACTCAATCAAGGATGAGAAGGGGCCAAGGCCGGCGGCGCTGCTTCTCATCTTTCCCCGGCCGATGCCGGGCTGGAATTGGCACCTGGTCGTTGAACTTTGCGCCGTTCAACCGGTTGCCGTGACGTCTCAGGGCCAGTCCCTCAGTCACTCTTCATGAGAACTCGTTGAGCGTTTCATATCAACGAATGCGGATATATTGATTTCAAACAGCGAACTGTCAACCGGAATATTCCAAAAATCCACTCAGAGCTGAGCTGCAACCGAGATTGGCAAGGCTTCTGCTCCCGTGAGTCGCGATGAAACTGGAAATTGTCGAATACGGCTGGAACCGCTTTGAACCGTTGATTCACCCGAAATCCAAGAATGCATTCTCGCCTCGCATGGGCAAAACGCGACAGAACACGTTCCCGGTGGAGCCACCGCCCCCAGCCTGTCTCCGCTCCGCCGCCATCAACGCCCCCTCTCTCGACCGGGGCTGAACCGCGCCAGGCACGCCGACGCCCGCTCCCCGCCTGTTTACAGGGAAGGTCCCCAGTCGAGCAGGTTCAGTTGAGGTTTCCGGGCGCCGCGAAACTCATTGATCTTCGGACGAAACGCGAGATCGAATCGACCATCAGGCAGTTCCCTGTCCGCGGCATTCCACCAGAGAGCCTCCACTCTGGCGCGTCCATCCGTGACCACGAGCTTCACGTGCTGCCTGTCCTTGCCGATACGCCTCGGCTCCTCCGCGAGATAGACTCCCTTGACCCCCAGTTGCACGGGCTCATTGCCCTGGCCCGTCGGCTCCAGCAATTCCAACTCTTCCAAACTCGACACGCTCAAATCGGACAGTCCCACAAAGGCGTCCAACCGCAACTCGGGCTGCAAGGCCTCGGGACGGATGCTCCGCTTAGCAATCTCGTTCATGCGGGTTCGAAAGGCGTCCAGGTTGTCGGGATCAATGGTCAGTCCCGCGGCCATGGCGTGCCCCCCATGCCGTATCAGCAGATCGTCACACTCGCGCAAGGCGGCGGCCAGGTCAAAGCCCTCGATGCTCCGCCCGGAACCGCGCCAGTAATCGCCTTCCCCCCCCAGGATGATCGTCGGACGATAAAACTCCCGCAACGCCCGCGACGCAACGATCCCAACCACGCCGATGTGCCATGCCATCTGTCCTTCCACGATCACAAAGTCGTTCACCGGGTCGAACTTCGCCCGAACAGAGCCAATGACTTCCTCCGCGATGCCGCGATCGACCTGCTGCCGCTCACGATTGTGGGACTCCAATGCCTCCGCCAGCCGGGTCGCCTCGGCTTCATCCCGGGCCAGAAGGAGTTGCAAAGCCCCCTCGGCGTTCTCCATCCGCCCCGCCGCATTCAATCGCGGCCCCAGCTGAAACCCGACGTGATAGGCGCCGATCGGGGCTTCCACCTGCGCAATCCGCTTCAGCGCAACCAACCCCGGACGCTGTGTGGTTTCCAACCGCTTCAATCCGCTCGGGGCCAGTATCCGGTTCTCACCGACCAGCGGCACCAAATCAGCCACGGTGCCGAGCGCCACCAGGTCCAACAGGGGACGGATATCGTATTCGACAGCCTCCCGCAGGCCGCGATCCCGGCCGTCCTTGACCAATGCATGCGCCATTTTGAAGGCCAGTCCGGCCGAGCAAAGTTCGCAAAACCTGCCGTCCGCCCCCGACGAAAGCTGCGGATTCACCAAGGCCGCCGCCGCAGGCGCCGGATCGGAGACCTGGTGGTGATCCAGCACTATGACATCGACCCCACGCTCCGCCAAAGCCGCAATGGAGCTCACCGCAGTCGAACCGCAATCGACCGCCAACAGCACGTCCGCCGCATGCCGATCCAGGCAGTTCTCCACCGCTTCCCAACTCAGACCGTATCCCTCATCCATGCGATGCGGCAGGTAACACTCGACCGACCATCCCAGATCCCGAAGAAACTCCGTCAGCAAGGTGGTCGACGTGACCCCGTCGACATCGTAGTCGCCGAACACCACCAACTTCTCCTTTTTCTCGCGCGCCAGCCAGAGTCGCTCGGCTGCCGCCCGCATGTTCGGAAGCAGGAAAGGATCCGCAAGCCGCTTCAACACCGGCCGCAGGAAGCCGGCGATCTCCTCTTCGCCCTCAAGGCCCCGATTCACCAGGCACTGCGCCAACAACGGCGATACACCGTGCTGCTCCGCGAGCTTGCGGGCCAATTCAGGTTGGTCGGGAGCGATGGACCAGCGGTGTTTCATGAATTCCCCAAAGGCATCTGCGTCTGTCCTTTCTTGAGCACGTTGCGGCATCGTTCCCCGCGTCGGCATTCCCGGCAATCAAAAACATGGAATGCCGGCAGGCGCCCAAATCCTTGCTTGCCTCGATGAGGAGCCTCCCTAGAATCCGCGCCCAGTTTTCGAACCCCCAACTACACGCACCAGAATTATGAGCCAGAGAATCGGATTTGTCGGACTCGGCCGGATGGGAGCCAACATGGCCCGCCGGTTGAATGATGAGGGAGTCAATGTCAGCGTCGTCTACGACATTCAGAAGAAGGTCGCCAACGCGCTGGCCAAGGAAGTCGGCGCCACCGCCACCGCCAGTCTCGCCAAGGTCACCGAACTCGCCGATGTGATCATCACCGTGGTCACGGACGACAAGGCCATGGACGCCATCTTCGCCGACAAGGGCACGAGCCTGCTCACCGGGGCCGAGGGCAAGATCTTCATCAATTGCGCCACCATTTCGCCGGCAACCCACGTCAAGGTCGAGAAGCGCGCCAAGAAAGTCGGGGCCAGCACGCTGGAAGGCTGCATGGCCTCCAGCATTCCGCAGGCCCGCCAAGGCACCCTCTACCTGATGCTCGGCGGCGACGAGGCGGTCTTCAAGGCGGTTCGCCCGATCCTCCGGAAACTTGCCAAGAAGATGATGTATGTCGGCGCGACTGGCGAGGCCGCCAAGGTCAAGGCTCTCGTCAACATGGTCATGAACATCAACACCGCAGGATTGGCCGAAGGCCTCGGCCTCGCCGATGCGCTGGGACTCGACCTGGACATGGTCATGAAGGTCTTCAGCGAGACCGGAGCCAATTCCCGCGTGCTTGTCACCGACGGCGAGGACATGCGCGATCGCGACCACGAATGCTACTTCTCCGCCGCCCACGCGGCCAAGGACTCCGGCATCGCCTTGAAACTCGGCAAGAAGGCCGGCATCGCCCTTCCCCTTGCCGCCGCAACCAAGGCGCAATACGACCTCATGCAGAAAAAGGGCCTTGGCGAACTCGACAAATCCGGCGTCGCCGAACTCACCTTCCAGGGCCGCGGCGGCAAGTAATCCCGCATCCCCTCCAATCTCAAAAGCCGGCCTCAGTTTCGAGGCCGGCTTTTCTGATTCCCAACGTCCAATGAACTCGAGCCCGACCGATGAGCCATCGGTGAATTCACAGCCGCGATTCAAGATTCAGCCTCTGCGCCTGCCGCCAGCGGCGCCTCAAATGGCGGAAAATTGCGTTGGTTTTTTTGCCGCCATGTCTTAAGCATTGCCCCGCCATGCCCGAGAAGCAGACCAACGAGATCCCCCGCCCCCTGAGAGACCTTTACGAAAAAGGCAAGCAGGCGGTTGCCCGCAACAATCTTGACTACGCGCTGGATATCTTCCTCGATGTCTTGAACAAGGAGCCTGCCTTTTTGGAATGCCGCCAGGCCCTCCGCAAGGCGCAGGTGCAAAAAAGCGGCCAGAAGAAAGGACTCTTCAGCAAGCTCAAGAAACCAAGCCCCCTCCTCGCCAAGGCCAAAATGGTGGTTAACAAGAACCCCCGGGAAGCCATGTCACTCTGCGAGAAGGCCCTGAACGCCGACGCCCAGAACTCGGGAGCGCACCGATGCCTCGCCGAGGCCGCCCTCGCCGAGGACTTCATCGAAACCGCCATTCTTTCCCTCGAATTCGCCCGCGGGATTGAACCCAATGATCGAGAGGTCGCCGTGGAACTCGCTGAGGCCTACATTGCGGGCAGGCAGGGTGACAAGGCCGACGCCGTTCTCAGCGAGCAACTGCGCAAGAACCCAAACGACCCGGAATTGCAGAAGAAATACCGGGATCTTTCAGCCCAACGCACCCTCGGCGAAAGCGGCTATGAGAAGCTTGCGAAAGGCGAGGGCGATTTCCGGGACGCCCTGCGCGACCAGGATGAGGCCGTAAAACTCGAGCAGGAAGCCCGCGGCTACAAGGACGAGGAAACCCTCACCAAAATGGCCGAGGAAGCCTACGCGGCGCTGCAGGCCGAGCCCTCGATTCAAACCGCGCGAAAATACGCGGACCTCAGCTTCGAATTGAAGGACTACGCCACGGCCCTGAAGTATTACAAGCAGATCCTCCAACAGCCGGGCGCCTCCGACCCCGCTCTTGAAAAGATTGTTTCCCAGTGCCAACTCAAAGCCTTCGACAAGGAGAAACGGGATCTCGATCCCGAGGGCGAGGACTACATGGCCCGCCTCGAGGATATCGAGAAACGCAAGGCCTCCTTTATGCTGGAGGACGCCAAGAAGCGCGTCGACCGCTACCCCAACGAACTCGGACTACGCTACGACCTGGGCGTCTTGTTCTTCAAGACCGAGAAATATACCGAGGCCATCAAGGAGTTCCAGCGATCCCAGAAAGACGGAAAGAACCGGACCCGCTCGCTCTATTACCTCGGTCAGTGCTTTGCCAAGAAAAAGATGTACGATATGGCCTCCAAGCAGTTGGAAACCGCCATCGAGGAGAAAAAGATTCAGGACGAGGAAGCCAAGGACCTGATCTACACCTACGGTTGCATTCTTGAAGAGATGGACAAACGAGACCAGGCCATCGAACAGTTCAAGAAAATCTACGAAATGGACATCGGCTACAAGGATGTCTCCGACAAGGTCGACGCCTACTACGGCGGTTGATCAACCGGCGCCCCTCACTCCCTTGCGTCTGCGACCGCCCCGCTTGGGCCGACGCGCCGATGCGGCCCCGCAACGCGGGGATCAACTCGAGGCCGCGGCCGCGACTCGCTTCGCTCTTCGGATCTGTCCCAGGCGCTGACCGCAGATGGCGTTCCAGGCGTTGGTCAAGGCATCCGACCTGTCCTGAGCCTGCATCAGGAAGTCATGCGGCACTCGCACCGCGACGGTCTCCTCCACGGCCTCGCCACTTTTCCCGTCCGGGGCTCCAATCTCGGAAACGATGCCGACGACGCAGTCCGGCCGGAACTGTCCACTGGACGAGACCGTCATCGGAGTTCCATCCGGCGGCTCGATTGTTACGGCCCCGCTGAAGATGGCATAGGCCGAATTCTCCAGATTCAACGTGTCGCCCGGGTTCAACTTCTCCGTCACAGCCGGAATCGACGCGAGGTCCTCGTGCAGATTGGTCGCCAACTCCGGGAACAACAGCTTCGATGTCAGCGCATTCTCGAGAATTCGCCGGCGAATGATCTCGTAAATCACGTTGGCCACATCCGGATTGTTTTCCAGATAACCGCGGAACCGGTCGATGTGGATCTCGAGGAACATGCCGTCATCCAGGGCCCGGACCCGCCCGGTCCGGCTGATGTTCGGTATCCAGAGGGAAAACTCGCCAGTCATTTGCCCCTTCTTGATCGGAATCGGGGCCTCATGTCCATGCACATCAACAACCAAGGTTCCCGAAACCGGGAAAAAGCAACTCTTGGCCGGTTCGCCTTCCTCACAGATCACTTCGCCCTCCGAGAACAGGCGCGGATCCGCGTGCTCGATCACCTTGAACAACAGATCGGGCGGCATCTGGCTGAACAGAATGTGCGTCTGCGCCGGGTAATCCACAGTCGGACGGACCTCCGAACGACCCAGCATGTGGCACAGTTCCTTGACTGGCTTCTCCGTATTCAAATCCAGCAGGAATTTCGACGACGCCATGGCGGCGATCGGGTCGCCCGATCGCATCGCGTCCTGCACCAGGCAGGTGTAGTCCTGGATCGTCTTCCGCCAAAGGCCGGCAATGGACTGCCATCGTTGATTGGTCGCTTCCGCATTGCTCAGGCGCAGGTCATGCCGGTTCGCGTTCATGACCTCGATCTCGGCGCCGTGCTTGACCGTGCGCGAGTAAGGCGTCCCAAACTCGAAATCCTCCTCCCGGTCGCCCTGAATGTAACTCTGGAAATACTGTTTCGACACCAATAGCTGGGATCTCCCGGAAATCGCCAGAATTCTGCTCGCCGTATTGATTCCCACCCCCCAGACATTCCGCCCCCGACCGAGGTCTTCGCCATCCGTGACGCTGCCCGCATGAAGGCCCATTCGAAGATCCAACCGCTTGCCGTTCTCGGGAACCCAGTCGGGATGCGCAATCTTCTCCGCCAGCGTGAACGCGACATCAATCGCCTTGCGGCAAGCGGCCGCAGTGCGAAAGGTCAAATACCCCCCATCTCCGGCCGGACTCCAGCAGTAGACCTCCTCCTCCAGACTGTGATTGGCCAGTGACTCCGAAATCCACCGATAGATGTTCTGAACGGCGTCAATCTGCTCCCGCTCCGGCATGACCGAAAACGCCACGACATCCAACCCCAGAACCGCGCAGGCCCCATCGAATCCCATCTCTGATACGCCGTTGTTCATCCCATCATTTTCGTTAAACTTGTTAACGTCCAGCCTCTTGACGGATCAACCCCACCAATCTGGACATTTCTGATCACATATTTCGCCCACTTGGCGCGCACTTGATCAACGCGCCAGATCCCAATCACGTCACACTCTTCGTCACAAACCGGCCAAAAAGGCCACCTGACCGTTCATCCCCGCTCCTCCGCGTCGGCCATTCTGCCTACCGGCGCGGCAACCTGCTGCAGACTGAGCATTTCCGGCGCCAAACCAGCGCGCCGAGAACCTGCGTCTCATCCTCACCGTTGGCAGATTTCATGCCAACGGAGAAAGCGAGAAATCGGAGGATCGGCTTTCTCGGCGACGGGCGATCAGATCGCTTGCTGGCATGGGGCGACATCCGCCAAGATCGCGCTTTTCAACGCCGCAAGATCGACCATGCCCCTGCCTGGAGAAGACAATCCCTATCTCAGGAAGTTTGGACTCGCGCCAAGCGGATTGCCGGAGCCGCCTTCGCCCGATCTGGGGGCGGTTGTCGTCATTCCCTGTCACGACGAACCCGACCTCTGCGGCAGTCTCGACGCACTGCATCGCTGCGATCCTCCCTCAGGCGCGGTCGAAGTCATCGTCGTGGTCAACCATTCCGAATCGGCCCCGGAACAGGTGCGCGCGAACAATATCGCCTCTCTCGCTCAAGCCGAGTCCTGGCGTCGGGATCACGAAACCGAGCGATTCCGCATCCATCTCATGGAATCGTTTGCCCAACCGGGAAAGCGCGCCGGGGTCGGTCTGGCCCGCAAGCTTGGGATGGATGAAGCCGTGCGGCGTCTCGAACGCTCCACGATCGGCCCCCAGGGCGCCATCGTGTGTTTTGACGCGGATTGCTCCTGCGACGCCAATTACCTCGTGGAGCTCGAACGCCATTTCGCGACGCACACCGAAACGCCCGGTTGCGCCGTTCGATTCGAGCATCCTTTGGCAGCGACGTCTTCGCCTGCGCACCGAGAATCCATCGCCGCGTACGAGCTCCACCTCCGCTGCTACATCAACGGACTGAGATTCGCCGGTTTCCCCGGCGCCTACCAAACCGTCGGCTCCAGCATGGCCGTGCGCTCCTGGGCCTATCAGAAGCAAGGCGGAATGAACTGCCGCCAGGCCGGTGAGGACTTCTACTTTCTGCAGCGCATCATCGAACTCGGGAATTTCACGGAATTGAACACAACCCGGACGCTTCCCTCGCCCCGCGCTTCTCATCGCGTCCCCTTCGGCACCGGTCGCGCGGTTCACGAATCATTGAACCGGGGAGACAGTCGAGAGATCACCTACGCGTCACCCGGCTATCTTGACCTGCGGACACTGTTCCAGCAGGCCGCAACCCTGCGTAGAGCCTCTCCGAACGAGACGCCACGGCTCCTGAAAGGCCTGTCCGCTCCGATGCGATCCTTCTTGGAGCAGCAAGGATTCGCCGATGAACTCGAGAAGATGCGTGTCGAAACCCAGCGCGAAGACACCTACTTGCGACGGTTCTTCGGTTGGTTCAATGCCTTCCGGGTCATGAAGAGCCTTCACCACTGCCGTGACCACGGTCATGGCGCCGCCAACCTCTGTCAGACAGCAGTGGAATTGCTTCGACTGCGCGGGTGGGACTCAGAGATTCCCGTCGAACCGGATCCGGAGAGCCTGCTGCTGATTTTCCGGGAACTGGACAGGGCTGGTTGGAGCCCGCCCGCTTGGTGATCAAGGCTGCTTGAATTCAAACGCCTGGCGCAGCGACTCGAGTCCAATCTCAGCTGATCCGCCGTTCTGCTCCGCAACCCCCATGGTCATGCCCGCCGCAAAGGCGGATGCCGGCGACGTCCCCGAGATCAGGTAGCTGGAACCGGCGTAGGAAACCAAGTTGCCTCCGGGAGCTATCACATCCACGAACGAGCCGCGGTTCGCGTAACTGGCCAATTGGCCATTGCGATCGCCCGCCGTGACCGCAACCACCTCCTCATAAGCGGCGGGGTAAACCGGGGTTGTGACGGGCTGATTCCCCGCGGAGGCAAAGAAGACGACACCATTATCGCTGGCGTTCCGGATCATTTCGTGCAGGTACTCCGTATCGCCCGTCCCGCCAAGACTCAGGTTGACGTAATTGGCTCCTCCCTCAATGGCTCCCGCAATGCCGCGCGCCACATCGAAGGTCGAGGAAGTCTCATTGTTGCCGTAGACATCCACCGGAAGAATGCGGGCCGACGAGCTTTGCCCATTCAACGCCAGCGAGAGGCCGCGCAGAAAGGTCTCCGCCATCGACGTCCCATGCGTGGGTTGCGCAGCGGAGACGAGCACGTCGCCGTCGGCAAGAGAGATCCCGGGCAGAAGAAAGGCGTCGAGCCTTCCTCCGTCACGCTGCACCGCCGTGTCAATCATTCCGACCACGAGCTTGGAGCCATCCCCTTCAGGCGTCGGATTCAAGGTGAACGGCAACGCGGCGCCGGTCGACAAGCCTTGCGGGGGAGCGGGGCGCGGCACGGCACAGTTCGGCTCCGATTCCACCCCCTCCATTTTCTGAATCAATTCCCCCGCCCGCTCAGCGCTCTTCTCATCCTCGAAACGCAAACGATGCAACCCCTCGCCATCCAGCGAACCGACGATCTGCGCCCCCAGTTTGTCGGCCAATGCCTCGATGTCCTGTTCGGCCTTGGTCTTGACCACCAATTCATTCCCGATCCGCTTCGCGCCGGCGCTTCCCCCCGCTGCAAGCTGCACCGCATGCGCCTTGATTCTGCGCGTGGCCGCCCCAAGGTCGGTCTGGTAGATGATCAGCCGCTTCGCCCCGCCCTCGCCGGGCAGGATCGCATAGTTCAGGTCACCCAGAAGTCGCCGTAATGCCTGCCCCCGGGGCAGATCCTTGAACTTGGCCGAGATCCGCAGCTCGGTGTCCGGCTCCACCAACACCTCCCAGCCGCTGCCTCGCGAGATCGTCTCCAGCAAACGCTCAAGCCCCCAGGACCGGATGTGCGCGTCAACCTTCCCATCGCGCGTCCCCCAACGCAAAAACTCCCCCTTGCTCGCCGCCACGGCAACGCCAGCCCATCCCGTCGCCAGGATGATCATCAGGAACCCTATGAAACGGCGATGACTCATGCGCGTTGACTATGTTCTTTTCAAAACACCCGCGGCAATCATTCGTTGCGGCCAATTCCGGATCGCTTCGGACTTCCGAATCGCCGCCATTTCCCGCAGGGTTCCCGCCATGGGCAAGCAGTATCAAGAACTCGACGACCGCCTTCAGGATTTCATTCGCCGGCAACGGATGTTTTTCGTCGGCTCCGCCCCATTGGAGGCGGATGGACACATCAACCTTTCTCCCAAGGGCTTCGACACCTTCCGCATCCTTGATTCCCGGACCGTCGCCTACCTCGACTACATGGGCAGCGGAGTCGAATCAATCGCCCATCTCAAACAGAATGGTCGTTTCGTCATCCTGTTCTGCTCCTTCGACAAGGCGCCGCTGATTGTCCGCCTCCACGGCACGGGCGAAGTCATCGAACGCGGTGATTCGGCCTGGGAGGCGTTGGCTGCTGAGTTCCAGGTCAACCGTCTGGCTCGCTCCATTATCCGGGTTTCACTCGATCGTATAACCGACTCCTGCGGCTGGGGCGTGCCCATGTTCAACTACGTGGGAGAACGGGACCAGTTCGCCGGATACGAGGCCCGCAAGGACGATGACGGGCTAAGACACGACCAGAAGCGCTGGAACTTGAAGAGCATCGACGGCTTGCCGGGACTCAGCAAACCCAGCCTGTAACAATGCGTGTTGGCGCCCCCCGCGACCTCTCCGCAACGGGCGCTCGCCTCATTCTCAAGGCGCGCCGGAACTGTTTGCCCCCGATCCGGTTTCCTGTGAACATGCCCAGCATGCGACCACGTCGATTTCCGCCTCTGCTGCTGTTGCTTCTCACCATCGGTTTCGCGGCCGGCTCCTGCTCCGCCGCCTGGAAACGACACATCATCGACAACGCCTCCCGCGGCGCCGACGGCACCCGCCTCGCCGACGTCAATGGCGACGGCCTCCCGGACATCGCCACCGGGTGGGAACAAGGCGGCATTACCCGCATCTACCTCAATCCCGGCCCCGAACAATCCAAACAGAAGTGGCCCGCAGTTACCGTGGGCAGAACACCGAATGTGGAAGACGCGATATTCGTGGATCTCGACAACGACGGCTCCGTCGACGTGGTCAGCAGTTGCGAAGGCAAGACGCGGACCATGTACGTGCATTGGGCTCCGAGAAAGCAGGCGGACTACCTGAAACCGGAAGCATGGGAAACGGCGCCCCTGCCCGCTTCCAAGGGCAAGATGATGTGGATGTTCGCCCTGCCCATGGACATCGACGGCCGGAACGGCATCGACCTCGTGGGCAGCGCCAAGGGCGGCGGCGCGGAAATGGGTTGGTTTGAATCGCCCGAGGATCCCCGAGACCTCGCCGGCTGGAACTATCACACCCTGCGCAAATCCGGCTGGATCATGTCGCTGGTCAAGGCCGACATGGACGGCGACGGCGATGCGGATGTCGTCGCCACGGATCGCAAAGGGAAGGACAGCGAAGCCTTCTGGCTGGAGAATCCCGGACCCCGGGGCAACATCCGCCAGGCTTGGAAGTCCCATCACATCGGCGGCCGAGGCAAGGAGATGATGTTCCTGGACCTGTTCGATCTCGATGGCGATGGACTGCAGGATGTGCTCAGCTCGATCCGCCCCAAGGAGATCGCCTTCTTCAGACGACTCGACGCCTCCGGCAAAAAGTGGCGCCCCCATTTCCAGTCGCTTCCGGCAATCGCCGGCGATTCCAAATGCGTCAGCGCCGGCGACATCAATCTCGACGGCCAACCCGACCTCCTCTTCTCCTGCGAGCGCGCCAAATCGCCGCTCTCCGGCGTCATGTGGCTGGAGTTCTCGAAGACTCCGACCGAAGCCAATTGGACCGCCCACGACATCAGCGGCCCCCAGGGCGTGAAACATGATCTCATACCCCTCATCGATCTCGACGGCGACGGGGATCTCGACGCCATCACCTGCGAGGAGTCCACCAACCTCGGTGTCATCTGGTACGAGAATCCAACACGCTGACCAGCCTCGCGTGTTGCCGCGCCAACTCTTCGACACGGACGCGCTCCGCAGCGAATGACTTCTCCCAAGCGCGGTCTTGTCACGCCTCCGAACGAGCGCTTTCCTTTCCTGTCTCCGACCGGCTATGGTTCTTTCCATGCGACACGATCGTTACGCCCTTTGCTGTCTCATCTTCTTATCGCTCTCCGCATCCGCACTTCTTCAAGCCGCGTCACTCCGCCCCAACATCGTCTACATCCTCGCCGATGATCTGGGCTATGGCGATGTGGGTTGCTACAATCCGGATTCCAAGATTCCAACCCCGCATGTCGATCGATTGGCCCGCGAAGGCATGCGCTTCACCGACGCGCACACGCCCTCGGCGGTCTGCACGCCGACGCGCTACGGGATCCTGACCGGCCGCTATGCCTGGCGCACTCGTTTGAAATATCGCGTGCTCGACGGTTTTGACCCGCCCTTGATCGAGCACGACCGCACGACCGTCGCCTCCTTTCTCAAGGCCAACGGCTACCGCACCGGTTGCGTCGGCAAGTGGCACCTGGGCATGACCTGGTTCGACAAACAGGGCAAGCCCATGCCCGCTGTTTCCATCGATCGAAGAACGCCGCCGCGGCCGGGCCTTGAGGTCGACTTCTCGCGCACCATCCAAGGCGGCCCCGTCGATCGCGGCTTCGACTGGTATTTCGGGATCTCGGCCTCGTTGAACATGTCGCCGTTCTGCTACATCGAAAACAACCGTCCGCACATCGCGCCCACCCTGCATCATCCGCGCGTCCGGACCGATTTCATCACCGTGGACGAAGGCGTGCGCTCGCCCGATTTCGTCATTCGCGGCGTCCTGCCCCGCCTGGCCGGCGAGGCCGTGCGCTACATCGAGAGACAGACCCGTTCGGAGAAACCCTTCTTCCTCTATGCGCCGCTCACCTCGCCTCATCTCCCGGTCGTTCAAAACGAGGAATACCGCGGCCGCAGCAAGGCCGGAGAGTATGGCGATTTCGTGGTCGAGACCGACGCGTTTGTCGGCGCGGTCATGGACGCCCTCGAACGTTCCGGCGCCGCCGACAACACCCTGATCATCTTCACCTCGGACAATGGCGGGCTTTATCATTGGTGGGAACCCCGGGAGGCCGACGATCAGAAGCATTATCGGGTGACCAAGCGGGCCAGCTACGTGAAGGAGCGGGGACATCAAGGAAACGCCCATCTGCGAGGCACGAAGGCCGACATCTGGGAGGGCGGGCACCGGGTTCCCTTTGTCGTCCGTTGGCCCGGCGTGACGCCCGCGGACACGACCTGCAATGAGCTGATCGAGTTGACTGATCTCCTGGCCACCTGCGCCGGCATCCTCGACGTTGCTCTCCCCGAGAAGGCGGGGCCGGACAGCCGAAACATTTTCCCCCTGCTGCAAGGCCTGACTCCCTCGCCGCCCGTTCGGAATTTCGCCGTGCATCACTCCCTCTGGGGGATTTTCGCCGTTCGCCAAGGCCCCTGGAAATATATCCCCCATCGCGGTTCCGGGGGATTCACCTTCCCGAAGACGATCGACTCCGCCACAGACGGCGGTCCTCCCGGTCAACTCTATCACCTCTACAGCGACCCTTCGGAAACCACGAACCTATGGGAAGCGCATCCCGAGATTGTTCAGAATCTCGGGAATCTCCTGTCCCGGATCCAAGGCCTTGAGACCAAGGAGAGACCATGAACGTCAAGACTCTCGCCAAACTGATGCTTCCAGCTCACCTGTTGTTCGCGATGACGGCAATCGGCATCGTCCTCCCTGACGGTCACAGTCTGGAGTCCGTCTGACGTGGCGCGACAACCCTCTTGGTCGCGGCCGGTCTCCTCGGGATGTTCGGCGGGTTGCTGATGATCCTCCAGAAGCTGCAAATTCGGCTGTCCCTATTGCGGCGCCAGCAGCGTCGTAGGGCCGCACCGGCAACGATCTTTCCTGCTGAACTGCCCGAACTGCGGAACGGTGACGACGAGAATGAAAGGGATCTGGGGCTTCAGCTATACAGTCGAGAACGAGTCGACCTCGAGCAACGATGCCTGAAGCGCGCTGATGGGACCGCCCCGACCAACCGCGGGACCAGGGAGCGGCGCGCACGCAGAAACAACCCTCCCCCCCTCCCGGCTCAGCGCCAGGAGCGCGGACGTCCCTGCTTGCCCGCAGCCGCCCTGTTCTACGTCTTGCATTCGCCCGCGACGACGGTACGGTTTGCTTTCCATGCTCAAGAAACGTCCCAGCCTTCTCGGCGCCATTCTCCTCTGCTCGGCCTCTATCTTCCCTTCATTCGGCGCCGAACTCGGAACCCGCTTTCCCCGCCCCTCCCTGCGCGTTGCCGAACCGGTCGTCGCCGACGCCTCCGACGAAGCCGTCAAGAACATGAAGACCTTCCAGGTCCCGCCGGGCTTCAAGGTGGAACTCGTCGCGGCGGAACCCATGTTGGCCAACCCGGTCGCCTTCTGCATCGACTGGCAGAACCGCTTCTTCATCTCCGAGACGCACCGGTATCGTTCCAGCGTCCTGGACATCCGGCACTACATGTTCATGCTGGAGGACGATCTCGCCTTGCGGTCGGTCGAGGAGCGCATCGCCATGACAAGGAAGCATTTCGGCGGCGCGGCGGACGACCTTGCCGTGGAGAGCGAACTGGTCCGCCTGGTGGAAGACACCGACGGTGATCACAAAGCCGACCGATCCACCGTCTTTGCGGATCGTTTCAGCACGGTTCTCGACGGCATCGCCTCGGGCGTGTTGGCCCGCAAGGACAAGGTTTACTTCACCAACATTCCCCACCTCTGGGAATTGCGCGATCTGGACAAGGACGGCCGCGCCGAACTGCGCAAATCGTTGAGCTACGGCTACGGCGTCCGCTTCAGCTACACGGGGCACGACATGCACGGCCTCGCGATCGGCCCCGATGGAAAGCTCTACTTCAGCTTCGGCGACCGCGGCGCCAACGTGCTCGCCAAGGAGGGCCATCGCCTGAATTTTCCCGATGAAGGCGCGGTCTTCCGCTGCGATCTGGACGGCTCCAACCTTGAGGTCGTCCACAGCGGCCTGCGCAACCCGCAGGAACTCGCCTTCGACGACTTCGGCAATCTCTTCACCGGCGACAATGATTGCGACAACGGCGACAGCGAGCGCTGGGTCTATATCGTCGAAGGCGGCGAGAGCGGTTGGCGGGTGGGATATCAACATGCGCCACTGGGAAACGCCGGGCAGTGGATGAGCGAAAGCCTTTGGAAACCGCGCTTCCCCGGGCAGGCGGCCTACATCCTGCCCCCTATCGCCAACCTCTTCGATGGCCCTTCCGGCCTCACCTGCAATCCGGGCACAGGGTTCCCCGCCCAATACGCCGGCCATTTCTTCCTCACTCATTTCAAGGGCCAGGCATCCATCAGCGGCATCAGCTCCATCCAACTGAAACCGAAGGGGGCTTCCTTCGTGATGACGAAACAGGACAAGTTCATCTGGAACTGCCTGCCCACCGATGTCGATTTCGGATACGACGGCAGTCTGTACTTCACGGATTGGCACCACGATTGGCCCAAGTCCAGTCGCGGCCGCATCTATCGCGTCTACGATCCGCAGGCCGTCCAACTGGACCCGGTCCGGGAAGTCCGCCGGCTCTTTTCCAAGGGATTCGCGCACCGGTCGCTGGACGAGCTCTCCGGCCTGCTCGCCCATGAGGATCGCCGCGTCCGGCAGGAATCCCAATTCGCGCTGGCGGACAAGGCCCTGGCGGACAAACGTGACCTGAACCGCGCTGCAGTCGGCCGTTTGCTTGACGCTGCGAAAGGCGCTGAGAATGGACTCGCCCGCCTGCATGGCATCTGGGGCATCGGCCAGGTTGCCGCCCGACACCCGGACCAAGCCAAACCGCTGGCAGGCCTGTTGCAGGACGAGGATTCCGAGGTTCGCGCCCAGGCCGCCAAGGTTCTCGGCGATGCCGGTTACACTCCCGCCAGCAAGCGCTTGATCACTGCGCTCCGCGACAGCAGCGCCCGCGTCCGCTTTTTCGCGGCGCAAAGCCTCGGCAAGCTTGGCGACAGCAGGGCGGTTGCCCCCCTGCTGGAGATGCTCGCGGACAACGGCGACCAGGACCTTTATCTCCGCCATGCCGGCGTGGTCGCGCTCGCCCGCTTGAACGACCTCGAGAGCCTGCAGGCCGCCGCAGCGCAGGAGGAGGTTTCCCTTCGCCGCGCCGCGCTGCTGGCAATGCGCCGACTGCGTTCGCCGGCCGTCGCTCAGTTTCTCAACGATCCGGAAGCCCTGTTGGCCCTCGAGGCCGCGCGGGCAATCAACGATGTTCCGATTCCTTCAGCCTTTCCAGCGCTCGCGGAACTGGCGAACGACAGCGCCCACATAAGCTCATTGCGCTCGGTGGAAGGCATCGACGTAAACATCCCCGAGCTCCTCTCGATCCGGGTTGTGAACGCCAACGTTCGCTTGGGCGGTCTCGAGTCCGCCGAGCGGTTGGCCCGCTTTGCTGCGGATGACGCAACCGACGAGAAAGGACGGATTGAAGCGTTGCACGCGTTGGCCACCTGGGCGAACCCGCACGACCGCGATCGCATCATGGGCGTCTATCGTCCGCTTCCCGCGCGCGACCGGGTCGTCGCCGCCGAGGCTTTACAGGCGAGGCTGCCCCGCTTGTTCCAAGCCTCCTCCCGTCCGGTGAGCTTGGCGGCCATCGATGCGGCCGGGGCCCTCGGAATCGCGTCCGCGGCCCCGCAACTCTCCAGCATGGCGATGGACCCCGCGCTGCCGCCAAAGGTGCGCGCCGCCTGTTTGGAGGCCTTGGGTCGCCTCGATCCCGGGCGACTGGCTGTCGCCGTGAAGCGGGCGATCCTCGACACCTCCGTCGAGCTGCGCCAGCGCGCCATCACGCATCTGGGCATCCTTCCACCAGGGGACGCCATCGCCGCGTTGAAGACCATCATGAAGGGCGCGACCGATGCGGAAAAGAAGAGCGCCTTGCGGGTCTTGGGCGCCACGCCGGGAGCCGAGGCAGCGGACCTCATCCGGGAGTGGCTGGATCGCCTGATGTCCGGCAAGGCGCCGGTCAATCTGCACCTGGAGATCCTCGAAGCCGCGGAAGGCCGCAAGGAGGCCGCGGTGAAGAAGAAACTGGCGGCCTACACCGGCGCGCTGCCCAAGGATGACGAACTCGCCCACTACAGGTCGACGCTCTACGGCGGAGACAAGGATGCGGGACTCCGGATTTTCCAGGAGAAGATCGAGGTTTCCTGCCAGCGCTGCCACCGCCTCAACGGCCGAGGCGGCGATGTCGGCCCCTCCGTCGACGGTCTCGGAAGCAAACATCCCCGGGAATACCTCCTGGAATCCATCGTCACGCCCAGTCGCAAGATCGCCGAGGGCTACGCCAATGTCTCCGTCGAACTGAGGAACGGCGATGAATTCTCGGGCACGATCAAGCGTGAATCGAACAACGAACTCCAGTTGAATTTGGCGGACGGCAGCGTTGCGAAGATCGCCAAGGCCGACATCACCCTGCGTCAAACCAGCGCACTCTCCGGCATGCCGCCGGGGATGGGAGAGATCCTTTCCAAGCGCGAACTCAGGGATCTCATCGAGTTCCTCGCCAGCCTCAAGGAACCCGCCCAAGACTGATCAGCCTCTTCGTCATGCCGACCGGCGAAGCCGGCGCGCGCCCTCGCGGCGCAGCTTCTCCAGTCGTTTGCGGGTTCCTCCAACCAGCCGGTTGAACTCGCCGCGTTTCCGAGCGGCTTCGGCAAGCAGTCGCTGCATCCCGAGCGCATCCCCGACGTTGACGAACTCCTCGCGAATCCGGTCGCCATGCCCGCAGTTGTGGTAGTTGCCCAACGCCACGCAGACCGCTGCCGTCCGGAAGCCATATTCCTGAAAGGCGGTTCCTTCACAGCTCCCGCCAGCCATCAGGGCCCGTTGATGACGAAATCCCTCGTCGCGCCTGGCCAACTGTCCGCCGACAGCATCCAGGAAGCGCGTCGCCGCGGAATCAAACACCGACGAACGATCCCCCACCCGCACGATCACACCCTCGCCCATTTTGACGCCCGGGATTTCCTTGCTGGTCTCCAATGAGATCACCAGAGACTTCTCCGGGATATGGCCGGCCCCAGCCGCGGCCAACGCGCCTTGAAAACCCACTTCCTCCGCACGCGAGATAAATCCCATGACCGGCCGATTCACACGCGATCGTTTCAACTCGGCCAGGGTCGCGAGAATCACCGCGACCCCAATCAGGTCGTCGCAAACGCGCCCACGTATATGCTCCCCCTTGACCCCGAAAGCCTGCAGATCCCAGACGGCGAACGCCGGCCGCTCCGCCGAGGTGTCTGAGTCCGCCAAACGGAATCGCTTCTCACGCGGATGTGGAACCCGTTCGCCCAGGACGGCGCTCCGGCCCGAGGGAAAGAGTCTCAACTTCACCCCCGGCTTGAAATAGCGGTCAGGAACCCCTCCCAAAAAGCGCGCCTCCCAGCCTTGCTCGATGGAGCGGACAATCTCAAACCCCGGATGATCCATGTGCGCCGCCAGGACCAGCGGCTCCTCACCAACGCCCCGAGAACTCAGAGTGGCATAAAGATTCCCGAACTCATCACGCTCGACGTGGAGCCCCTTCTCCCCGCAGATCCGCAGGACCTCCGCCTCGACCATCGACTCATGAAAAGGAACCGCCGGTTGACGCATCAACCGGCCCGCGATCTCAAGAAACAGTTCTCGCTTCATCGTTTTCCATTCTCAAAAACAACTCAGCCGCCCAATCCGCGTAACGCATCCCCTGAGGCGTCAAGCGGAAGCGACGAGAGTCCCGCTCAGCGTAATTCAAGGCCTCCAGTTTCCCCATCTCCTGCCTCCACCCATCCCGCAGCTCGAAGCCGGAGATTCGTTCGAACTCATCAAATGCCCAGCCCGAGTTCATTCGCAATCCGAACGCCGCGGTCTCGCCCGCCCGCGCCAAGGGGGAGAGCGTCTCGCGGAACTCAATTGCCCGCTCGCCGCCTTCCAGCCGTTCACAATACATCGTGGTGTTGGACACATTCTTCGTCCGCACCCCGCGCTCGTAGCCCGCAGCGCTGGGACCGAGTCCGTAGTAACTTCCCGCGCGCCAGTAATTCACGTTGTGCCGACAAGCCCGGATAGGGACCCCGGAATCATCGATCCCGCCTCGCGCGAAGTTGGCGACCTCATACTGCGTGTGCCCCAGATCCGCAGCCTTCTCGCAAAGCGCGACGTGCATCTCACCCGCGAGTTCCTCGTCAACCTCGAACTCGCCGGCCTGCAATTGCGCAAACAACGCGGTGTCCTCCTCGTAAATCACCTCATAGCAGGAAAGATGCTCGCTTTCGAACCCGCCCGCCTCGGCCAGGGTCTTCCGCCACAGCGTCAGCGTCTGCCCCGGAATGGCGAACATGAGGTCCAGGTTGATGTTGTCGAATCCCGCCTCCCGCAAAATGTCGAAGGATCGGTAGACCATCTCCCGGGTGTGCACGCGCCCGAGCCGCTCCAACAACGTGTCGTCCAACGACTGCACCCCCATGGAAATACGATTCACGCCGAAAGCCTTCAGCAGCTCCGCCTTGTCTTTGGACACGGTCGCGGGATTGCATTCGATCGTCCATTCGTCGGCGCCGAGGAGATCCAGCCGTTCCATCGCTTCCAGTATCCGCCGCCAGTGACTGATGCTTAGCAGAGACGGCGTGCCGCCGCCGAAAAAAACGGTCTCTGGTCGAAGATCTTCTGCAACCAGTTCCATTTCCCGAATCAACGCGGAAACGTAGCGATTCAGCGCTTCCCCGTCCGGCTCCTTTGAGTAAAAGGCGCAATAGGCGCATTTCTGGGCGCAGAATGGGACATGAATGTACACATTGTGCAAACGGGCTGTCGGGAAATCGATCACGGAAGAAAGAGGGGGCGGCGATGCCGCATGCAGAAAGAATTTGTCCCTTCGCGAGGAAGGCGACGCCGGCTTCGGCGCCGGTAGCTCAACTTTCGGTGCGCTCCACGTTCTGGGCTTTCAGGCCCTTGCCGCTGTCGAACACCTCAAACTGAACCGGTTCGTTCTCGTTGAGCGTCTTGTAGCCGTCTCCAAGTATGGATGTGTGATGCACAAACACATCCTGCCCGGAATTGTCATCAATGATGAATCCGTAGCCCTTCTTGTTGTCGAACCACTTCACTTTGCCTATTGCGCTGGCCATGACTTTGGTGCTGCTTGGTTTTGGTTGGGTCGGCGAATCGGCCCGCCGGAATCAAGGAAGCAAAAAAAGCACCAGCAGAATCACCTCTGCTCGTGCCTTGATCTAAACCGCTTCTCAAGTTTGCTTCCATGCGGGCCAGCTTTTGGACTGGATTAAAGTTTCTTCTACGATCAGGAGCAAGCGAATGTTTCGTTTTTGTTACATCGCCCGTTCAGGCAAATGCCGTCATTCCCTCGCAAGTGCAGAGCAGGTTGCGGTCGCCGTAGACGTTGTCGATGCGCCCCACCGCCGGCCAGAACTTGTGTTCCTTCAACCAAGGGGCTGGAAACGCCGCCGCCTCCCGCGAATAGGGTCTTTCCCACGCGGTCTCGACAATCATCTGAGCCGTGTGCGGCGCGTTCTTCAAGGGATTGTTGACCGGGTCAATCTTGCCGGATTCAACGGCCTCGATCTCCCCATGGATCAGGATCATCGCATCGCAGAACCGGTCCAACTCCGCCATGGATTCACTTTCGGTCGGCTCCACCATCATGGTCCCGGCCACCGGCCAGGAAATCGTCGGCGCGTGAAATCCGTAATCCATCAGTCGTTTGGCCACGTCTTCCACCGTAACGGTCTTGAAGCGACGGAGATCGAGAATGCACTCATGCGCGACCAGGCCCTTCCCTCCCCTGTACAAAACCGGGAAGAAGGAATCCAAACGCTTCGCGATATAGTTGGCGTTCAGGATAGCCACCTGAGACGCGCGTTTCAGCCCCTCGGCGCCCATCATGGCGATATACATCCAGGAGATGGGCAGGATGCTGGAACTCCCCCAAGGCGCGGCGGATACCGGCCCCAACTCAGTCCGTCCTTCCTGATCAATCACCGGATGCCCCGGCAGAAAGGGCGACAAATGCTCCGCGCAACAGATCGGGCCCATGCCCGGCCCGCCCCCGCCATGGGGAATGCAGAACGTCTTGTGCAGATTGAGGTGGCAGACATCGGCTCCCATGTCGCCCGGCCGGCAAAGCCCCACTTGCGCATTCAGATTCGCCCCGTCCATGTAAACCTGCCCGCCATGCGCGTGAACGATCCCGCAGATCTCGCGGATCCCCTCTTCGAAAACGCCATGGGTCGAAGGATAGGTCACCATCAATGCCGCGAGGCCGTCCGCATGCTCTTCCGCTTTGGCCCGCAGGTCGTCGATGTCGATGTTGCCGGATTCGTCGCAGGCCACCGCGGCAACGCTCATCCCCGCCATGACGGCGCTCGCGGGATTGGTGCCATGAGCGGACATCGGTATCAGGCACACATCCCGCTTCGCCTCATCCCGGCTCCGATGATAACTGGCGATGGCCATCAATCCGGCAAACTCTCCCTGTGAGCCTGCATTGGGCTGCAGGGAGCAACGGTGAAATCCCGTGATCTCGCACAACCAGGTTTCCAGATTCTCGAACAGGACCTGGTAACCGCCGGTATCCGACGCCGCGGCGAAGGGATGGAGCCCCGCAAACTCACGCCAACTCACGGGATACATCTCTGCAGTGGCGTTCAACTTCATGGTGCATGACCCCAGCGGAATCATGGACGTCGTCAGCGAAAGGTCCTTGGACTCAAGCCGCCTGAGGTAGCGGAGCATCTCCGTTTCCGAACGATAACGGTGAAAGACCTCGTGCGTCAGTATGTCATCGGAGCGTTCCAACCCGTTCCCCCAAGATGCCCTCACGGACGCCGCAGCCGCCTCCCGAACATCGTCGACAACCAGGCCGGACCCGCCTCCGACAGCCTGCCAAAGGATCTCCACATCCCGCTCCGAGCAGGTTTCATCGAAGGAGGCGCAGTATCGTCCATCGCCCAGGCCTCGCAGCGCCATGCCGCATTCCGCCAGACGCTCCTCCAGATCTTCGGTGGCGCATGCAAAAACGACGGTGTCAAAGAACGGGCCCGCCTCCGTCCGACAGCCGGCGATGCGTCGGACGCCCTCGGCGAACGCGGCAGCCAGGAAACGAACTTTCTCCGCGATCTCACACAAGCCCTCCGGTCCGTGGTAGACGGCATACATGGCCGCCAGATTGGCCAACAGCGCCTGAGCCGTGCAGATGTTGCTAGTGGCCTTGTCGCGCCGGATGTGTTGTTCCCGGGTCTGCAACGAAAGACGGAACGCCGCCTTTCCGGACGCATCCTTCGAAACGCCTACGATGCGCCCCGGAATCTGACGTTTGTATTCCTCCCGTGTCGCAAAGAAAGCGGCGTGCGGCCCGCCGAACCCCAACGGAACGCCGAAACGCTGCATGCTGCCAACCGCGATGTCCGCCCCCATCGCCCCCGGGGAACGCAGCCTCACCAAAGCCAACGGATCGCAGGCCGCAATCGTCATGACGCCTGCCTCCCGGGCTCGCAAAAAGATGCCCTCATGGTCCTCAATCCTTCCCGTCGTTGCCGGATACTGCACAACCAGGCCGAACACGCGGTTCTCCGGGGCGCCGGCTGCCAGGCGCCGACTCAATTCCGCCGAATCCCCGCAGACCGCCTCGACGCCAATGGCCTTCGCCCGCGTCTCCACCACCGCGACCGTTTGCGGATGACAACCGTCCTGCAGGAAGAACACCATGCGATCCTCGCCCCGATGCTTGCGCTGGCTGACGTTGAAGCAGAGTGTCATGGCCTCGGCAACCGCGGTTCCCTCGTCGAGCAGTGAGGCGTTCGCCACCGGCAACCCGGTCAGATCGCAGACCAGCGTCTGGAATGTCAGCAGACCTTCCAACCGACCTTGGGCAATCTCCGCCTGGTAAGGCGTATACTGCGTATACCACCCTGGATTCTCCAGGACGTTCCGCTGAATCACCGGCGGAACGACGCAGTCGTAATAGCCCATTCCGATAAAGGAACGACGCACGACGTTCCGTTCGGCAATCGCCCGCAAATCCGCCAAGGCTTCCTGCTCCGAACGCCCGGGGGGCAATGAAAGGGTGTTTCTTGTGCGGATCGATTCCGGCACGGCCGCCTCCGTCAGGGCATCCAGCGACTCATATCCGCAGGCCGCCAGCAAGACCTCCGTTTCCCTGTCCCCCGGCCCGATGTGACGCCTCTGGAAATCTCCGCCGCCGCCGCCGCCGCGCTCCGAGCCTGCAGAGCCCGCGCTGGACGAATCATCGCTATCGTGATCGGTCATGCAGAGACCCTATGAAGGGGCTAAGCCAAAGCAAGCTCGATCTGTCGCGCCTAGCCCAGGCGCTCGCGAACGGCCCTCGCCAACGCCCAAAGCCCGACCGAAACCGCTCCCCCCGCAAGCGCGCGCCATCCCGGCCACGCGGCGCGGCGCGGCATGGAGACCTCATCGACCGCCCCCTCCGGACCGGCGTTCCTCGGCTCCGCGCCGGCGTCCGCCCGCGGCCCCTGCTTGGCGGCGGCCTTGCTTTGATGACGGCTCAGATCCAGAAGAAAACTCTCCTCGCCCGGAAACAGCACCGCCACCCGCTCGATCGGCTTGCCTTCAAAATGGTTGATGAACGGCACGGCAAACTCGTGGTCGTCGAGGGCCTTGATGCGATATCCGCGCACCTCCTTCGAAATCACCGTCTTCCACTCCGCCGTCATCACGACCGGATCGCCGTCCTCCAGCAACCGCTTGGCGTCGTGCGAAGTGAACCTCCATTCGAAATCCGGCTCCACCTGGCCGCCCGGCTCAAAATGAAAGGTGATCGACTTTGAGATCAACTCGCGGGCCTGCGCGAACAACTTCTTCTTCTCAGCCTCCGAGGATTCGTCCAGGACCCACTTCTGAAGATAGGGCTCCTGCTCCGCGTCCTTCGCAAAACAACGCGGATCCACCTCAACCCGCAAAATCGCGGCGCCTCCCTTGTGGAAGTAACCTCGAACCGGCAGATCCGGGATCGGATGTCCAAGGACTTCCGGTCCCGCAAACGCAAGACAGGCAAGGAAGATTATCGTAGAACGGAAGCTTCGCATGGCTTCCCAGTCTGCCGAATCAGACAGCATCAAGCACGTCTTTATTCCTGGGCCCAGGCGCCATGAGTTCCCCGCCAGTTTACCGTTGACAGTTCCTCCCCCCGCCGGTGTCATCTCGCGCTGTCGTCAACACCGGCTTCGGCCACCCCTCGTCTGGGAGCCGTGTGCATTTGAATCGCGGACTATTGCAGAGAACAATCACGTCATGAGCGAAAAGCAGTTCAACATCGCCGTCGTCGGACTGGGCTTCGGCGCCGAGATGATCCCCATCCATCAGGCCCATCCGAATGGCAATGTCATCGCCGTCTGTCGCCGCAATGAGGCGGAGATGAACAAGGTCGCCGACCAATTCGGCATCGAGAAGCGCTACACCGACTACGACGAACTGCTCAAGGATCCGGAGATCGACGCGGTCCACATCAATTCCCCCATTCCCGACCACGCCCCCCAGTCCCTCAAGGCCCTCCGCGCCGGCAAGCACGTCATGTGCACCGTCCCGATGGCCACCACCATTGAGGAATGTGAGGAGATCTGCAAAGTCGTCGAGGAGACCGGACTCAAATACATGATGGCCGAAACGGTCGTCTACAGCCGCGAGTTCCTCTTCATCAAGGACCTCTACGACAAGGGCGAACTTGGCAAGCTGCAGTATCTCGCCGCCAGCCACCCGCAGGACATGGATGGCTGGCCCTCCTACTGGGAGAAGATGATCCCCATGCACTACGCCACCCACGTCGTCAGCCCCTGCCTCGGCATGGTCGACGGCAAGGCGGAATACGTCAGCTGCTTCGGCAGCGGCACGGTGCGGGACGACATCGCGCAGAAGAGCGGCAACCGGTTTGCCGTCGAGACCTGCCACATCAAGGTGAAGGACAGCGATCTCACCGCCCACATCTGGCGCTTTCTCTACGATGTCGCCCGCCAATACCGCGAGAGCATTGACGTCTACGGCACCAAGAAGAGCTTTGAATGGACGCTCACCGAAATCGACCCGCACATCCTGCACGTCGCCAAACGTCCCGAGCCCGAAATCCCCGAAAAGGTCGAGGTCCCCGACTTCGCCCACCTTCTGCCCGAGCCGATCCGCAAGTTCACCCAGACCATCGAGGACGCCGATCACCTCTCCTTTGTCCAGGGCGGAGGCCACGGCGGCAGCCACCCCCACATGGTGAACGAATTCCTCAGCTCCCTCGCCGAGGATCGCGACCCCTGGCCCAACGCAACGACCTCCGCCAACTGGACCTGCGTTGGCATCTGCGCCCACCAGTCCGCCGAACAGGGCGGCAAGATCGTCAATCTCCCCGAGTTTACCCTGGCTTGAACGGATTCAAGCCGCACATCACCGACCGAACCAAACAAACATGAGCACAGACACAGCAAACAAAGAAGGCAACCAAATGTTGTTTTGGGGTTGCTTCATCGCCCTGATCACGACGGCGTTCGCGTTTATTACACGCGCGTTCCTAGTCAACACCCCTGACCTCTGGCCCGCCACTTTTGACTTGGACGGAGTTCAATCACAAGAGCTGTTCGGAGCCGGCATCTGGCCTTTTGCCATCAGCATCATTGTCTTCAGCCTGATCATTGACCGAGTCGGATACCGGGCTG
>CAZFLK010000037.1:0-39852 GCA_964519245.1 uncultured Verrucomicrobiota bacterium
GTGTCATTTTCCCATGAGGCAACGGGATCCAGGGCGCTTTGCACATTGTGTCAACCAATGACTCCCCGCCGCGCAGACTCACCCCCTCGCAAACATCGCTCTACGATGCCCCAATCACATCACCCCATTCTGTGGCCGGTTCCCGTGCCAATCGCCCCCCTTCCTCTGGCTCTCAGGGTCTTCTTCCAACCATTCGACCAGAGGTGATCGAAAATCGACGAGCGTTCGCGCCGGAGAGCGAACGAGATCTCGAACTCCGATAGAGATCAGAGCAACTCCGCTTCGCTGCCAAGTCGAAGAATTTCGACCATCCCTCTGCCACGCCGAGTTTTTCAGCCATGGCAATCGGATGCGTAACCCCTTGGGAGAGAATGGTGGGCCCAGTAGGATTTGAACCTACGACCAAGCGATTATGAGTCGCCTGCTCTAACCGCTGAGCTATGGGCCCGGAAAGAGGTCCGAAAAGTAGAGTGAAAGCGCCCGATTGTCCACATTGCGTGTTGCCCGATACGGGCCGTTCACCTTCTCGCGAGACTGTTTGAAAAGGGCGGCAGCCGACGTAGGGAAGCTCATTCCCGTTTGAAAGTCGTTGCTAAGTGAACCTGCCGGCTACGGTGAGGCAAGCGTTGCCTCGTCCGCTACGAATCCATCGCGTCTTCACACAATCTCTCCCGAAAGCGGCCGCAACCCTCTTGCCTGCGATCGCGGGAGCCGCCCCACCCGAATCATCCTCATTCGTGGCGCAGGGCCTCGATGGGATCGAGGTCCGCGGCGGAGGAAGCGGGATAGATGCCGAAGAGGATTCCGACGGCGCCGGAGATGCCGAAAGCGATGATGACCGATGCCGGCGTTACAATGGTCTTCATCTCGGCGAAATGCTCGACGGCCGCGGGAATCACGACGCCGAAGATCACACCGATCACGCCGCCCCCGACCGACAGGACGACCGTTTCGACCAGGAACTGGGTGACGATGTCCTGCTTCTTGGCTCCGAGGGCGCGTCGCACGCCAATCTCCCGGGTGCGCTCCGTCACGGTCGCCAACATGATGTTCATGATGCCAATGCCGCCGACCAGCAACGAGATCGCGGCGATGGCGCCGAGCACGATGTTGAACATGCGCTTCGTCTCTTCCGCCTGACGCAGCAACTCCAGCGGAACGATCACCTCGTAATCGGTTTTCTCGTGAAACCTGCCCAGCACGGTCTTGACCTGCGGATCCGCAATTTCCACGTATTTTTCCTCCTTCATCTGCATGCGGATCTCGTGCAACTCGATTCGCTCGGCGCTGAAACTGCCTTGGGACCGCTTGATCAGGGTTTCCCCGAACCGTTTGCGCACGGTCGACAGCGGGAGGTAGATGTTGTTGTCCAGCGGTTCGCCGTCGCCGTCGCCCTGCTGCGCGCGCTGGTCCGGCATGTTGGTCTCCCGCACGATCCCCACCACCTGGTAGTAGACCGAGCCGACCTTGATCGGCTGTTCGAGGGGATTCTGATAGGGAAACAATCGCTCCGCCAAGCTCTGCGTGATGGCGCAGATATTGTGCTGGTGCCGCTCGTCAGTCGGCGAGAGAAAGCGTCCGGCCACAATGTCGAGCCCCACAATCTCCGCATAGGCCGGCATGGTGCCCACGATCTGGCAGGGAATGTAACTGCGCGAGAAGCGCACATTGTCGCGGATCAACCGCATCGGCAACACGCGCTCAACCCCGGGGATCGTGTCGCGCAAACGATGCGCGTCGTCGTAGGTCAGGCCGTATTCCAACACGAAGCCTCGGGAACCCGACGCGGCTTCCTGCTCGTCCTCGGCCGGCTTCACGCTGCGCAGGATGATGTTCTTGCTGCCCAGCCGCTTGATGCGCTCTTGGGCCTCGTAGGACGCGCCCTCGCCGATCGCCAACATCGCGATCACCGAACACACGCCGAAGATGATGCCCAACATGGTCAGGCCGGAGCGCAACTTGTGCAGCAGCAGGCTCTTGATGCCCAGCTGAATGGTGCGGAGTAGACGAAGGGAAATCATGATCGGATGCGCCTCAGGCGTTTGCGGCCTCCATGAACCGGGATTTCTCCAGCTTGGGAATCTCGCGGTTCATGATGTCCTGATCGATGTTGCCGTCCTTCATGTGCACCACCCGATGCGCGCGCTCGGCCACATTCGGGTCATGCGTCACCAGAACGATCGTCTTGCCGCTGGCGTTGAGCTTGTCGATGATCTCCAGGACTTCCAAACCGGTCTTGGAATCCAGGTTTCCCGTGGGTTCGTCAGCCAGGATCATCAGGGGATCGTTCACCAGGGACCGGGCGATGGCGACGCGTTGCTGCTGGCCGCCGGACAATTCCTTGGGCCGGTGATCCAGACGCTCGGCCAGGCCGACCATCTTGGCGAGATCCACGCAGTGGTCGTAACAGTCGTTCAGATCGACGCCCTGATAGAACAAGGGCACGTGGATGTTTTCGATCACCGTCAACTGGTCGATCAGGTTGTAGGATTGGAAAATGAAGCCGAGCCGCTTGCCGCGATTCACGGAGAGCTCATCATCCGGCATCTTGGAGACATCCTGCCCCCCAAGCAGGTAGCGGCCGTGAGTCGGCCGATCCAGCATTCCCAGGATGTTCAACATCGTGGACTTGCCGGAACCCGAGGGCCCCATGATGGCCAGATAGGTGCCCTCCTCGACGTCCATGTTCACACCGCGCAGCGCCATCACATCGATGTCGCCCATGACGTACTTCTTCTGGATCTCCTCGATCCGGATAATCGCGTGGTTGCTCACGTGCTTGCAATCCCTGGGCGCCCAACGACGCTCAACCCCGTTTCAAACCGGCCACGATCCCATCCAAGGCGTGCCCCATTGCCAAGGCGCCCCCGGTAGCGGAACCAGGCAACGCCGCTCCATCACGACTTTTCGGCCGCCCGCCTTCGCCCCCTCCCTTGCCACCCTTGCCGCCCTTGCCGCCCTTCTGACGGCCTTTGAAGGACTTCTGCATCTCCGCGCGTTCCGATTCACTGAGTTTGCCGTCGCCGTCCTTGTCGAAGCGTTTCATCATGGCCTCGCGATCAAAGCCGCCCTTCTGCTGGCCGACCTTGCTTTTCTCAGACCGGCGCAATTCCTCCTGCACCTTCTTCGGATCCTTCCCTTCGGGCAGGGCCTCGCCATCGCCGACAAAGGTGTCTTCCAACCCTTCGTCGCTCGCATCCAACGGCGGCGAGAGGAGCACCTTGTCGCCCTCGTCCAGGCCACTCTTGATCTCGATGAACTTGTGATTGAACATGCCGACTTCCACATGGACCGGCGTCGGCTCGTTGCCCTTCTGAACATAGGCGACCTGCTTGCCCTTGAGTGTGGTCACGCACTGGACCGGCACCTTGATCACGCTTTGCAGGTTGGTGATGATGATCTCAGCGCGAGCCGAGAGCCCCGGCTTCACATCCGGCAGCTTGTCGTCAATCAGGATCTCGGTGCCGTAGACCTTGAGGTCGGGATTGGAAAATCGGCTCTGCTGGTCCGGCATCGTGTTGACCTTGCGCACGTGCGCGCCAAAACGGGAGTCGGGAAAGGAATCCAGATCGACGTAGGCCTGCATCCCCTGAACAACCTGGTTCACATGGGTCTCGTGAACCTTGATCGACACCTTCATCTGGGAAACATCAGGCAGCTTGATGATCTCCTGCCGCGAGCGCACGGAAGCCCCTTCCTCGATCATGGCTTGGCTCATGGAGCGATAGCTTACGAAGGGATAAACCACCAATCCGTCCTCCGGCGCCACGACCTTGGCCGCCGCAATCTCGGCGTTGAACTCATCCAGCTTCTTCTTCTGCAACTCGAGCTTGGTCTTCGCCGACGTGACCTCAGCCTCATACTGGGCGATGCGGCTGGCCGCCTGCTGCTTGACGCGCTCAAGATCCGCCTTGGCCTCGTCTCGATCCGCCTCGTATTGCCGAATCATCTTGGGATACTCGTAGGTTTCCAGCAACCGCTTGGCTTCGGTGGCCTGCTCGAACTTGTTCTTGGACTGGGTGAAGGTCAGGCCATTGCGCTCCATGGTGTTGCGGGTCTCGAAGCCCTGCTTGTGAAGTTTCTTGGACCAATCAAAGGTTTCCTCGTCGATCTTGAGTTTCTCCTCGGCGGTCAGAATGGCCGCCTTCGCGTCGCGCAGGGCCTGCGGCCAATCGCCGTCCTGATACTTCTTCAGGTCCGTCTCCGCAAACTCCAGCTTCAACTCCGCCGCCTTGATGCTGGACTCGTTGAGGCTCTGCTGGATTTTCAGATTTTCCTCGGCTTGGGTGACCGCAAACTCCGCGCTTTCCACCGTCAGCTTCTGCTCGTCCAACCGGTCCTCGATCTCGGAGACATCCAACTCGCAAAGCAGGTCGCCCTTCTTCACATAGCTGCCTTCCGGCACGATGCTGACGATCTTGCTGCTGTACTTCATCTCGTTTCGGATGCTGACCTCGTTGACCGCCTCCAGCGTGCCGCCCTCAACGATGGTCACAAGGAAGTCGTCCTTCTTGACGAGAAAGAATTCCTCGTCCATGGCTTCGTCTTCAGATCCGCCCGCCATGACGACGAGCAGGCCAATGACAATGATCGCGGCCCCAATGATCAGCGGCGTCCGCTTCGCCAGGAGTTTTTCAGTTGGTGTTTTCATTTTCTTTGAACAATTCGTTCGGGGGAATCAGTTGGATTTCTTCGGCGGTCTTGGGCTCCGCCACTCGGGTCGACGATTCCAGAATTTTCTTGTCCAACCAGAATCGCTCCTGGCTGGCGTCCAGGACTCCCAGGTTGACCTGAAGGTCCAGTTTGGAGGACAAGACGGCGACCAGGGCGTCGGTGACGGCGTTCTGAGCCCGGATGTAGTCATTCTGCGCATCAATGTAAGTCTGCGGATTCACCGTTCCGGCCAACGACCGGATATCCTGCTCATCCAATCGAGCCTTGGTGTTCTTCTCCGCCTCCACGCTGATCAGGTAATCGTTCCGGTTCCGCTCCAGGTTGCGGATGCCGTTGGCGACCACATTCCGACGCTCATCCAGGTTTCGCGCCAGCGTCCGGATCCCCGCCTCAAACCGGATGATCAGGTCGCGATACTCATTGCGCTGCCGCCAACGGTTGATTGGCAGGTCCAGTTCCAGACGAGAGTTCGCAATCACATCGTCCACGTCAAAATCAACGTAATTCTCCTCGTCATCCCAATTCAGACTGGCGTCCGACTTGAAATCCAATCCGGGAAGAAACTCGTTGGCCTTGATCCTCACATTGCGTTTGCGATCCTCATAGCGGTCAATCTCGTTCAACAGCGGAAGGTAGGACGCCACGGCGACCTTGATCGCCTCCTTTTCATCGATTGCGGTATCCGGCAGACCCGTCTCCCGCAGGATGTCCAGATCGGCGTCCTCCAGGTACACGTTCACCGAGAGTGGAATGCCCAATTTCAGTTTGAACCGATCCAGGCTCTGCAAGTAGTTGGCCACGCCGCCAATGTAGCGGTTCTTGGTGTCCAGTTCGGTCGTACGGGCCAACTGCGCCTGGAAAGGACTGTCGAGGAACTCGGCCCGCGAATCCGCCCGCTTTCGCTGCTGCACACTGCGAAGGTAGTTAGTGTAGTTGTTGCGGAGGTTCAGCTTGGCGCCCAACAGGCCGAAGTAATCCTTCACGATTCCAACCGCGAAATCATTCTGGAAAAAGGCGTGTTGCCGGCATTGGTAAATCAGGTTCCGCTCAGCCTGAAGCAGGGAATTGCCCACGATCGAACGACCGGCCCCGCGAAGCAGGGGCTGGGTCAGATTCAGGGTCAGGGCGTTGACCAGCGACCGGCGCGGATCTCCGGTGAAATAGCGAATCAGGTCGTTGCCCAAGGAGGCGGTGATCATTCCTCCAGTCCGAAACGCTTTTCGCGCTGCCCCATCGCTGCTCAGCGACGCCCGCCCGTCCTGATCGGCTTCCCGATCGATGCGACCGGTGGATGTGCCGCTGAAGACGGTAAAGAATGCGAGTTCGGCTCCCTCGAGGCTCAAGGCGCTGAGATAGAGGGCTTCCTTGTCGCTCTGATACTCCCGACTGAATTCCACCGCCACCCGCAAGGCCCCCTCCAAGTCCAGATTGAGCGTCCCTTCCTCCATCCGGTCCTGGATGATTTCCGAGGACAGAATCTCCTCCATCTCCCGCTTCGAATAGCGCGTATCGACCGTAAAATCCTCGGATTCGCCGAACAAGGCCTTCTGCATCAGATCGATGGACTCATAAACGTCCTTGTCCGCCGACTTGCGATAGTGCGCGGTCGAGCAGGCGCTGGCGACCAGCAACACCACTCCGACGGTTGCCAGAACGACAAACCTCCACACGGAAAAGTCACCTGCCCCACGACGCTCGCCACAGTTTGCCTCAACCCGTCTTCCTGAATTTGCCTTCAAATTATCTAGCTTTCTAGCCGTTTAGACCGCGAGCGAATCCCGACAGACGCCGCTTGGGAGGTCCGTATTCAACTTCATCGCCAAACCCACCCCGGAACGCTGACACAACGCCCAGGAAAGGGCAAAAGTTACAAATCTTTCACGCGCGGGGTAAATCCGAAAGTTGCCTCCGCTGAAACTTCCGATTGCCAAGCTCACGACCAACCCGTAAACGAAGGGCGAATTCACCTTCTCAATCCGATTAATGAGCGACAAAATCACCTCCGAAATGCTGGCCCAGGGCGCGATCGTCCGGGAACCCGTGGGAAATGAACAAGGCTATTGGGTCGGCTGCCCGGCCGTCACCTGGGACGAGACCGACCAAGCCGCCTACCTTTGCTACCGCATTCGCCGTCCGCGCGGCGTGCAACCCGATCGCGGCGGCGAAGTCCGCATCTGCAAGACCACTGATTTTGAGAACTACGAGGATGTGTGGTCCATGACCAAGGACCAACTTGGCACCACCTCCATCGAACGCAACGTCGTCCGCCGGGGCGCCGACGGCAATTGGCGCTATTTCTCCAGCTATGTCGACCCCGAGGACGGCCGCTGGCAGACCTGCGTCATCAAGGGCGGTTCCGATATCTCCAGCCTGGACCCCGCCAACATGCAACCCATCTTCAAGGCGGGCGACCTCGGACTCGAGGGCGTCAAGGATCCCTGGCTGATGCAGGTGGGCGACACCTGGCATCTGATCCTCAGCGTCGCCGTCGCCACCAACACCACCGGCTCGGGTTCCCACGAGACCCACGACATCTTCAACACCGGCGAGTGCGTGTCCGCCACCGGATTGGCCACTTCCAAGGACCTCGACAACTGGGAATGGCAAGGCGTCATCTTTCAGCCTGAGGGGCCGGGTTGGGATCAATACTGCCGCCGCATCAATTCCATCATTGAGAAGAATGGCAAATACTACGCCTTCTACGACGGCAGCGCCGGCCATCATGAGAATTACGAAGAGAAGTGCGCCTTCGCGGTCTCCGACGACCTGAAGACCTGGACCACCCTTTCCGCCGACGGCCCCGGGCTGCTCAGCCCCCATGCGTCGACCTCGTTGCGCTACATGGATTACCTGCAACACGACGGCAAACTGCGCCTGTTCTACGAATGGGCCCGCGAAGACGGCGCACACAACATGCGCAGCTTCGAGACGACCCTGGACGCGTTGCCGTTCGGCTGAACGCTTCCCCTCCCCGATTCCGGGCCGAGGCCGCCACGGTCGGATCACACGCGATCCGACCGTGGCGTCGTGTCTCGGATTTCAAGCGTTCATCAGATCCTCGATTTCATCGGGATCGATGGGAATATCGGCCATCAAATCCACCGGTCCGTCCTCGGTGACCAGCACGTCATTCTCCAGGCGCACACCAAAGCCCTCCTCCGGAATGTAAATACCGGGTTCCACGGTCATCACCCAACCCGGCGCCAATTCCGAACTGGCAAAACCCACGTCGTGGACGTCCAACCCGATGGGATGCCCCAGTCCGTGCATGAAGTACTTCTTGAGCGCCGGCTTGTCAGGATCCTGTTTCTTGATATCGCTGGGCTTCAGCAGTCCCAACTTCAACAATTCCTCCTCCACCAAGGCCTCCGCCTCTTTCTGCCAGTCCTTCACCAGTCGACCGACCGTGGTCGTCTTGATCATCTCGGTGATCACGCGCAGAACGGACTTGTAAACCTGCTTCTGCCGCTTGGTGAACTTCCCCTTCACGGGAATCGTGCGGGTAAGATCGGAGTTGTAGTTCGCGTAGCTGGAGGCCACATCCAGCAGCAGCACGTCCCCGCTCCGACATTTCTGGTCATTCTGCAGGTAGTGCAACACACAGGAGTTCGCTCCGGACGCAATGATCGGCGAATACGCAAACTTCGCGCCATTGCGGATGAACTCGTGGGCAAACTCCGCCTCGACCTCCGTCTCGTTGACCCCCGGCTTCACGAAATCCAACACCCGCAAAAAACCGGCCTTCGTGATGCCACAGGCCTTCTTGATCAGTTCGACCTCATACTTTGACTTCACCGGCCGGATCTCGTGCATGATCCGGGCCAACCGCCGGTAGTCGTGCAGCGGATACTTCGCCTGGCAATCCCGGATGAATCGGGCGTCGCGCGTCCCCACTTCGATCACTGCGCGCTTATGCTCATTGCTGTTCAGATACACATGTTCCGCCTCGCACATCAGCATGCGGAAAATCGTGTCGAATTCCGACAACCACCGCACTTCCTTGATGCCCGAAATCTTGGTCGCCTCCTCCTTGCCATGCTTGTGCCCCTCCCAGATTTTCAAATGCTCGTTCGGCTCCCGGAGAAACAGGATCTCCCGATGCTTCTCGTCAAAGGCATCCGGCGCCAAAAGGAGGATGGACTCCTCCTGCTCGATCCCGGTCAGATAGAACAGATCCGCATTCGGCTGCATCACCAGGGTGCCGTCGGCATTGGTCGGCAGGACGTCGTTCGCGTTCACCAACGCGAGGGAATTCGGTTCCAGGCGCCCCATGACGCGTTTGCGATTGGCGGCAAAGAGCTTGGAATTGATTGGCGCATGTCTCATAAGCCGCTATTAAAGCGGGCGTTGTTCGAAATGAACAGTCGGAGTTCAAACAGTTGTTCGACGCGTCGCCGAGCATCGCTCGACATGGGCGCAGTTCGACCGCCCATCGGAGCGCCGAGCATTGCTCGGCATGGGCACAACTCGAGAGCCCGTCGGAGCCCCTAGCAATGCTCAGCGCTCCAAACACAACAAAGGCTTGCCGGCCGCAATAGCTGATCATGAGACACCTGTTTAGAACCATCGCTCCCCTCCTGCTCGCAACCGCCCTCCCCTGCCTCGCCGCCGACGCAGACACGAAGGCCGCCGACAAAAAGAAGGAAAAAGCGAAGCCCAATCCGCGACTCTCCCTGGAGCGCATCTATGGCAAACCTGAGTACGGCGGAGAATCCTACAGCGTCAAATGGCTGGAAGCCGGGCAAGGCTACGTCCGCCTCCTCAAGTCCGCCAAAACGGAAAAGGCGCGCGACATCGTTCAATTCACCCCCGACACCGGCGCCACCAATATCCTCGTGGCAGCCAGCCTGCTGATTCCCGAGGGCCGGACCAATGCGCTTTCCCTGAGCTCCTACAGCTTCACCAAGGATCTCTCCAAGCTCCTCATCTTCACCAATACGAAGCGCGTCTGGCGCGCCAACACCCGCGGCGACTACTGGGTCCTGGATCTGCAGAACAAGCAACTCCGCCAACTCGGCGGCAAGGACGCCAAGCCTTCCACCCTCATGTTCGCCACCTTCTCACCGGATGGCTCCAAGGTCGCCTACGTCCGCGAACGAAACCTTTATGTCGAGAATCTCGCCGACGGCTCCATCCAGGCGCTGACCAACGCCCGATCGAAGACCGAGATCAACGGAACCTTCGACTGGGTCTACGAGGAGGAACTGGGACTGCGCAACGGTTTCCGCTGGAGCCCCGACAGCAAGCTCATCGCCTACTGGCAGATCAATGAATCCGGCGTCAAGGACATGCAAATGATGGACAATCTCACCGGCTTCTACCCCAAGGTGATCACCTTCAAGTATCCCAAGACCGGGGAACGCAACGCCCACGGGCGCGTCGGCGTCGCCAGTCTCCAATCCGGCGAGACCACCTGGATGAAGATTCCCGGCGATCCCCGCAATCACTACCTCGCCCGCATGGAATGGGCCGACAACTCCCGCCAACTCCTGCTCCAACAACTCAACCGACTCCAGAACACCAACCGGGTCATGCTGGTCAACGCTTGGACCGGCGACGCGGAAACCGTCTTCACCGATCGCGACGACGCCTGGGTGGATGTGCGATTTGACTTCACCAAATGGATCAACGGCGGCAGCCACTTCACCTTCGTCAGCGAACGCGACGGCTGGCGACGCGTCTGGCTTGTCCCGCGCAATGGCGGCGCGCCGAAGCCCATCACCCCGGCCGGCGTCGACGTCATCCGCGCGGCCGCCATCGATCAGGGCAAGGGCCTGCTCTACTACTACGCGTCTCCCGACAACCCCACGCAGAGCTACCTCTACAATGTCGGGCTCGACGGCAAGGACGCGACCCGCGTCTCGCCGGCCAAACGCGCCGGATCCCACAGCTACTCCGTCTCGCCCGACGCCAAATGGGCCGTCCACTCCTGGTCCGATTTCAACAACCCGTCACGCTACAACTTCATCAGCCTGCCCGATCACAAGATCATTCGCCGACTCGAGCGCAATCGCGAACTGCGCAGGAAGATCGCGCAACTCGACCGCCCCAAGTCCGAGTTCCTTCGCATCGACATCGGCGCCGGCGTGGAGCTCGACGCCTGGCGCCTTCTGCCGCCCAACTTCGATCCGAAGAAAAAATATCCCCTGCTCCTCTACGTCTACGGCGAACCCGCCGGCCAGACCGTGACCGATCGCTGGAAAGGCAGCGGCGGCATGTGGAACTGGATGATGGCTCAGAAAGGCTTCATCCTGATGAGCATCGACAACCGCGGCGTCCCCGCCCCCCGCGGCAACGCCTGGCGCAAGAGCGTCTATCGCCAGGTCGGCATCCTCGCGCCCAAGGACCAGGCCGCGGCGTTGAAACAGGTTCTCAAGGATTCCCCGTTCATCGACCCGAAGCGCATCGGCATCTGGGGCTGGAGCGGCGGCGGCTCGATGACCTTGAACGCCCTGTTCAAATACCCCGATCTCTATCACACCGGGGTTTCCATCGCGCCCGTTCCGGATCAGCGGCTCTACGACACCATCTACCAGGAACGCTACATGGGCCTGCCCAGCGACAACCAGAAAGGCTACAAGGAAGGCTCCGCCATCCATTACGCGAAAAACCTGAAAGGAAATCTCCTGCTCATCCACGGCACCGCCGATGACAACGTACACTACCAGGGTATGGAGAAACTGATCGATACGTTGATCGCCCATGGCAAGCAGTTCGAGATGATGGCCTACCCCAACCGCACCCACTCCATCCGCGAACGCAAAGGCACAACGATGCACCTGCGCAAGCTGTTGACCGATTACCTGTTGGACAAGCTGAAGTAGGCACAGGACGGGAAGGTTGCTACGGGAGACGCGAAAACCCGGAAGGAAGACATCAAACACCGAACCTTCTCAACCTTACCCCCCCAGGCTTGCTTGAGCTGACTCGTCCCGCGTCGCCCCCTCCGAAACCCTCTCTTTTCCGTGTCTTCCGCTTATTCCGTAGTTCCCATTTTTTCAACTACGGAACACACGAAAAACCCGGAAGGAAGACGTCGAACACCGAATCTCCTCAACCTTATCACCACCGGGCTTGCTTGAGCTGAATCGTCCGCGTCGCCCCCTCCGAGATCCTCTCTTTTCCGTGTCTTCCGCTTATTCCGTAGTTACACTTCTGGGATGGAGAAGAAACTGATCTTGGAGAATGAATCCTATCGGATTCGAGGGACATGTTTTGAAGTCTACAAAGAAAAAGGATGTGGTTTCCTGGAATCCGTCTACCACGAATGCATGGAGCTGGAACTGGGGCTGTCCGGCATTCCTCGAGAGTCCAAACCTCCCTTGAATCTGGTATACAAGGGCAACCCGCTGAAGACCAAATATGAACCGGGCTTTCTGTGCTTCGATCAGATCGTCCTCGAACTGAAGGCTCTCAAGGAACTGGCAGACGAGCATCGCGCGCAGGTGCAGAATTACCTCAAGGCAACCGGTCTGAAGTTGGGGATCCTCGCGAACTTCGGACACTACCCAGGTGTGCAGATCGAACGAATCGTGGCGCTGGAGGAGCGATTCGGATGGCGCGATTAATGAACTACAAAATACACTGAACACTCGGAAGAAAGACATTGATTCCCCATCACAACCCCGCTCGCCAGTCTAGTCGCTTGCGCCATGGATTCCCTCGCCCTCGGGTTCCTCTCCTTTCCGTGTTTTTCGCGTATTCCGTAGTTCCACTACCCGCGTCCTACTTCCTCGCAGGATGCCCCGGCCAGACCATGTCGCGGCCCAGCCAGAACGGATCCACGTCCTCGTCTTCCGTCGTCGAATCGCCGCCATTGTCCATTCCATCAAGGCCGGAGGAATAGAGAAGGTAGGAGCCATCGTCGTTTCGACGACACTTCATCGCCCCGGCGCCCAGCGGGTCCACCATCACCTTCGTATTCAGCAGGGAATCCAACTTCCCGAGCGCATCAGGATACTCCCTGTGTTGGACACGCCAACGCTCCAAGGCCAGGGCGCAGCAGGCCCGATTCTTCATGACGCCATCCCGAGACCCGCTGACTGACGCAGGCGGCGAGGAACAGCGCCAAGAACAGCGCCGCTCCCCACAGCCAACGCTTCCGGCTCTTTCTGATCTCTTCCGGCGGTTCCTCAGTCATGCTTGGATTCCGCTGGGCCGCGGCGGATCACTCCACCCGCGAGATTACGTAGCGGCGCGGCTGCGGCTGGTTCGCTTGGTAAATCTTCTCCAAATAATCGTCGCTGAGCTGCTTCAGTTTCGCCAACTCGGCCTCGAACTTTTCCATGAACTTCGCGAATGCGGCCGGATCCTGCTTGTCGAGCTCCCGCGACTGCTGCCCCTTCAACCTGGAGAACTGATTCCGATAGGGCCGCACCGCCTTCTCGTTGCGCTCCTTGTTCAACAGGGCGACCTTCAAGGCCTGTTGATACTGCGGCGTCTTTTCATTGCTCTGCAACTCGATCTTCGCGCCCAACTGCGCATGGGTGTATTGCCCCACGGCGACGCCGTCGATCTTCAACTCATACTTGCCCGGCTTCAGCCCGCGCACGACCACGCGCTCGTTGCTCAGCTTGTGGCCGGCCTTCGTGAGGGCGTAGCCGCGCGCAGCCTCTGCGGGCAGGACCCACGGCAGCGCCGGCGCCAGGAAAGTGAACGCCACGCCGTTGTCATCGCCCTCCACCTCGCTCACCTTGCCCGTCTTTCCTCCACTCACGCGCCACTTGCCATTGGCCCGGTTTGCCGTGACGCCGGAGACCTGGCGCAACGAATTCATCTGCTCCAACAGCGCAAAGGCCATGATCGCCTGACCGTTGGCGTCGGGGTGCACGGCGTCCGGGATCACCGTGAAGTTCGGCTCCTCGAGTCGGACCTGCGTAGTGTGCCCGCTCAGCGGCGCAATCATGTCCACATAGCCCATGCCCCGATGAATCGCCTCGTCGCGCAACCAGGTCCCATAGAACGCCAGCACCGCGTTGTAGTAACGCGTCGCCTGCTTCACCTGCTCCTGGTCTTTCAGCCAGCGCGGCGGCTTCGTCCGCGCCACCCGGGAATCATACATTGAAGGCCCCATCGCAATGGTCGTCGCGCCCAGCTTCGTCAATCGATCCATCAAGCCCGACATGTCCCGCTCGTAGACGTCGAAGATGTCCTGCTCAAACCGCCGATAGGAGCCGTCGTTCATGCCCAGCAGGATCGTCACATACTTCGGTTCGAAGGCCGCGACATCCCGGTCAAACCGCCGCAGCGCATGCGTGGCCTTGTCGCCGCTGACCCCGGCGTTGTGAAAGCGGATCCGCCGATCAGGGTAACGCGTGTAGAAATAGTCCTCCACATATTGGGTGTAGAGGCACTGATGCGTGATGCTGTCGCCGAGAAACACCAGCGTGTCGCCGTCGTTCAAATCGATCGAGGTGACCGGCGTCTTGTGCTCCGCCGCCTGCAGGCCGACGACGAGAAACAACGCGAGGGAAAGGAGAAGCGATGGGATCTTTTTCATGGAACTGTTTGGGATGAACGGGAATCCCAGTGTCCAAGGATAGCGCCGCCCAGGTCAATCCGGATTCGAGCAAAACAGAGCATCGGATCTCAACCATCGTTCGCGTTTCCGGTCTGCAACGACAGAAAACCTGCAGCAGTCGGAGGGATTCCCAACGCCCAGCCTCCCCCAACTCGTGTTTTCCCTCCTCAACTACGGAATGCACCGAATGCTCCGAGAAATTTCACCCCTCAATCCCCTCGGCTCGGCTCTCCCCATTTCCAAGCCTTCCGCGCATTCGGTAGTTCCTTCTCCCTCATCCTGCAATACACTCCGCCCATGCTCCGTTTCTCAATCACCTTCGCCTCGGCCATTTCGTGCGCCCTGCTCTCCCTGCGAGCCGCGCCCGCCAAGCCCAATATCATCGTCCTGATCACTGACGATGCCGGCTATGTGGATTTCGGCTGCTATGGCGGCGCTCAGATACCCACGCCCCAGATCGATTCCATTGCCCGTGACGGCGTTCGTATTACACAGGGTTATGTCTCCGCCTCGGTCTGCTGCCCGTCCCGCGCCGGCCTTCTCACTGGCCGCTATCAGCAGCGGTTCGGCCACGAGTTCAACGGCTTCGCCATCCCGCAACCCGGCTTCGGCCCCGAGGACATGGGCTTGGATCCCGACGAAACCACCATCGCCGAAGCCCTCAAACCACTCGGTTACCGGACCATGATCGTCGGCAAGTGGCACATGGGGACGCACGAGCGCTTCCACCCGAAACATCACGGCTTCGACGAATTCTACGGCATCAAGGGCGGCAGCCGCAGCTACTTCGGCGTCAGTAAAAAGCGCGTGTCCGAAAACTGGAAACTCTACCGCAACGACGAGGTCATCCCTGAGTCGGAAATAACATACTTAACTGATATGTTAACTTTTGCAGCGGTTGACTACGTCGAGCGGAATCAGGAACGCCCGTTCTTCCTCTACCTTTCCTACACGGCCGTCCATGGTCCGATGCATGGAAAGCCCGAAGATATTGAGCATTTTGGCGGTATTGCGGACAAGAAGCGCCGCACCTTCGCCGCGATGGACAAGGCCTTGGACGAGGGTGTCGGACGTTTGCTGCAGACACTCAAGACGACGGGGTTGGAGCGGGACACATTGTTGTTTTTCATCAACGACAATGGCGGCGCGACGAGCAATGGATCCGACAACGGTCCGCTCCGGGGGATGAAGGGCTCCAAGTGGGAGGGCGGCATCCGGGTGCCCTTCATGGTCAAATGGCCGGCAAGACTCAAGGGGAATCGGACGTTCGACAAGCCTGTCATCTCACTGGACATCCAAGCCACAGCGATTGCGGCGGCGGGAGGCGAGCCCGACCGACAGCCCAAGCGCCTCGACGGCGTCAATCTGATCCCCTTTCTCACCGGCAAGAACCCGAAGGCGCCGCACAATGCGCTGTTCTGGCGACGGGGCGTGGCGGCCGCGGTGCGACAAGGGCCTTGGAAACTGATCCGCTCGGAGACCAATCCGCCGATCCTGGTCAACCTGGATGACGACCTTGGTGAAACCCGAAACCTCGCGAGCGGGAAGCCCAGGATCGTTGAGCGACTCTCCGGATTATTGTCCGCTTGGGAAAAAGGCCTCGCCCCGCCCAAGTGGCGCGAAGGCGAACGCTGGTCGCAGAACCAGATTCAGAAGCACCGCATGGATGTGATCGGTCGGGATGCGGAACGAAAACTTCCTTGATCCACAGTCCTGAGCAGCTCCCGCTTTTCCTGTCCAATGGAGCCGTTGAAAACAGCGAAGAACCAGGCTTCATCACCCGGCGGACCGGCATCGCATCGCAAGATGCTGATTGTCTTGGGAGCGTTGATCCTGCTGGTCGGAGCATTGACCATCCAACATTTCCTGCTTCAAGGGCGCGCGGACCGCCAGTTGCTGCGACTCCAATCGCAGGGGCATCCCACCGACCTGGTCGCGGTGAACGAATCCTACGCGATTCCCTCCGGAGTCACCAATGCCGCGGACATCTACCTCAGCGCCTTCAATTCCTTCGCCAATGACGATCGCACGAACACGAACGGGCCCGCGCATCATCGACTGGCATCCCCGATCGACGATTATCCGGAGAATGTGCTGCAATTTGTCCGTGGTTGGGTGTCGACCAATTCGGCCACGCTTGCCAAGCTACATGAAGGCGCCCGCCATCCGCACTGCCGGTACCCGCAGGACTACACGCAGGGATTCAATACGCTGCTGCCGCACTTGGGCCAGTTGAAGAATACGGTTCGTCTGCTGACCTGGCGCGCCTATCTTGACGCCGAGAAAGGCGACAGCGAACAGATGTTGCGACACCTGCAAACGGCGCTGAGGGTCTCGGACTCGTTGGTGGGCGAGCCCGATGTCATCGCGCAACTCGTCCGGGCCGCCGGTCACGCGATCGTCGCCAACAGGCTGGAGGAGATCCTGAATCGGCATCAGCTCAGCGACGCACAACTGCAACGCCTTTTCCGGATCCTCGAGGGACGCGAGTCACTGGCTCCCCTGCGCGCCGCCTTCGCCGGCGAACTCTGCATGGGTCTCGACTTCTTCGAAGACCCCAATGCCTTCGGCGGTCTGAATTTCAACGGGGTCTCCACCGGGGGCGACCGCCTCAAGAGCATGGCCGCCATCTCAGGGCTGAAGGCGGCGGGATTCTGGGAACGCGATCGAGCGTTCTACATTCAATTGCACGAGGGTTATCTCAATGCGCTCAGCCTGAGCTTTCCTGCAGCGCTTTCCGCCGGCAAGGAGGTGAACGCCCGCCTCGACGGGAGCAGGAAAGGCATCCGAAACCTGGTCACCCAGTCCATCGCGCCCGCCCTTTCCAAGATTATCGAGAAGGAAGCGCTGCGGGTGACAAGATTACGCCTGATACTCGTTGGACTTGCCGTGGAGAGGTATCGCCTGGCCCATGACGCACGTCGCCCCGATTCCCTCGACGAACTCGTTCCCGACTTCCTTCCCTCGATCCTGCAAGACCCCTTCGATGGCGCGGACCTCCGCTACCGAAAATTGGACACCGGCTATGTGATCTGGGCCGTCGGTCGGGACCTGACGGACGATCGGGGAGATCTCACCCCTGAGGGAAAACACCCCAAAGACCCGAGGTTCCGAATGCTTCGTTGACGAACAGGAGAACAGAACCGGCGTTAGGCGACACGTCGAAACAAACTGCGGCGAGCGACGTCAGTTCAGTCCAACGCCCCGACGAATGTAGGTGGGCACATCAAGGTCCTCCCCGTTATGGATCGTCGGCTCCGTCTTGTCGAAGCGGCCTTTCGACACGATCTCCAAGGGAAGCGTCGCCTGACGCGCCTTCCCAAACTTGGAACCGCCGCCGTTTCGTCCGTTTGACTTCTTGAGCAGTTCCTGCTTCTTCTCCTCGCTCATCTCCGGGGGCGGCGGCACGAGTCGGGACTTGGGGCGGCTGGTCTTGTTGTTCAGGAATTGGGTGTCGAGCATCTCGGACTGCACGGAGGCGTCGATCGAGGCGGCGGCGCCGGGGTTCAGTTCAGCCTCCTCCTCACGCGGATCGCGCCGGGTGACCACCAGGGTCAGATTCAGCTTCTCGGAGTAACGTTCATCCACCGCCGCGCCGAACACGACATTGGCATTCTCGCAGCGCCGGTTGATCTCCTTCATGACCTCGTTGACATCGGCCATGGTCATGTCGGAGCCGCCCTCGAGACTCACAAGCACCGCGCCCGCTTCATCCAGACAGCGCCCGCCATCCAGCAAGGGATGCGAGATGAGCTTGTCGATTGTCTTGCGCGCGCGATTGGCGCCGTCGGCCTCGGCTGAGGCAAACAGACTCTCCGCTCGCCGTCCCCGCACAACCGCGCAGAGATCGGAAAAATGAATATCAATCAGCCCCGTCCGGGTCATCAGACGCCAAAGGCTGCGTATGCCATCGATAAGCAATCCGTTGGACATGCGAAAGGTGTCCATCACGCTGGTGCTCTCGTCGATCAGCTTGAACACCTTCTGGTTCGGGAGGCAGATGACGCCGTCGGCTGCTGACTTGAGCATCTCCAACCCGTAACGGGCCTGCTTGACCCGACGGCCGCCCTCCAACTCGAAGGGAAGCATGACAAACGCCACAACAAGCGCCCCGGCTTCCTTCGCCGATTTCGCGATCACCGGCATGGCGCCGGTCGCGGCCCCGCCCCCGAGTCCAGCAACCAGGAAAACGACATCATTCCCCTCGCTCAACCGGGTCACCTCCTCGATCTTCTCCTGGGCGGCGACGCGGCCGAGCTCGGGATCCCCGCCGGTGCCCAGACCTCGCAGCATCTTGCATTCAAGGTGCAGCTTGTTGGGCGCAAACGATTTGGCCAGGTCCACTTTCTCGGTGTTCACGACGGCAAATTCAGCGGCCGCAAAGTCCTCGTCGCGTATCATTCGCTCGACGATCGAACACCCGGCGCCGCCGACGCCGATGACTCGAATCTTCAGTTCCGGCCTTTCAGCCGAAGTCGTGTTGTTGGTCTGCTCTGACTTGTCCATGATGATGCCTTTATCTGTTGCCGACTAACCCCGACGGAAAAACGATCCGACCGCCTGAAGAATGCCCCCGGAGAGGGAACTCCTGGTGGTGCGCTGCTTCTGCTGCAAGGACCCGAACTTGACGAGCCCGATCGCGGTGGAGAACTCCGGTTGCTCAAGCGCGTCCTTGAGGCCGCTGATGGCGTTGGTCTTGCCGATGTGTATCGGCAACCGGAACACATCCTCGGCGAGGGAGGTGATGGCCGGCGTGCGGGCGCAACCGCCGCTGATGAAGACACCCGCTCGCAGGTAGTCCATCAGTCCCGCCTCATCCAGATCCTGCTCAATCAGTTCGAAGATCTCCTGGTAGCGCAACGACATGATCCGGCGCAGATGCTCCACATTGATGTTCTTGTCCGGCAGCCCCAGTTCATTCTTCAACGCGATGGCGCGTCCGCGATCCTCGGGCTGAACCATGGCCGAGCCATGCTCCAGCTTCAGTTTCTCCGCGCGGGCAAGGGAGACCTTCAGACCGACCGCAAGATCGTTGGAGACGTGGTCGCCGCCGACCGCGATCACGCCGCTGTGTTTGACGATCCCATTCGAATAGACCACGTAATCGGTGGTCCCGGCGCCAATGTCGATGACCAGGGCCCCGAGTTCCTTGTGCTCGTTGCTGAGCACGGCCATCGCTGAGGCAAGACCGTTGAAGGCGATTGCCTCCACGTCCAATTGCAGCCCCTTGAAAGTGCGAATGGGATTCTGAAGCCGGTTGTGTTGGCCATGAATGACATGAACATCCACCTCGACCTTGGCCCCAAGCATGCCGATCGGGTTCTGGATCCCCCCCTGCCCGTCCACCAGGAAGTGTTGTCGAATGGTGTGCACGATGGTGTTCTCCATCGGGAGGTTGATGGCCTTGGCGTTCTTGATGACGTCCTGAACGTCCTCGGCGCAGATCTCCCGGTCGTCGGAAACAATGGGATGCACGCCACGATTGTTGAACCCGCGGATATGACCGCCGCTGACGCCGAGGTACACGCTGCGAATCTCCACATCGGCCATGTGCTCCGCTTCCGCGATGGCGTTGCGCAGGTCCCGCTCGGTCGGCGCAGGGTCGACAATCTCGCCCTTGCGGACGCCGCTCGACTGGGACTGGCCGACGCCGATCACATTGAGGGTCCCGTCAGGCAGGATCTCGCTGACGACGCAGCAGACTTTCGAAGTGCCTATCTCAAGGCCGACAATCACTGAGACAGTTTCAAACATTGGTTCTCCTATGTGGCGTGGTGGATTCGTTGGCGGTGTTTGGTTCGAGATTGGAGCGGTGTTCCGCCGCGCGCCAGACAGCGGGCACATTGTTGCTGATGGAAACGTCCAAACTTTCGATCCGAAGTCCCTGCGCGGCGCCGCGATCGCGAATCAACCGCCAGCGGGCCAGCTGGAGTTCGTGATTCTCCAGGCCGAAAGTGATCCGGGAGCCGGTCTCGTCCCTCACCAACAACGTGGTCGGGGCGGAGACATCGATGGTCGTGATCATGGCCTCGCCATGCATCGGCGATTTCGGAAAGGCCTGCGCGAGGTCCAACGCGGCCCGGACCCCCAGTGATTCCACCTGCTGCCCGATGCGCAACTCCGACGGATCGAGATTGACCAACAGCGGCAACGACTTCTCGCGCTGACGCGCCTTTGCCACCCGCCACTTCGGATCGACCGGAAGGATGACGCAGCCTTCGGAATCAAGCAGATAGACGGTCCGCGATAGGCCGTCCTTCCCCTTGCCCGGGGACACGGCAACCACCCGCGCGACGGGCTTGCGCTCCCACACCCGTATCTTCAACACATTCGGCAACTGACGTTCCAGCGAAACGGACCGGATGTTCGGCGCCAACTCCATGTTGCGCTTGATGACCGGAAGATCGAGATCGATCAGATTGTCGCCTTCCGCAACGCCGGCCCATTGCAACAGTCGCTCACGCGTGATCACCCCGTTGGAACGAATGTCGATTCGCGCAATCGAGAAAGACTCGTTCTCGTAGACAAACCGATCCAGCACATACTCACCGCCCTTCCATAAACCCCAAGCGCTGCCGACGATCCCGACGCCGAACAGGACGGCCATGAGCGCGACCTGGACGCGGCGGCGACTGACCGACTCCGAGCGCGCCTTCACATCAAGCACGTTCTCCCGACGGATTCGCTTCTTGTTTTCCTTCTTACGCGACAACATGGCTTTCTTTTTGATTTGGATTTGCCCGCCTCAAGGCGAGTTCGACCATCCGTTGGCAAAGGGCGGGATAGTCGAGGCCTTGAGCCGCGGCCGCCTTGGGCAACAGACTGGTCTCCGTCATCCCGGGGAGGGTGTTCAACTCCAGGAAGTGCGGATTGCCGCGCGAATCGAGCATGACATCGAGGCGGCCATAGTCGCGTCCGCCGACCGTCTCGAACGCCCGCAAAGCCAGTTCCTGGATGCGGCGGGTCTGCTCGGGCTCCAGATCGGCCGGACAAAAATAGTCGGTCTTGCCATCGGTGTACTTGTTCTCGTAGTCAAACGCGCCGCTGCGGGGGCGAACCTCGACCAGGGGCAACGCCTCACCGTCCAGTATGCCAACGGTGAACTCCCGGCCACGAATCAACTCCTCCATGAGGATGAGCTCCCCGAATTGCAGCGCCTGGTTCAAGGCGGATTCGAATGTGTCCTCGGCCTCGACAATCTGAAGGCCAACGCTGGATCCCTGATCGACCGGCTTGAGAATGAGCGGGAGTCCCCAACCGTCCGGCGGGGCCGCCAGCGGCTCCGACAAGGCCACGCCGCGGGGAGTCGGAATGCCATTCCTGGCCCAGGCGTCCTTGGTCCGGATCTTGTCGAAGGCGATCGAGTTCGCCTCGGCGTCGCAGCCTGTGTAGGGAACGCCCCAATCGTCCAATTGACGCTGAACGGTTCCGTCTTCGCCGTAGCGTCCGTGCAGGGCCAGAAACACGACGCTGACGTCCGGGGGCAGGGTCCAATCCGGCGTCCGGGGGTCAATGCGCTCAACGGTATGGCCAAGGGTTTCCAAGGCGGCAGCCACGGCCTCGCCGGATTTCAGCGAGATCGCCCGCTCATCGGAGGGGCCGCCCAGCAGGACGGCGAGCTTCAGCGCCTCCATGTTCCTGCCCGGGCTCCGGTCGTTCCTGGTTTTGAGGACATTGTTCATCGGTCGTTCCGGCTTCGTCAGGCCGCGTCCTCGCCAATGATCTCCACCTCGGTGCGCAACTCGATGCCGCGCTCCTCGAACGCCCTCCGCTTGACCGCTTCGATCAGTTCCAGAACGTCTCCCGCTTTGGCTCCACCGGCGTTCACCACGAAATTGCCGTGCACATCGGAAACCATGGCGCCGCCGATCCGGAATCCTTTCAATCCCAACTCATCGACCAGCTTGCCGGCGGGAATGGCGTCCGGGTTCTTGAACATGCAGCCGGCGCTCGGCGCCGCAGGTTGGGAGCCCCAACGTTTCTGGCTGCAGGCGTCCATCTTCTCCTGGATGGCGCTGCGCTCGGATCGCACGCAATCGAAGACCGCCCCCAGCGCAATGTGATCCCGGAAGAGCGGGCAGGAACGGTAGCCGAACTCGATGCCACTGGCGGGCGCCACATGAACGACGCCGTCGTGGCTCATGTGGCGGACTGAACTCAAGCAATCAAAGGTGGCTCCCCCCATGGCCCCGGCGTTCATGCGGAGGGCGCCGCCCACGCTCCCGGGAATGCCCTCGAGAAATTCAAGCCCTCCCAGACCGTGCTGTTTGGCGACTTGCGCGACTTTCTTCAATCGCGCGCCCGCGCCGCAACGCACTTCCGTTCCAACAACGGAAATCTCGCTGAAGGCGGGCTGCTTCAAGCAGATGGCCGCCCCTCGAAAGCCGCCGTCGCGAACCAGGAGGTTGGAGCCCCGACCAATGATCCGGAACGGCATCTGATGGCGTTCGCAGAACTTCAACGTTTCAGAAAGCGCCTGCTCCGAGTCCGGCTCGACATAGAGGTCGGCCGGACCGCCCACGCGGAGGGTCGTGCGTTTCGCCATGGGTTCGTCCATCCGGACGACACAGGCGTCGGAGAGCGCGTGCTTCAGTTCGGTCAGGAGCTCTTCTTTTCTCGCCATCAACTCAGCCTCCAGTTTCTGCGCAAACGTTCGGGCGGCCAAGGTGATGTCACCTGCCCCCAGGAAAAGCGCCACATCCCCCACCCGCGCCTCGGCCGCAACCTCGTCCGCCAAGCGCCCGAGATCAGACACGAACCGGGCGGGTTGGCCTGAGGCGGTCACAGCCTCCGCCAGGGTCCTCCCGTTCACACCCGGGATCTCGGCCTCGCCCGCCGGGTAGACATCCGCGATCCAGACCTTGTCAGCCGCGTGAAAACTGCCGGCGAACCGGGACAGTAGGAACCGCGTGCGCGTATATTTGTGGGGCTGAAAGGCAACCAACAACCGCTTGCCTCGAAGACGCGTCAACGCCTCCAGCGTCACTTCGATTTCCTCGGGGTGATGTCCGTAATCCTCATACACCCGGATGCCGCCCCCCTGAAATATCTGTTCCTGGCGACGCCCCGCCCCGGTGAACTCCGCAATCGCAGACGCCACATCCACGGCATGAAATCCCTCTTCCATCAAGAGGGCGGCGACGGCGGCGGCATTCGAGGCGCTGGCCGCTCCCAACAAGCGGGTCTGAAAACTCCCCACGCAATCGCCCCGCCGAAAAATCCGGAACCTCGTTCCCGGCGCGCCGCCCCGCGCATCGACCTTTTCATCCGACTCGAGTTCCAGACGATAGGTGGCGGATGGATTGAATCCGTAGGAGACCGCATGGGCGCTGCCGGCAAACAGTTTGGACAAGCGGGGATCGTCGGCACAGTAGACCAACCTTCCGGTGACACGGCTTCCAAACCGTCGAAACGCCTCGCACACCCGCTCAAGATTCTCGAAATACTCTAGGTGTTCCTCGTCGACATTCAGCACGATCGCGTGCCGTGGCTCAAACTCCAGAAGCGAGCCGTCGCTTTCGTCGGTTTCGGCGACAAAGAAACCGCGGTCGCCGGCTCCGGCGGTGAAACGCGCATGGCGTCCCAGTTGGGGAATGCCGGCCCCGACGGCGTAACCGGGGTCGGCGCCCAATCGCTCCAGGGCAAATGCCAGCATGGCCGAGGTCGTGCTCTTTCCATGCATGCCCGTGACGCAGACCCCTGCGCGGCGTTGCATCAGGGCAGCCAGGGCGCTGGACCGGCGACAAATCGGAACCTGCAGTTGCTCCGCGGCAAGCAGTTCCGGATTGTCGGCGCTGACGGCCGGGGTGTAGATGGCCAATGCCGGTTTCGTCTCGCGGAATGCAGGCGCCGAATGGCCGACAACAATCGGCACGCCGCGCTCTCTCAACGGCTGCAGAAAGGGAGATTCCGCGGAATCGGAACCGCAGACACGATGCCCCAGGTCCACCAACAAGTGCGCCAGGGCGCTCATTCCGCACCCGCCGATGCCAACCAACCAGATCTCATCCTGGGGAGAAAGCCCCGACAAAACGTCGCCGGTCTGGGTGGAGTTCATTCGATTCATCCGGCCGCCCCCTCTCCCCGGTCCGTGATCATCTCAGCGGTGAATCGTTCCGCCAACGGTCCCTTTTCAGGCTTGTGATCGGCGGGTTGCGCGCTCCCGGCGGCAGCTTCGCGGGTTAGCTTGGCCATCACACGCTCAGCAATGCGGCGGGCGGCGTCCGGTTCATGCCGTTGCCGGACATTCATCGACAGGGATTGCAGGAGTTGCGGCGCGGTCATCAACTCGCAAATCTCCCTCTCAAGCGCCTCCGGAAGCGACTCGTTCTGTTCGACCAGCCGCGCGGCCTCGCAGGCGACAAAGGCCGCAGCGTTGTGCGATTGGTGGTCGTCGGCGGCGTGAGGATAAGGAACCAGAATGGCGGGCGCGCCAACCGCCGCAAGTTCTGCCATGCTGGAGGCTCCCGCGCGCGCCACCACAAGCGTGGCCGCGTTGAGCGCGGCCGGCATGTCGTCGAGGAAGGCGTGCGTGACGGCGGTCACGCCGGTCTTGGCGTAACGAGCCGCAACCTCCTCCCGGTCCGCAGCGCCCGTGAGATGCAGAATCTGCAGATTCTCGATCGCTTCGGTCAACTTTGGGATGGCCGCCAGAACCGCCCGATTGACAGCGCTGGCTCCCTGACTGCCCCCGGTAACGACCAGCGTCGGTCGCTCCGGATCCAGGCCCAGCGCTTCGCGCGCCCCGGCCCGATCGCGCGAGCGAAAGGCTTCCCGGACAGGCATGCCCACGACGTTCGCGGTCACGCGCGGCCAACGCTTCGCGGCTTCCGGAAACCAGACGAACGCCTGATCGATCCATCGCCCCAACCAGCGATTGGCGCGACCGGGGATGGTATTGGATTCGTGAAGGAACGTTGTCGCCCCCACCTTGCGACCCGCCAGGATTGGCGCGGCGCAGGTGAATCCTCCCATGCCCAACACGGCGGCGGGCCGACGCGCCCGAAAGCGTCTGAGGATGGCGCGCCGCGAACGCAGCGTCCCCGCCAGAAAGCGCAGTGGATTGCGCCCAAGACCGACCGCAGGAAGGGAAACCACTTCCATGTTCCGCGCGCCCGCCGCAGCCCGCTTGTCGATGTCCTTCTCGGAGACAATCAACATGACATCGCAGCCACGGGCCGCCAACTCCTCGCCGACCGCGACGCCCGGAAACAGATGACCGCCCGTGCCGCCACAGGCAATGGCGATCAGCGGTTTCGAATTGGAGCGCTTGTCGGTCATGCCGTTTCAGGGGCAAAGACATCCTCACTGCCGGTCAACCGGCGCTCGGCCGGCGAACAAGACGCCGCCGTTCGAGCGACGGCAAACAGGAGTCCTGCGCAGGTCATCATCGCCAGCAGGTTCGAACCTCCGTAACTGATGAAGGGCAGGGAGATTCCCTTGTTGGGCAGACTGCCGGTGACGACGCCGATATTGATGAAGGCCTGCAATCCGAAGAGCAGTGTAATTCCGGACGCCAACAGCCTGCCGAAGTCGTCAGGCGCCCCCCGCGCGATATTGGCGCCGCAGACCACGATTGCGGCAAAACCGGCAACCACCGCCAGGGTGGCGACCAGCCCGAGCTCCTCGCCAATGACCGACAGAATGAAATCGGTGTGGTGCTCCGGAACGAATCCGCGCTTCTGACGTCCATTGCCCAAACCGCGTCCGGACAGGCCGCCGGATCCCAACGCCAGCTTGGCCTGATAGGTCTGGAAACCGACGGTTTCCTTGTATTCCTCGGGATGCAGAAATGCCATGACCCGCTCCCGCCGAACCGGGTTCTCCCATAGCATGAAGCTGACCACGGCAATCCCCGCCAGGATGGGCGGCAGAACATGAAGCCAACGGACCCCCGCCAACAACAACATGGCGCCTCCCAGGGCGGCCAGGAGAAGCGCCGTCCCCCAATCAGGCTCGAGAAACACCAGGCCCACAAAGACGCCGACCGCGGCCCCGGGAACAGCCAAGCCGCGCCAGAAGTTGTCCATCCGACGAATGTTGGTCTCTCCATACCACGCCAACAGGACGAGGAGCGCCACCTTGGCGAACTCCGACGGCTGCCCCCCGAATTTGAACCAGCGTTGCGACCCGTTGATCGTCTTGCCCAACTGGGGCGTGAGAACGAGAATCAACGCCAAGACGGCCGCGGCGGCCAGGATGACGGGAATGTGATAACGCTTCAGCATCTGGTAGTCCAGGGACGCGCAACCAAGGCAGGCAATCATCCCCAGCGCGCCCCATTTCAATTGGGAGACCAACAAGCCGGCGCCATCTTGAGCCATGCTGGCGCTGTAGAGCATCACCATGCCCAGCACCAGCAGGCCCCCCACGCAGAAGACCAGGGTGTAGAAGGATCCTCGCATCGTCTTCAGGGCGCCGGAATGTTCAGTTTCTGTCCGATGCGGATGCGATCGTTACGCATGCCATTGGCCGACTTGATCCGGTTGACGGTGGTCCGATAGCGATTCGCGATCTTGGTCAGGTTGTCGCCGGGTTGGACCGTGTAGACGGCGGCGACTTCCGCCGATCGCGTCGCCACCGGCGCAGCGGGAGCGGCGGCGACCGCCCGGGGGCCGCCCGGAATGTTCACGACCTGGCCAATCTGCAGGCGGTTCGGATCAATCGAAGGATTGGCCCGCTCGATATCGCGGAACGAAACGCCGAACTGCTTCGCGATCCGATAGAAGCTGTCACCGGAACGGATCTTGTAGGCCGTCCCTTCGGACATGGACGGGGGCGCGGTGGATTCAGGCGCCGAGGTCGCGGCGCGCGAGGTGACGGGAGCGGGAATCACGGAACCCGCGGGCGTGGCCGGCAGTTCCGGGATGGTCGACGTGGGGCTGGCTGCCGGAGCGCTGGTGTCGGCGCCGGCCGAAGCCGTCGGCGCGGCTGCCGCCGTATTCCTCGCGTTCCGGGGAGCAACAATGGGCGTCGCCGTGGGGGAAGCCGCGGCGGAGGTTCCGATTGCGTCGCCGGCGCCCAGGCTGTCAGCGGTCGGCGGCGGATCCTCCGGGCTGTGGAAACCGTCGTCCGGATCGAACTTTGGCTGCATGTCGGGATCGGTCATCTGGGAGTAGTTGACCGAATCCTCCCGTTTGCAGCCTTGCATCAGGACAACGACAATGACCGCGACATGAAGCGCCACGATCGTGAAGATCATGGCCACGGTTTTCTGCTTGGCGGTGGAAGAGGCGCCCTGGAGCGCCCCTTGGGGCATCAAGGGATTGGGCGTGCTCATGGTGGATGTTCGCTGGTTCTGCATGGACTTGTGGGGTTCGTGGGGGTTCTGCTGAAATGTGGTTCAAATCGTCGCAACGGCATCGGGCGCCGCCATCAGCGACAGGGTCATTTGACGGAAAGCGTCGCCGCGGCGCCTGTAGTTTTCGAACTGGTCAAAACTGGCGCAGCCGGGAGAGAGCAGGACGATGTCGCCGGAAACGGCTGTCTGCGACACTTCGTGGAATGCCCGGTCAAGCGAATCATGGAGGGCGCAGGGCGCAAACAGGCTCCAGGAGGCCCGCAGTTGCTCCCGCACCTCGCCAATCAGCAAGGCCTTCTTGACGCGCCGGGCCAGCAACGGCCCCAGGGAGTAGTATTCGAGTCCCTTGTCCGAGCCTCCGGCGATGAGAATCACATTCGGGGCGGCGCTTCCGTTCTGGGTGGCTTGCAGCGCCTTTTCAAGCGAGTCGGGATTGGTGGACTTGGAATCATTGATGAAACGAACGCCCTCCCATTCACCCAGCAGCTCGTAGCGATGGGCGGCGGGTGTGAAGCTCTTCAATGTCTGTCGCATTTCCTCCAACGGGATCCTCAGGGCGCGCCCGATAAGGAGGGCCGCCATGATGTTCTCCGTGTTGTGCGGGCCAACCAGACGACAGTCGGCCATGTCGATCAAAGGACCGGACCAATCGGGAATCCGGCTGATGATCAGACCGCGGTCATGGTAAACATCGGCGCGACGGTTGGCCGCGCTGAACGTAACCAGCTTGGCGGCGGCGCGGACGCCGAGGGCCTGCAATCGCGCCATCGCCTCGCTCTGGACAATGGCCCAGTCGAAGCTCTGTTGATTCTCGAGTATCCGCGACTTGGCGAGGGCGTATTGGTCAAGATTTCCATGGCGGTCGAGGTGGTCCGGCGAGATGTTGAGGAGCGCTGCGACCATCGGACGAAAGGTTTCAATCCGCTCAAGCTGGAACGAGCTGACTTCGAGGACGACCGTTTCAAGATCGCGACTGCGTGGCGCAACCTCGCAGAGCGGCAGGCCGATATTGCCGGCCGCCTCGGATTTCCGCCCCGCGTCCTCGAGCATGCGCTGAACCAGTTCGGTCACCGTGGTCTTGCCGTTGGTTCCAGTGATCGCGACGTTGCCGCAGACCGTCCTCTGAAATCCGAGCTCCAATTCACCGATGACGCGGGTCCCCCGGGGCAAACCCGCCACCAGCGGCGAGGTCGGGGGCGCTCCGGGGCTCACGACCGCCAGGGCGAATGCGCGTTCTGGCGGCGTTGAACCCCCCAAGTGAGTTTCCACCCCGAGCCCTTCAAGCTCTGCCGCGGCGCGCCGCACGGTTCCGTTGTCCGCTTGATCGCACGCGACGACCTTGGCTCCCTCCGCAACGAGGAGCCTGGCCGCGGCGCAGCCGCTGGCGCCGAGGCCGATCACGCAGACTGTCTTGCCTTTGAAACTATCCATGGGTCAGGAGGTCAGCGGATTTTCAAGGTGCTGAGGGCGACAACCGCGAAGAGCACGCCAACAATATAGAACCGGGTCACCACCTGGGATTCGTACCATCCCTTCTTCTCGAAATGGTGATGAAGGGGCGCCATCAGGAAGATGCGTCGCCCCTCGCCAAAGCGTTTCCGGGTATACTTGAACCATCCGGTCTGCAACATGACGGAGACGGCCTCCGATACAAACACGCCGCCGGCGATGAAGAGCACGAACGGCTGATGGATCAGAACGGCGATGATCCCCAGCGCCCCGCCCAACGCCAGCGAACCCGTGTCGCCCATGAACATCTGCGCCGGATGGCAGTTGAACCACAGGAACCCCAGTCCCGCGCCAAGCATCGCGCCGCAGAAGACGGTCAGTTCGCCCGCGCCCGCCACATAGGGAATCTGCAGATACTCCGCCCAGTTGACATTCCCGGCCACATAGGTGAGCACCAGGAACACGACCGAGACCAACAGCGTGCACCCCGTCGCCAATCCGTCCAGCCCATCCGTGAGATTCACCGCATTGGAACTGCCCACGATCGTGAGGACCGCGAGGAGTATGCCCGTCACCGTGGCCCCGGTGAGAATCGGAAACTTGTAGAACGGCACCATGATGTCCGTGATCAGCGGGCGCGTCGAAACGTTGGACCACAGGTAGATTCCAATGAAGAAGGCCAACCCGAACTGAACGACCAGCTTCACCCGCGAGGTCGCCCCCTTGCCGGATTGCTGCGTGATCTTCACGAAATCGTCGTAGAATCCCAGGGCGGCCAGCCCAACCACCGACAGCAGCGTGAGCAGGACCAGGGTGTTCGGACGCGCCCAGATCAACGCCGAGATGTCGAGCGCCAACACAATCAACAAGCCGCCCATCGTGGGCGTGCCCTTCTTGCAAAGCCGATTCTGAAATTCCCCGCTCTCCTCGGCCTTGTCCGCGTAGTTCTGTCCAAACTTCAGCTTCTTCAGCCAGAGAATGACCTTGGGGCCAAGCCAAAGGCTCAACATGAACGAGGTCAGGGCGGCGCCGGCCGTGCGGACGGTAATGTAGCGTAGGACGTTCAACGGCGAGACGACCTCCTCCCAGCCGCCGCCCTTCGCGGCTTCCAATATCAGTTGTGACAGATGGTGGATCACTCAGTTTGACGGTTGTCGCGCTGTTACAGGGTTCTTGCCGTTCGTCTGGCCGCAGATTCTTCACGTTGTCGTGGCATGGAGCGCCTCGGCGACGCGCTCCAGTCGCGCCGCCCGCGACGCCTTGACGAGAAAAACATCCCCGGGTCCCTTCATCGCGTTCGCCGCCGCGGCCAGTTCGGTCCAGTCGTTGTAGTGCGTCGCGTCCGCGAGTCCGGCCGCCCGTGCCGCCTCCGACGTTGCGAGGCTCGCCTCGCCGACGGTCAGAAGCGCGTCGGCCCCGATCTCGGCGGCGAAGCGCCCGACTTCCGCATGGGCGGCGCGACTGTGTTCGCCGAGTTCGGCCATGTCGCCCAGGACGAGAATCCGCCGGCCCGAACAACGGATCCCGTCCAGCGTTTGCAGCGCGGCCACCGCGGAATCGGCGTTGGCGTTGTAGGCGTCATTGATGACAGTGACATCGCCCACGGTTTTGGATTCAAGTCGCATCGGCGCCGGTTGGCAGTCAGCCAGCCCCCGCCGGACACCCTCCGGCGAAACGCCGAGTTCGGCGCCCACGGCAATCGCGAACAACGCGTTCACGGCATGGTGCTTGCCCAACAGTGCCAACCGGTAGTCGCCGCGGTAGGCAGGATCGGGTCCCTGCGCTCGAAAGGTCGTTCCCGCGGAAGTGGTCTCCACATCGATGGCGCGCCAGGCATTGTTCGGACCAAGCCCGACGCGAACGGCTTCCGCGCGGCAGCGGGCAACGACGCGATCCACCAGGGGCGTGTCGCCATTGACGAAGAAGCGGCCATCAGCCGGCAGCATTTCGCCGAGCGTCCCCTCCTCTTCCGCGACGCCGTCGAGATCGCCAAAGTGTTCGAGGTGCTCGCGGCCGATGCTGGTCAGGATCCCGTAATGGGGCGCAATGGACTCCAACAACCCGCGGAGCTCGCCGGGATGATTCGTGCCCACCTCAAGAACCGCGGCCTGACGATCCGAATCCAGCTCCAGCAGGGTCAACGGCACACCGATGTGATTGTTGAAACTGGCCCGGCTCCACAACGCCTTCCTTTCCTGACGGAGCGTCGCCGCAAGGAGTTCCTTGACGCTGGTCTTTCCGTTGGACCCCGCGATGGCCACGATGGGCAGATTGAAGTCACGTCGATAACGGGCCGCGATTCGATTCAGCGCCGAAGTGGTGTCCTCCACAACCAGCGCCGGAAACAGTCCGGGATGCCGTTTTCTCCATTCCCGCTCCACAACAATTCCAGCCGCGCCGCGCTCCAAGGTTTCTTCCGCAAAATCATGGCCATCAAAGCGCTCGCCCCGAAGCGCCAGGAAGAGATCGCCCCGCCCCACCTTGCGGGAGTCCGTAACGATCTGCTGAAAAACCGCGTCGTCATCGCCCTCGAACACGGCGTCCGGGCAGCTCTCAACGGCAAATCTGAAGGTTCTCGGCTCCATCAGGATCCCATTCTGTTTTCCATGGCCTCCAAGGCCTCCCGCGCATGCACGCGGTCGTCAAAGGGAACAACGGTGTTCTCAAACTCCTGGTAGGTTTCGTGGCCCTTGCCCGCAATCACGACCGCGTCGCCCGGGCGGGCCATCCAGATGATCTCTTCAATCGCGCGCGCCCGATCCAGTTCGACCATCAAGCCCTCGGTGCAGTGCGCGGTGTGCCCGTCCACGATCTCATTGGCAATCTGCTCGGGCGGTTCGCTGCGTGGATTATCGCTGGTGATCACTGTAAAGTCGGCCTGGAGCGCCGCGACGCCGCCCATCCGCCTACGCTTTCCGGCGTCGCGGTCGCCGCCGCAGCCAAAAAGGACCAGGACGCGGCCGCTGGTCACTTCGCGAACCGTCTCCAGCGCATTGGCCAGGGCGTCGTCGGTATGCGCGTAATCCACGTAGACCTTGAAATCCTGACCGGCCTCCACTGTCTCCAACCGCCCGGGCACACCCGGCATCGACTCGAGGGCCTTCGCGGCATCCGGCGCAGGAACTCCCAACGCCATCGCGGCGCCGATCGCCGCCAAGGCATTGTTGGCATTGTAGCGGCCGATCAAGGGCAGCCGACAGCGGAGCGTATCGCCACGAACGCCGCATTCGAACAGGGTCGCATCGGCGGCGACGGTGACCCGCTTCAACTGCAGGTTCGCTTTGGGGGCGCGGCCGTAGGTGACAAAGGGAAGGTCCTGGAGTTCACGAACGATGCGGGCCCCGTGTGGATCGTCGATGTTCACCACGGCGACGCCCGCTTTCTTGCCGTGGCGCAGGGATTCCATAAGCTTGCGCTTCGCCGCAAAGTAGGACTCCAGATCGCCGTGATAGTCGAGATGCTCGGGGCTGAGGTTGGTGAAGACGCCCACATTGAACTCAACCTGGTCGACCCGGTTCTGCTCCAGTCCATGAGAACTCGCCTCCATGACACAGGCCTGACAGCCTGAGCGAAGCATCTGGCGCATCATCTGCTGGATTTCCAACGCTTCGGGCGTGGTTCGTTGGGCCGGAATCGTGCGTTCGCCAATCTCATAGCGAACGGTTCCGAGCAGGCCCGTGGAGACGCCGGCGCTCTCGAGGATGTGCTTGGTCATGAACGAGACGGTGGTCTTGCCGTTCGTTCCCGTGACGCCCACCACATCCAATTGATCACTCGGATGCGCATAGAACGCTGCCGCGGTGCGGGCCAACGCAACCCGGGTGTCCGCCACGCGAATGATGTCGGTCCTCGCGTTCGGCGCCGCTTCGTTCTGGCAGATCACCGCCGCGGCGCCCTGGCTGATGGCCCGCGAGATGTACTCGTGACCGTCAACGTTACGCCCCGAAATGGCCACGAAGATCATGCCCGGCGTTACCCGCCGCGAGTCATACGCGATTCCGGAAATGTCCCGATCGGGAAGGTTCTCGGCGTCGACCTCCCCCATCTCAGCAATGATTTGTTTGAGTTTCATGGCCGCTCTCAGTTTCGTTGCGCTGTGCGGGGCGCGTCTTGTAGGCGAGTGAGTTCGAGTTGCTCCAGCAGTTCGGGTTCAGGGGGAATGTTCATGTACTTGGCCGCCCGGCGCGCAATCCGCTGAAAGACCGGCCCCGCAACCGTGCCGCCGTAGTAGCCGTTCTTGGGTTCGTCAAAAACCACCAGGATGCAGATCTCCGGGTCGGCGGCGGGAAAGAAGCCGCAGAAGGACGCGAAGTACTTGCCGGCGACGTAGCGATAGCGGCCGTTGACCTTGACCGGTTTCTGCGCGGTGCCGGTCTTGCCGGCGACGGTATAGTGCTCCAGCGCCGCCTGGGGCGCCGTGCCGCCCTTGCGGGGAACGGATTTCAACGCTCGAACCATCTGTCTTGCCGCGCTTGGTTTGATGGCTTGACGGACTTCCGTCGGAAAGTAGTAAGGCGGGACCACCTCGCCCCGGCTATTCTCAATGCGATCGATGAGCATGGGCTTCATCAGCTTGCCATCGTTGGCGATGGCGCTCATCGCCATCACCAGCTGGAGAGCGGTGACGCCGATCTCATGCCCCATCGGAATGCGGGTGATCGAGATGCCGCTCCATTTCTTCAGCGGATTCACGATTCCGGGAATCTCGCCGGGCAACTGAATGCCGGACCGCTCGCCGAAACCAAAATCGCGGATGTATTTCTGAAGCCGCTCGCCGCCCATTTTCATGCCGATCTTGGCGGATCCGATATTCGAGGACTTGGTGATGATCTCCTCCACGGAGAGCATTCCATAGCCATGATGGTCCCGCAGTTTGACGCCTTTGTGATAGAAGACGCCCTGCTCGCAATCGAAGCGGTCCTGGAGCGTGACGGCTCCGTCGTTCAAGGCCCCCGCCACCACCACGATCTTGAAGGTGGATCCCGGTTCATAGGAATCCGCAACGATCCGATTGCGCAAGGTGTCCAACTGAAAGTCGCCCGGATGATGAGGGTCGAAGTTCGGCAGGGTCGCAAGGGCGAGAATCTCGCCTGTCCGGGGCCGGACGGCGATGGCCGAAACACTGAGCGGGGTGTGTTTCTTCCAGGCCTCAATCAACTCGGTCTCCACGATGTATTGCAGCCCGGAGTCGATCGTAAGCACGACATTCATGCCAGGTGTGGGCTCATAATCCGCCCTTCGATAGGTGACCAGTTCGCGGCCACGGCTGTCGCGCTCGTACTCGCGGAACCCCTTGGTGCCGTCGAGATAGCGATCGAATTCGCTTTCGACGCCATACTGCCCGCGGGTTTCCAGGCTGGACTTGTCCTCCTCGGTCCGGACGTAGCCGAGCACATGCGCCGCCAAACCGCCGTTCGGATAGACGCGCAACTGGTCCTCGCGACGGTCCGCGAAGACCGCGGCATGCCGAAGATTGTGGTAGAAACGACGCTCCTTGCGGGGGAGCTCCTTGATCGGCACATGCGCCGCCACGTTGGTCATCGCGCTCTTGATGTGCGCCCAGGTTTCATTGCGCACCTTCCGCTTGAGCACCACATACTGGTTGAAGACCGGCTCGCCATTCGTGGCGTAACGAAGGATGCGCGGCTTCAGCTTCTCCGCCAACGTGTCAACCCGCTCCCTCAACAACGGCGCCAGGATACGGGCGACATCGTCGTGGTAATCGCCAATCAAGGTCGGATCCGCGCAGACCGTTTTCACAAAGACGCTCGTCGCCAGCGGATTTCCCTGGATGTCGCGGATCTCGCCGCGCCGAGGCTCCCGCAACGCGCTGCGCTTCGTGTTGTCGTCGGCCTCGGAGGTCAGAATCTCGTGCTGTCGGACCTGAAGGTCGACGAGCCGGAACCCCAAAGCGCAGAAGGCCGTCACCAGCAGGCATGCCAGCAACGTCAATCGGCCAAATTGGAATTCCTTGATCATCGCAACTCGCTCCCGGACAGACAGTTCAGTTTTCTTGAGCCACCTCCGCCCCCGCGCTCCGACGCACATAGCGGCGCGCCGAAGTTCGGGAAACGGAGGCGTACGGCGCCTCCTCCAGGCGCAGTATTTGCTCTTCTCTCGGTTCCACCAGCCCCAGACGCAACTGCTTTACCTTCATATCCAGGTAACGGTGCGTCTGCATTCTGGCCAACTTGTCCCGGTTGAGCTCATTCAGAGTCTTCAACCGATCCAATTCTGTTTCCTTGGCGCGAATCTCGCGCCCCAAGGTCTCAAGCTGATTCTTCTGGTAAAGGTAGCCCACGCTGACGGCGCCGATGAAGACACAGAAGCAGAACACCCGCAGCGCCGTGCCCACCTGCACCCCGGGCGCCGGTGCGCTCCTTTCATCCAAAGGCATGTCTTCCATCTCTTTCATAGCTTCTCAAACACCCGCAACTGCGCGCTTCTCGCGCGCGGATTCTCGTTCAATTCGGCGTCTCCGGGCGCAATCGCCTTCCGGTTCACCCGCTTCACCGTGGGGCGCCGCGGCCGGCGCAGGTCCGGCACATCCACGTCTCCGTCAAAGTCATAGTCGCGCTCTTCCTCGCGACCCCAGAGCTTCACGATGCGATCTTCCAACGAGTGGAACGTGATGACCGCCAACCGTCCGCCCGGCTTGAGGACGTCCAGCGCCGCCGGCAATCCCCGGCGCAACGAGCCCATTTCGTCATTCACAGCCAACCGCAATCCCATGAACGCCTTGGTGGCCGGATGGGCCCGCCGGCCGCCCCGGGGCGCCTGTCGCTCAATCAAATCAGCCAACTGTTTTGTGGTTTCTATCCGTCGCATGCTGCGTTCACGTTCAATCGCCCGCGCGAACTGCCTGCCGCGCCGTTCACCACCGAGTTCGCGGAAGATCCGCGTCAACTCGTCCACATCACCGTCATTCACCAGATCCGCGGCGGTCCGTGATTGCCGCCGATCCATCCGCATGTCCAACGCCCCGTCCTGCATGAAGCTGAACCCGCGCTCGCCGAGGTCGAGCTGCGGACTGCTCACACCAAGGTCCAACAAGACCCCGTCACACGAACCGGACGGGACCCATTCACCCATCCGATCGTAGGTCGCCCGACAGAGCTCAAACCGGCCGGCAAACCCGGCCAATCCCCGGGTCGCCGCCTCAATCGCCGCGCCGTCGCGATCGAAACCATGAAGCCATCCGGTCGGAGAGCTCGCTTTCAAAATGGCTGCCGCGTGTCCAGCCCATCCGACCGTGCCATCGACGAATCGCCCGCCCGGCTCCGGGCGCAACGCCGCCAACACCTCCGACATCAAGACCGGCTTGTGGATGCAATGTGCCACGTCGCATGAAAACTCGTTCGTTGAGGGTTATGCCGTCTTCGACTTGAACAGATGATCGGTCACCCAACCCCAGACTGTCCCGGCGGCGCGAGCCGTGGGGATGACGCCGGCCGCGTTCCGCCGCCGACCGGCCACGGCAACCAACTCAAGATCTGACTCTTCCAGGCTGTTCCGAACCACCCGGACGCGCTCCAATTCCAGTTCCGCCTGCTCCAACCGCGCCTGCGTCGGCTTGCGCTTGCGCACCGCCTGCTGAAAGAATGTCCGCTGCTCGGCGGCACGCTCCATTTCCTCCTGGGCCGCGCGCGCCTCAGCTGCCGCCGGTTCGTCGCCCCCCCCGGCAAAGGCCTCCGCTTCCAACTCGCGGTCCGGCTCCAACTGCGGCCCCGGCTCCGGCGCGCGCTCAACCGGAAAGAGGTCCAATCGAGGCTCGACCGGGACGGTCGTGCGTTCGAATCGTCCGACCCGATCCTCGTTGAATTTCGGCAGAAGCCTCTGGTTCATGCGGAACGGGCTGGGTTGCCCCTTGCCGCCGGCCAGGCCCCGCCCCGCTGCGAATAGTTTGGCGAAGTTCATAGACTGAATAGTTTGAGCGCGTCTTCTTCCAGCGCCTTGTCCTCGGCGCACTTTGCCGCGTGGCGTTCCTGATTCCAGATCTCGAAACGCTCGCCGGTTCCAACCAGCACGGCAGTTGATTCAGAGGGGATCTCCGCAAGCTTGGCCATCTGCTCCGGCAGCGTAATACGACCCGCCGTGTCCAGCTTGACCGTCTGCGCCTGACCAAAAACGATCCGGCGCATCGCTGTCGCCTGGTCCGCATTGATCTCCTTATCGCGCTGCTTCCGCTTGATCTCCTCCAAAAGCTCCTGAACCTGGGACGGCGGCAGCACCAGGAGGTAAAACGCTCCGCCGACCCCTTTCGGCCACTGGATCATCGTAAACTCCATACCCGCCTGTTTCGGCCGCCACTTCGAGGGAATCTGGACGCGCCGCTTCTCATCAACCCCATGCTCGTAGGTCGATGTGTAATTCAACGGCGCAATCTGTTCTGGCGACGACATAAGGCGCGGGTTTGACACTACTTAACCCATTTCACTACAGAATGCCCCACTCCGCCCCTATCCGTCAAACTCTTAATCCCACAAAAAACGCCTGTTTTGGGCTGTTTTTGGCGATTCTGCAGAAAATGTGGCTCCCCCCCCAATTCCCCACCCTGTCCCACACCGCCCCCACCACGACAAAACCGCTTGGTAAAACGGGCCGATCAGGTTACAGAACGGCCGTGAATTTGTCGGATTTCGACTATTCCCTGCCCCCGGAAAGAATCGCCCAGGAGCCGATCGATCGGCGCGATCAGTCCCGCCTGTTTGCGTTGAATCGCCGCCAACGAAACTGGCGCCATCTGGGTTTCGCCGCCCTGCCCGACCTGCTGCGCGACGGCGATCTGCTCGTGCTCAACAACTCCAAGGTCATTCCCGCCCGTCTCCAAGCCGCCAAGGACACCGGCGCGCAAATCGAGATCCTGCTGGTCGAGGAGGCCGATGCCGGCCGGTGGTGGTGTCTGCTCAAGCCTGGAAAGCGCGTGCGCCCCGGCGTCCGCCTGGCCCTGAAGTCGCAGCAAGGGACGAATGCCGGGATCACGGCCGCCGTCGTCGATAAGAATGAGGACGGCCACTACCTGCTGGATTTCCAAGGCTCGGACAATCTCCTCCATTCCCTGCAAGCCATCGGACAACCACCGCTGCCTCCCTACATTCGGAAGGACTTTAACGCTATCGCTGAATCAGACAAGGAACGCTACCAAACCGTCTTTGCCAAGGAACCCGGATCGGTTGCAGCCCCGACCGCCGGCCTGCATTTCACGCCGGAACTGCTGACAGCCCTCCGAGCCAAGGGCATTGAGACGACCGAAGTGACCCTGCACGTCGGTCTCGGCACGTTTCTGCCGGTCAAGACAGACAACGTCGAAGACCACAAGATGCACTCAGAGCGTTTCGAACTGACCGCAGCCGCGGCCAACTCAATCAATCAGGCCAAATCCGAAGGCAAGCGTGTTGTCGCCGTCGGCACGACCTCGGTCCGCGTCCTGGAGAGCGTCGCCGCAGGATCGTCCGCCCCCCTGCAGCCTCAAATCGCACGCACAGACATCTTCATTCATCCGCCCTTTGAATTTCGCGTGGTTGATGCGTTGATCACCAACTTCCACCTTCCCAAATCAACCCTCATGATGCTGGTTTCCGCGTTCGCGTCGCCGGGAAACACCGATGGGCGCGATTTCATCCTCGACGCCTACACCGAAGCCGTGCGGGAAGAATACCGCTTCTTCAGCTATGGCGACGCCATGCTGATCGAATGAAACCCTTCGTTCTCATCAACATGGGAATGACGGCCGACGGCAAGATCGCCACGCCAGACCGAAGCGTTTCCACCTTCGGCAGCCGCGCCGACCATGATCACCTCCTCGATCTGCGCGCCACGGTCCACGCCGTCATGTCCGGGGCCCGAACGGTGGATTCGCATCGGGTCGACCTCGGCCCCGGCGGTCCCCGTCATCGACAGCAGCGCGTGAGGAACGGATTGGAGGAATACAATCTTCGCGTCGTGGTCAGCGGATCGGCGACCTTGAAGCCCCAGGCTGCAATCTTCCAGACCGACTTCTCGCCAATCATCGTCCTGGCTGCCGGAAACGCCCCCAAGCGACGCCTCGCCCGACTTGAAGCAGCCGGAGCCGACCTGGCTCAATTCGGCGAATCCGAGGTTGATCTCAAGCAAGCTTTGAACTGGTTGGGCAAGGCGCACGGCGTCAGAAGACTTCTGTGCGAAGGCGGCGGCGCGCTCAACGACGCCATGCTGAGGGCCGGGCTCGTCGATGAAGTCCACCTCACCATCTGCCCGATCATCCTCGGCGGACGCGACGCAGCCACCATCGCGGACGGCGTCGGTTTCCAACGCCTCAAGGATGCCCGACAGTTCGAACTGCAATCCAGGAAACAGATTGGGGATGAATTGTTCTGCGTCTATCGGGCGATCGGGAAGGCATCGAAGGCCGCCGTCGGGAAATGACCGCCCCCGTCATCTCAACAGGTTCCGATCGCGCCGCTGAATATGAAGCGGACTCCCGGTCCAAGGAGAATCGAATTCGCGATGCCTTGGCCGGTCTTGGCATACAACACACATTCGCCGCCCTGGAACGATGTGCGCCCCTCGAAGGCTTTCGCGGACGAGCGCACTTCAGTATCGAACCCGACGACGCCCACCCAAAACTCTGCGGCGTCGATCCGCAATCCGGCGCCGCCCCATTCGAAACGAGCAAGTGGATCCTGCCGCGATTCGCGCAGAAGCTGGTCGTGCGCGCATACGAACACATTTCCAACTCCTTCCCCGCCATCAACGGCTTCGATCTGCGCATCGCACATGGCAGTGAAGAATGCCTTTTGTCCCTGACCGCTCAAAAGACGCACGCAACCCTTCACGAGAATCTCTGTGAGACGCTGCTCCGGGAACTGCCGGAGTTGATCGGTGTCGCCGTTCCTTCCAAGAGCATCGAGCGCGGGGCTGACTCGCTGAA
>CAZFLK010000038.1:0-39140 GCA_964519245.1 uncultured Verrucomicrobiota bacterium
CGCGGCTACTCGTCCGCCGGGGCGGAGGCCTGGAATTGCATTCGCGCGTTGGATTATCTGCAGTCGCGCCCCGAGGTGGATGGGGACCGATTGGGTGTGACGGGGCGGTCCGGGGGCGGCGCCTACAGTTGGTGGATTGCAGCGCTGGATGACCGCATCAAGGTGGCTGTGCCGGTGGCGGGCATCGCCGACATGCGCAATCACGTTGTGGACGGCTGCGTTGAGGGCCATTGCGATTGCATGTTCATGGTGAACACCTACCGCTGGGATTACGCGCAGGTTGCGGCCTTGGTGGCTCCTCGGCCGTTGCTGCTTTCCAACACGGACAAGGACCGGATTTTCCCGTTGGACGGCGTGGTGCGCGTTCACCGGGCGGTTTCCCGCATCTACGATTTGCACAATGCAGGCGACAGACTCGGTCTCCTGATCACGGAAGGGCCGCACAAGGACACGCAGCAGTTGCGCGTGCCTGCGTTTCACTGGTTCAACCGTTGGCTCAAGAAAGATGAGCCGCCGATCACGATGGCCGCGGAGAAGCTCTTCGAACCGGAGCAGTTGCGCGTGTTCGAGCAACTGCCGAAGGATGAGATTACGTCGAGGGTCCACGAGACTTTCACGCCCAAGGCGCCGAAGCCGAGGGTTCCGGTCACGACGGCCGACTGGGACGAGATGAGCCGCAAGGCGATGACGCAACTGAAGCGGAAGTCGTTTGCCGGTTGGCCGGCCGATGCGGAAGGCGTTGCGCTGGAGGAGGCATTTTCCGCGGTCAGCAAGGGGGTCCAGTTGACGGCCTACGATTTTGAGAGTCAGCGTCATGTGAAGCTCCGCCTGTATGTCGTTGCGCCGGAAGGCTCGGCCGCCCCTGGGAAGTTGATGTTCAATGCCCTAGGGCGCGCGGATTGGGATCGATGGCTGGCCGCCATGGCATTCGGGTTCGGCGACCCGTTGCAGGCAGAGTTGCGCGGGGCGGACATCGAAGCGGACGGGCCGGGGTTTGAGCGGTTGCAGCAATCACTTCTTGCCCGGGACGACGCATGGATCTTTCTGGCTCCTCGCGGGATCGGGCTCTCCGACTGGCGCCGGGGATTTGACGACCCCAAGATCATTGCCCGGAAAGCGATCCAGATCCGGCGGCGCTACATGCAGGTGGGGCAGACCCTGGCCGGCATGCAGGTCTGGGATATTCGACGGGGACTTCAGGCGACCCGGGCGATCGACGGATTCGCCTCGGCTCCCCTGTGGGTGCAGGCCCGGCAGGACATGGCGGTGAATGCCCTTTATGCGACGCTGTTTGAACGTGATGTCGCCCGCGTTGACCTGCGTCGTTTGCCAGCCTCGCATCGCGACGGCCCGGATTACCTGAACGTGTTGCGGATTCTAGACGTTCCGATGGCCGCGGCCATGGTGGCGGAGCGCTCCAAACTGCGGTTGCACCTGGACGACCTGATCGGCTGGGAGTATCCCGCGACCGTTGCGGCGAGCCTGGATTGGGAGTCGGACCAGTTCATTGTGAACGGGGTGAGTCGATAGGCTCCCGAGTTCTCCGCCGCGAGACGGGGCGGGGCGCGCTTCTTCGTTGGCAAAATGGGGCGGCCGGTTTATCTGTGCGGGCTCTATGCGACGTTGCTTGATTTTGTTCGCGATTGTGGGGTTGGCGTTTGTGACGCCGACGCGGGTCCTTTCGGCGGATTCCCCGCTGTTGTTGCCCGAAGGCGTTGAGCTGCGTTCCTTTGCTGGGGAGGCGGGCGCTTTGCGTTTGTTTGCCGAGGATACGGGCGTCAGCGCGATGGTGACGCCCTCCTATGGCGGTCGGATCCTTTTCTATGGGATAGAGGGCCAGAACCTGCTTTGGTTTTCCAGGGGAGCGGGGCCGTCCGGTTCCTTGGAGCGGGGCGGTTATGAGCTGGCTCTCGGTCCTGAGACCCGGAGGATCCCGCCAAGCCCGACCCTTTCCAAGGGGCAGTATCGCTCGCGCATGGTCCGCGATTTCACGGTGGAAGTTCGGAGTCTGCCGGATCCGCTGCTGGGCGTGCAGTTGATGAAGGAGATCGTGATTGACCCGGAAACGGGGGACCTCGGGTTGAGTCAGACCATCACCAACACCTCTCCCCGGGAAGTGTCATTTTGCCAATGGGATCGCACGACGGTGCAACCGGACGGCTATGTGATCGTGCCGGTCAATCGAAAAAGCCGGTTTGAGGATGGATGGGCTCTGCGCGAGGGAAGTCCCGGAAACTACAGCTACAACGGAACGGCCCCGGAATCCGACCGGGTGGAAGTTCGGCGCGGCGAACTCTATGCGAAGGCGTCGGGCAAACCGATGAAGATCGGACTCGACAGCGACGCTGGCTGGGTCGCCTATGCGTGGCGACACTTTCTCTTCGTGAAATACTTCCCCTACTACCGAACCGGCGACTATACGGACTCCGGATGCACGGTGGAAGTCGCTTGGAACGAACGCTTTGTGGAACTTCAGTTGCTCAGTCCGGAGATCAAACTGAAGCCGGGTGAAGCGTTCCGTTTCCCGGAATTCTGGAAGATTGTGGAATTGAAGGACGAGGTGACATCCTTCAAGGAGGCGCGCAAGGCGGCCAAGAAGGTTCCGCGTTCTCCCTTCGCCCGTTGAGGCCGGCAGACGCGCGCGGCAAAGGCCGCACGCCAAGTTTGTAAATCCGCCTTGGTTGGGGGGCTGGGAGCCAGGCATGAGGATGATTGCCCAATTAATTGACGACACAACGATTGCGGGGCGCCTTTTGCGCGTGTCGTCGACGTGACAGCCGGGTCAAGAATCGGAAGCAGAAATGCTTTTTGACGGAGGCGGAGATCGGGATTATGGATAACGACGCGTATGACAGGTTTTTACCCCAATCTTCAAATGGCGCGCTGGGCGCTGACGGTTGTCCTGACCATGCCTGCGTTGGGAGTCAAGGCGGGAGAGAAGATCTTGTTTTCCGGGCGCGACGGTCGAAAGGCGCAGTATCACCGAAGCCTGAATGCGCGACCTTTGTTTGAGCCGCAGGCGATCGCTCAGGAGCAAGGGGATGGCTCCTCGGCGGCTGATGGAATCTATTCGGTTCCCGCAATGATCGGGCCTGAAGCGAGACTGAAGCAGGACAAGGACGACGAGGACTGGGCTTTTCAATCGACGGATGAGTCCGGCGCGGAGCGGGTAGAGAAAGAGATTCTGGGCGAGGATGAAGACCTCGACGAAGTCGGGATCAAGCGTTCGCGGGTGGAGCGGTTCCTGGAAAAGGAGCGGGAACGGGACAAGGGCGACGACATCGGAGCTGATCGCGGGAGGACCAGCGTGAGGGATCGGCGTCGACAGGAGCGGGCGGCGGAACTTTCCAAACTTCAGTCCTCAATCCTTGGCGGTTCCACGGTTGAGGCGTCGATACCGACTGCGGGTGTCCGGGAGGGCGCTGCAGCGACGCGGGCTGAGTCCGGCGCAGCGTCCGTCGGGCCCGCGGTCCCCATGGGGATGGATGCGGTGAGCGGTCGGGCCGGAATGGAATTTCATCGCGATCACGTGTCGCGCCTGAAGCAGTCATTGGGCGTCGCCGCGGCGCCGGGCGTGGATCCGTTCGGCGGCTCCTTGGGATCAGAGTCCGCGTTGTCAAAAGGCGGTCTTGGGGGGGGGGCGGGAGCCCGCGCAACAGGCGGCGGGGGAATGCCGCGACCGGATAGCGTTGGCGCCTACCCTGGATCTCAGGGACTGGGATTGATGGACCTGACCACCCCGGCAGGCGGGCCGCAGACTCTGGCCCCGCTCGCGCGGCCTGAATCGCCCTCCCGGCCGGAACCCCGTGAACGCTCGGGGCCGGTGCGCATTCGCAAGTCCAAGCGCGATATTTTCTGAGGGCGGGTCGAGCTGGGCGGATTGGATATTCCTGGAGGTCGACGCAGCGCCTGGCCGGGCCTTCGCGGTTACCCGAATCGGAGCACGCGAGCTGACGCGCCGGCGTGAAGGGAGCTCCTCGGTGGAAGGTCCAACAGCGCGTTGGCGTCGAGTAGCGCGCTCAGGGCGTGGGAGGCCTGCATGCCGGCAGAATGGATCCTACCGTCGCCGCCCATCCGGACACGCACAAAATGCCGGCGATCGCCGTGGTTGTGGAAGTCTTCCACCAGAGTTCCGGTTGCAGTCTCAAGCGAGGTTTCCGCGGCCCCTTGGAAACGCAGGATGGCTGGGCGGGCCAGCAGGAGGAAGGTCGTCATCGCCGAGATGGGGTTGCCGGGGAGTCCGAGGAGCAGCTTGCCCCGGACCTGGCCGAACACGAACGGTTTGCCCGGTTTGATGCGAACTTTCCAGAAACTGAGAGAGCCGTCCATCGATTCGAATGCGGCTCGGACATAATCGTGCTCGCCGACCGAGACGCCGCCCGAGGTTACGACCAGATCGCATTCGGAGAAGGCCTTTTTCAGGGCGTTTGTCGTGACGTCGAGCTGGTCTCTCACCAACGGATACTCGACCGGCGCGCCGCCGGCTTGAGCGACGAGTTGCGCGAGCGTGCGGCGATTCGATTCGTAAATCTGTCCGGGCCGCAGGGGGGAGCCGGCTTTCCGGAGTTCATCGCCCGTGGCCACCAACCCCACTCTGGGGCGCCTTCCGACCTCGAGGGTGGAAACGCCGACGGCTGCGGTGACCGCGATGCGACCGACGGTGATCTTTTCGCCGGGGTTGAGGAGCGGCAGGCCCTCCTTGACGTCCTCTCCGGCGAAACGGACGTTTTCCCAAGGTTTGACGGCATCGAGGCAAGCGACAGAAGCCTCATCGGCCCGGGTGTCTTCCTGCATGATGACCGAGTCGGCTCCCGCGGGGAGCGGGGAACCGGTGAAGATGCGGATGCATTGGCCGGGCTTCAAACCCGGGCCATCGTAGACAGAGCCTGCCGGAATGGCCCCAACGCACTGGAGCTTTACCGGGGTTTCGGGCGTTGCGGATTGCAGGTCTGCGGCGCGGAGCGCGTATCCGTCCATGGCCGAATTGTCGAAGCAGGGTAGCGAGATCGGAGAGACAACCCGGGCGGCGGCGATTCGGCCGAGGCTTTCGGAAACGGCTATGGACTCGGTGAGGGGCTGGGGGACCGCAGTCAGGACGCGTTCAAGAGCCTGTTCGAGTTCGATCATGTGACTGGCGGACCTGACGGCGGCGCCCGGTCATTGCTAGGGAATCCGGAGCGGCGCGGGCTTTAATGGCCGCTGGTCAGAGCCAGAGCCTGCTCGAGCGTCGAGATGCCTTCGCGCACCTTGTCGAGCGCGACCATGCGCAGCGTCTTCATGCCTTCGCCGGTCGCACATTCCATCAGTTCCATGCCGCTTGAGCGTTTGAGCACGAGCTTGCGGATCTCGTCGCTGACGGTCATGACCTCGATGATGGCGCAGCGGCCGGCGTAGCCCTTGTTGCAGCGTTCGCAGCCGCGGCCGCGATAAAGCTGCACGCCGTCGTAGTAGTCCGTCGGAATGCCGAGATCCTTGTACATCTGGGCCGGGTATTCGACCTCCTCCTTGCAGGACTTGCAGACCCTTCGGAGCAGGCGTTGGGCGCAGGCAAGGATGACGGAGGAGGAGATCAGGAAGGGGGCGATGCCCATGTCGTCGAGACGGGTGACGGCGCCGGGGGCGTCATTGCAGTGCATGGTGCTCAGCACCTGGTGGCCCGTCAGGGCGGCCTCCACCGCAATTTCAGCAGTCTCTTCGTCGCGAATCTCCCCGATCATGCAGATGTCCGGGTCTTGTCGCAGGATGGAACGAAGCGCGGCGGCGAAGGTGAGGCCGATCTCCTTCTTCACCGGAACCTGGTTGATGCCGGGAATCTGGAACTCCACCGGGTCTTCCACGGTCACGATGTTGACGTCGGGCTTGTTGACCTCGGCCAGGGCCGAGTAGAGCGTTGTCGTCTTCCCGGATCCGGTCGGACCGGTGACGAGAATCAGTCCATGGGGAGAGCGCACGGCGACCTTGAACCGATCGAGGGTGGGTTCGTCCATGCCCAGCTTGTCGATGCTGGCGGAGAGGTTGGACTTGTCGAGCACACGCAACACGCACTTCTCGCCGTGAACGACGGGTAGGAAGGAGACGCGGAGGTCGATGGCGCGTCCGCCAACCCTCATTCGCATGCGGCCGTCCTGAGGCAGTCGGCGTTCGGCGATGTCGAGGTTGCTCATGATCTTGAGCCGGGACGTCAGAGCCTGCTGCATCTTCTTCGGCGGCGGCGTCATGTCGATCAGGGCGCCGTCGATGCGGTAGCGCAGCCGGATCATCTTCTCGAACGGTTCGATATGGATATCGCTGGCGCGCTCCTTGATGGCCTGGACAAGGATCAGGTTGCCCATCTTGATGACGGGAGCTTCCTCGCCGGCGCCCTCGAGTTCCATGCTCTCGAGGTCCTCCATGCTTTCGTCGATATGCTCGGCGGAATCGGCTTCAGCCTCCAACTCCGCCTGCTTTTCGGCGTCGTTGATGAGGTCCTCCATGCTGGTTTTGCCGCCGGACTCGAGGTTGTCGAGCTTGTCGATGATCGTCTTCTCGGTGGCGATCATCGGTTGGATCTCAAGGTTGGTGATGCGCTTGATGTCGTCCAGCGCGAGCACATTCAACGGGTCGGCCATCGCGAGGAACAGCAGATCCTCCAATTTGGAGACAGGCAGGACCTTGTGGTTCTTGCACATGTCCTTGGGGAGGAGTTCCGCGATTTCGGGTTCGATCTTGACCCGTTGGAGATTGATGGGCGGGGTCTTGAGGACGCGCCCCATGCAGACTGCGAGGTCCTGTTCGTTGACGTAGGATTCGTCAACGATCAGCTTGAGCATCCGGGTGTTCTTTTCCTTCTGTTTCGCTTCGAGTTCCTCCCGCTGTTCGTTGGTCAGCAGGTCGTCCTCGATCATCGCATCGATGATTCTGTCTTGAAACGATGCCATAGTAGAAAGGGGGTCAGTGGTAAACGGCTCCGATGGCCTTGACCAGTTGTTCCGGGGGTGACAGGTAGAATTGCAGTCGCGCCTTCTTGCCGTGTTCGAGTTCGGCGGCGGCCTGTTGATTGAACGGATTGGCGGTCGCGATCAGGATGGACTTGCTCATCCGTTCCAGCGGCAGGACGCACCAGCGCTTGCAGGTGTCCCGGTCGAACGTGCGGGCGAGGTCGATGTCCACGTCGTAGTTGCCGATGGGGAGAAAGCCCAGCTTGGTCTTTTCCGCGATGAGTTTCAGGGCGGGTTCGACTTCCATGAGGCCGCGGTCCGCCAGAATCTGGACGAAGGGGGGAACGACCTGGCCTGGCGGGTAGGCGTCGGGATCGGGCCAGCAGTCGTTGAAGTCGCCTTCCTGCAGGATGCCGCTGTCGGCAAAAATACGCTTCAGGGCGTCCTTGCCCTCATCGAGTCCGGTGGGAACGCCATCGGGGCTGGTGGCGGTGGACTCGGGAGCGGGTTTGGCGGCGGCGACTTCCTCATGCGCGTCGTCGTCCGCGGGCACCATGCCCTTTTCGATTTCCTCGAGGGCCTTGGCGGCGTCCGGGTCGTCGGGGTATTGGGAAGCGATGCTTTCCCACTCGAGGATGGCTGAGGAGAGTTGGCCCATCAATTGATGGGCCTTGGCGATCTTCTTGGCGCAGTCCTTGACGTCGTCCTCGCGGCCCAGTTTGACGTAGGCCTCTTTCAGGATTTCAAGAGACTGATAGTCGGTCGGCTGCGATTGAGTGATCACCTCGAACATCTCAATCGTTTGAGCCAATTGCGCTTTTTCGCTGTCCGTCAGTTGTTCGGGCATGACCTTAGCTTTCGATGCGTATGCGCTGGGACCGAGGGGAGACCTGCTCCGCCTCCGTTGTTCGCCTGCGCGGCGGGACGGGGGGGACAATAGGCGTTCGCCATCGGCAACGCAACCATGCTTTCTGCCAAATGGTGTTGGTGGGCGGGGCGGGGGCTACTTCCCGAGACAGAACTGAGAGAAGATTGAATCCAGTAGGTCCTCCGTGGTGGTTTTTCCGACGATTTCGCCGATGGCCGCGGTGGCGATACGGAGGTCCATGGCAGTCAGTTCCAGTGTCAGCCCTTGTTCGAGGGTGGATTTCGCCCTTTCCGCGGCTTCCGAAGCGCGGCGCAGCGCGTCTTGGTGGCGGGAGTTGATCATGACCTCGAGCATGTCGGCCCGGATCTCGCCGGCCCAGACCGCCTCCTTGATGCGATCCCGCAGGGAATCGCCGCCGCCGGGGGTGACGCAACTGGCTGATGTCAGCGGCTCCCGCTCCGATTCCGGCAGGCTCAGTTTTCTGGGAAGATCGGATTTGTTGGCGATGAGAATGCGCTTGGTCCCGGCGAACTCGTCCAGCAGACGCCGATCCTCCTCAGTCAGGCTGGCGGAACCGTCGAGGACGTGAAGGATCAGGTCGGCGCGGGCGGCGGCTTCGCGACTGCGGCGGATGCCTTCGGCCTCAATGTCGTCGCCAGCGTCGCGCAAACCGGCCGTATCCACGAAGACCACGGGAATGCCCCGGATATTGGCGGTTTCCTCGATGGTGTCCCGGGTGGTGCCGGCAGTATGGGAGACGATGGCGCGATCGTGGCCCAGCAATTCGTTGAGCAGGCTGGATTTGCCGACGTTGGGACGCCCCACAATGGCGGCCCGGATGCCGCGTCTGAGCAGGCGGCCCTCGTCGGCCGTGGCCAGCAGCCGGGACATGGTCTCGATTCCGTTTGTGAGGTTTTGGAGCAATTGCAGGCCGGTGTCGGGTGAGATGTCCTCGTCAGGGAAATCGATATGGGCCTCGACATGTGCGAGAACGCGCATCAGGTCGGCCCTCAGGGCATCGATGCGTTGCGAGAGCCGGCCCGCCAACTGCTCGTTGGCGGCGGCGAGGGCCAGTTCCGTGCGGGAGTGGATCAGGTCTGCGACCGCTTCGGCCTGCGCGAGATCGATGCGGCCATTCAGGAAGGCTCGTCGACTGAACTCGCCGGCCTCCGCCATGCGGGCGCCGGAGGCGAGGACGGTTGCCAGCACGCTCTTGGCAACCAGCAGGCCGCCATGGCAGGAGATTTCCACCGTGTCCTCCCGTGTAAAGGTGCGGGGGGCGCGCAAGACGGCAACGAGGACTTCATCGATGGTCCGGCCGTCCCGGACGATGTGTCCGTAGAGGATGGTGTGCGAATCGGCGGACGAGGGCGGAACAGCCCGGGCGCCCGCGGGTTTGAAACAAGCGTCCGCGATGTTGAGCGCCTTGGGGCCGGAGACGCGTATGACGGCCAGGCCACCCTCGCCGACCGGCGTGACGATCGCTGCGATGGAGTCGTCAAACATGTCCGCGACAATTGCCGGCCGCGTTCTCCGCGTCGCGTCCCTGGAGGAACAGTCTTGCCTTCTGGTAGCTCTTCTTGTGGAGGTAGTGCAGCAGGTCGGGGGAGGCGTCCCGCGGCAGGCTGCGCGTCAGTTCATCCAGTTGATCGAAGAGCGGGATCAGGTTCGGTTTCGGGTCGGCTGTGGGCATGGAGGCGATCTTCTCCTCCAGCTCGATCAGGCAATCCAGAATCGTTTGTTCGGTCTCGGTCATGGACGGAGTTTAGATCGGGACATGGATTGTGTATAGGGCGGATGGGGGCGTGGCAGCAGATAGGACCTATACGCGCGGCGTCGTGTTTGGCAGACTTGGATCATGCGCACACTGATCATTGGCTGCGGGTATGTCGGGGTTCCCTTGGGGAAACGTCTGGTTGCCGAAGGACATGAGGTCTTCGGAATGCGGCGTTCCGCGGACGTTAGCGACGATCTGGTCGCGGCCGGAATCCAGCCGTTGGTCGGCGACATTACGAATCCGGACGATCTGGCCGCCTTGCCCGGGCCGTTTGACTGGGTGGTGAACCTCGTCTCGTCCTCCCGGGGCGGAGCGGATGTTTATCGGGCGGTTTACCTGGAGGGCACGCGCAAGATTCTGGCATCGCTGGGGTCACATCCACCCCGGAAGTATGTCTACACCAGCAGCAGCAGTGTCTATGGCCAGACGGACGGTTCGTGGATCACCGAGACGTCGGCCACGTCGCCGGCGACGGAGACGTCGCGGATTCTTGTGGAGACCGAGGATGCGTTGTTGAACGCCGCTCGGGAGACCGGATTTCCGGCGGCAATCCTTCGGGTGGCCGGCATTTACGGTCCGGGTAGAGGGCATTTGTTCTTGAAGTATTTGAAAGCTCAGGCGGCCTTGACCGGGGCGGCAAGCCGATTGCTGAACATGATTCACGTAGGCGACCTCGTCTCGGCGATCGTTGCGGCCCTGGTCGGGGCCCGCGCCGGGGAGATCTACAATGTCGTCGATGATGAACCCGTGGAGCAGGTCGCCTTTTTCAGGTGGCTTTCAGAAACCCTGGGGCTTCCCATGCCGCCGGCGGCGGAGGACGCCGAAACCGGGAAACGCAAGCGCGCGATAACCAACAAGAGGGTCTCCAACCGCAAATTGAAGGAGGAACTCGGTCTGGAATTCCGCTTCCCGACGTTTCGGGAGGGCTACGGAGCTGAGATAGAAAGGCTTCGGCGGGAGGGTGAATTGCCGCCCGGGGGGGCGTCGGGAGCAGGGGAAAGGGGTTGAGTTTCGCTGCGTTCGCCCTTAAACCGAGCCGCGAATGTCCGATTCAAACGCCATCCACGGGCCGCTTCGGCCCACAGCGGCCCACCCTTGCATGAAGGACGCGGACGCGCAAGGGAACCGCCTGATGGCGGCCCTGGCGGTCGGCGTGTTGGCGTTGGACCAGTTCACCAAGTGGCTGGTGCTGGTCAATCTGCCCATGGACGCGGAGCGGAATCTGATACCGGGTTTCTTTTCCCTGGTGCATTGGAAAAATACCGGGGCGGCATGGAGCATGTTCCACGGCAACAGCCACATGCTGGCGATCGTCTCCATTGTGGCGTTGGCGGCGTTGTTCATTTTTCGCCGTCATTTCGATGCGCACACCCGGATCGGACAGTTTGCGTTGGGGCTGATGTTCGGCGGCATCGTCGGCAACATGATCGACCGTTTGATGGAAAGCCGGGGGCACGCGGTCGTTGATTTCCTCTATTTCCACGTGGTTTGTCGCGACGGGCATGTGGCCGGCTTTCCGGCCTTCAATGTCGCGGATACGGCCATCTGTGTCGGCGTTGGACTGCTCTTCATTCTTTCCTGGCAGGCGGAAGAACGCGAAGCGGAGCCGGCCTAATCTTCCTCGCGGCCGTCGTCCCAGCCGGGTTCCAGGGCGGCGATCTTTTCCATGAGTTGGTCGGCGACCTCCTGATAGATTTCCTTGAGGCGTGGTTTGGCGCAGGTCTTGGCTTCGGCGCGCAGTTCCTTGAAGTCCAGAGGCTCCCCGTATTTGACGCTCATTTCGCGAAGGAAGAACCGGGGGATCTTCATTCTGCGGTTGTAGGCTTCGAAGCTGCCGAAGATGCGGGCGGGGACGACGGGAACGTTGGACTTGATCACGGCGAGGCCGATGCCGGAGCGGGCGGGTTGCAGATTGCCGTCGTGGGTCCGGGTGCCCTCGGGGAACATGATGATGGCGCCGCCGCGCTTGAGCCGGTTCAGGATCGCCTTGAGCCCGGCGGCGCCGCCGCCGTCGCGATCAACCGGCACGGAATTCCACTGCCGGATGATCCAGCCCAAGACGGGGACCTCGAACAATGATTCCCGGGCGAGGTAGTTGATTTCACGCGGCACGGCGGTGCCGACGAGCGGCGGGTCGAGAAAGCTGGCGTGATTGGAAGCCAGAATCACGCCTCCGTCCACAGGGACGCGTTCGACGTGGTAGATCTTCCACCGGAAGCAGTACCAGTAGAGGATTCGCCAGGCGTGCCAGCCCAAGCGGTAGATCAGCTTCATTCTGGCGACACCGGGTTTGCTCATGAGCCGCCGTCCTTTTCCTGTTGGATACGCTCCACTTCGTCGATGATGGTCTGGCTGGTTTCATCCGGGGTCTGACCGGAGTTGTTGATGACCTTGGCGCCGAGCGGGACCATCAGCGGCGCAGCCTTGCGCTGGCTGTCCCGTTTGTCCCGGGCCGCGAGGTCTTCCTTCACGCCGTCGGCCTCACGACGACGGATCCGCTCGTCGAGGGAGGCGTCGAGGTAGAATTTGAAATCCGTTTCCGGAAAGACATTGGTGCCGATATCCCGCCCCTCCATCACGAGGTCCCCGAACCTGACGCACTCGCGCTGCTTGTCCTTCATCCATTTGCGCACGGCGGGGACCGCCGCCACGTGCGGGACGGCGGCGCTGGTTTCGGCGGTGCGGATCTCTTTTTCCGGGTAGTAGCCGTCCACGGTCAACCGCACATGTCCCTCGACGCAATCGAGCGAGGTCTTCCAGCGGCGCACGATTGCGGCGACAGATTTGGCGTTGTGGATATCGGCGCCTTTTTGCAGGCAGTGCCATGCGAGGGTGCGGTACATGGCGCCGGTGTCCACGTAGGCGTAGCCCAGTTTGCTGGCGATGAGTCTGGCGTTGGTGCTCTTGCCGCTGGCGCTGGCGCCGTCGATGGCGATGACTGAGGGTTGGGACATGCGTGGGGCAGTACGCTTTCTGGATTGTGTGGATTTGTTTGCGACCAAGTCGTTTGGTCTTTCTCTAATCGTTCCCGGCGCAACTGGAAACGCAAAACGTCAGTTCCCGGATTTTCTGGAGGCGATGGGCTGTGTCGGCAAGGAACCTGGAAAGCGTGGAAAGTCGCTGTTTCGGACCGTGCCGGGGGGGCGGGGTCGCATTGGACGGAGGGTTTCGGAGGATGCCGTTTGCGGGGGGATGGTGGGGCGCAGGGGCGATTGCGGCGGAAGGCTGCGGGCAATTCGTCCATACTTTCCCTTGCCGTAAACGGGACGGATTACCTAAGGTCCGCGCGCGTTGATGCGGGGGTGGACCTGGCCGGTTTCGCCTGCAACGCCGGAATTCGGATGATGATGGACTGAGGTCCCGGCATGGACAGAAATGTTTCATATCAGGCAGTAGTATTTGCCATTCTGCTTTCGATCTGGCTGGTTTTTTCCGGTCAGTTCGATGGGTTTCACGTGTCGCTCGGCGTCCTTTCCTGTTTTGTCGTGACCCGGATGTCCTCGGATTTTCTATTTTCTGACCGGGAAGTTTCGCTGCGGGTTCGTTGGCGTGAGGCATTGAGGTTGCCGGGGTATCTGGCCTGGCTTTTGTATGAGATCCTTCTGGCCAATCTTCATGTGCTGCGTCTGGCCTTCCAGCCGGGCGAGATGGCGGATGTTGAACCTCAGATCGTCCGGATTCGAACCAAGCTGAGAGGCGAATTTTCCCGCTGGGTCCTGGCGAATTCGATCACGTTGACTCCGGGAACGGTCACGGTGAAGGTGGAGGACAACGAGCTTGTTGTTCACGCGATCAGCGCGGCTGCGGCGAAGGGGTTGGAAGGCGAGATGGAAGCCCGCATCAAGCGGATCTTCGAACCGGAGGGGGGCGAAGCGTGAGCCAGTTCTTCATCCTGGTCGGATGCGCCCTGCTGACGTTGATGTTGCCGGTGTTGTACCGGGTGGTTGTGGGGCCGACCGCGATCGATCGCATTGTGGCCGTCAATGTCATTGGAACGAAGACCGCCGTTCTGCTGGTGGTGATCGGGACGGTCCTGGATCGGAGCCACAACCAGGTGGCGATGTTCGTTGATTTTGCGTTGGCTTACGCGCTCCTGAACTTCATTGCTTCGCTTGCGGCGGCGCGATATTTCCATCGCTCGAAGAACCGGGGGCAGGTTCCGGCGGGCGTCGAGGTGGAGGAGACCTAGCATGGAGGCCATCTGCATCGTCATCATTCTCGCCGGCTTGCTCTTTTTCCTGGGAGCCGTGGTCGGTCTGTTGCGGTTTCCGGACTTCTACACGCGCATGCATGCGGCGGGCAAGGGGGACACGTTGTCGACAATGCTGATCCTGCTGGGGTTCGCCCTGTATCTGTTCAAGGACGGGGTCGATCTGGCGAACATCCTGGTGGCGCTGAAGATCATGGCGATCTGCGCGTTCATCATGCTGACGAGCCCCACCAGCACGCACGCGTTGATGCAGGCCGGATTTGAGGCGGGCGTCAAGCCGGTGCAGGCCGGCGACAAGGAGAAGGAGGCGGCGGAGTGATCTGGCAGTTTGATCTGATACTGCTGGTGTTTCTCGTGATTTCCGCGGTGATATCGCTGCGGGTGAAGGACCTGCTTTCGGCGTCGATCGTCTTCGGCGTCTACAGCTTTCTGATCTGCCTGCTCTGGGCCGGGATGGGCGCGGTGGATGTGGCGTTCACGGAGGCGGCTGTGGGCGCCGGCGTGGGGGCGGTCTTTCTGATTGCGACGGTCTTCAACACGACGAGGAGGTCCAGCGACTGATGAAGACGCTTGGTTTCATCGTGGTGGCGGTCATCGGCGCGTTGCTGATCTACGCGGAGGGCGATTTTCCGGCCTGGGGGGATCCGCAGTCGCCGGCGAGCCAGCATGCGATCTCGCGGCATTTCATTTCGCAAGCGATGTCGGAGACGGCCGTCCCGAACATGGTCACGGCGGTCCTGGCCGATTATCGCGGTTATGACACGATGTTTGAAACGGTGGTGATCTTTACGGCGGGTATTGCGATCATCGGGATATTGGGAATGGCGCGTCTGACGGATCGGGAGTCGCTGGAGCCGATGTCGGAAACCGAGCCGGCGGATCGTGACATGATCGTCATCAACACGTGCAGGCTGCTGATTCCGGTGATGCAGTTGTTTGCGTTCTACGTGGTCGCCCACGGGCACCACAGTCCAGGGGGCGGCTTTCAGGGAGGGGTGATCCTGGGAGTGAGCTTCATACTCTGGGCCATCGCGCGCGATCTGCCCACCGCGCTGCGGGGGATCCGTCCCCGGCGCATGATCTTTCTGGCGGCTTTGGGTGTCGTGATTTACGCGGGGACGGGGGCTTTGAGCCTGGCGATGGACGCCAAGTTGTTGGATTACTCCGCGCTGCAGGGTTTTTTGCCTCCGGCTCCGGCAGGCGCCTTGCCGAGCGAGATCATGGCGCGGTCGCACGGCATGCTGGTGGTTGAGGTGGGGGTGGCTTTCACGGTCTCGGCGATCATGTTCGGGATCTACACCTATCTCTCGTCGATGGGGCGTTTGAAAGGAGGATTTTAAGGCATGGACGCGCTTCAGGAGATCGTGATTGCCCGTTTCAACTACTGGGTCTATGTGGTTTTGATGATGATCGGGCTGCATGCCATGATCACGAAGAACAACCTGATCAAGAAGTTGATCGGAATGTCGATCTTCCAGACGGCGATCATCCTGTTTTTTGTGTCGGTGGGGGTGAAGGAAGGAGCGACCATACCGATCGTCAGCCATCATGGGCACGAGGAGGTTGCGGGTGAAGCCGGGCATCACGGCGAGGGGGGCGGACCGGCCCACGGGGCGGACGAGATTGACCCCGACGACCACGAGAATCCGCTCCCTCACGTGCTGATGTTGACGGCGATTGTGGTTGGCGTGGCGACACTGGGCGTGGGGTTGGCGGTGTCCCAGAAGATCTACCGCGAGTACGGGTCCCTGGAGGAGAACGAGATTCTCGAAGCAATGCGATCGACTGATGGCTGATCACGCGCCCGCCATATTGTTGCTTGCGCCGTTGTTTGCGGCGATCCTGGTCAGCCTGGCGGGGATCCGCAGGCCTGCGCGCAGGGTGACGCCGGCGGCTCCGGCGGACGAGCCAGCCATTGGCGGAACGCCGTTCGAGTCCGCGGATTTCCCGCCTTTCGAAGAGGACAAGGTCTGCTTTTTCCTGACCCTGGGCGCGTTGATTGTTTCGGTGGTGGCGGCGCTGACCATGTTGGGGCAGGTGGTGGAAGGAGGCGTGATCCGCTATTTTGTCGGCAATTGGAGTTCGCCGCTGGGCATTGGGATCGAGTTGCGGGTGGATCACATCAACGCGTTGGTCCTGGTGATGATTTCCACTGTGGCGTTGTTGGCCGCATTCTATTCGAACCATCGGGTCGAGGAGGAGACACCGGGCAAGTCGTCGCAGTATTACACCATGTTCCTGTTGTGCTCGATGGGCTTGATGGGCATGACGGTGACGGGCGACGCGTTCAATCTGTATGTCCTGCTGGAGGTCGCGGCGCTGAGCGGGTATGCGCTGGTCGCGATGGGGGACAAGCGGGCCTCGGTCGCGGCGTTCAACTACATCATCATTGGAACGATCGGGGCGTCGTTCTACCTGCTGGGAGTGGGCTATCTGTATATCAAGACGGGTTCGCTCAACATGATGGGCATTCAGGAGATCATTCTCGAGCAGGGGCTCTCGGAGTCGAAGACGGTCCAGGTTGCGTTCATTCTCATCCTGCTTGGGGTGTTCATCAAGATGGCCTTCTTCCCGTTGTATGCCTGGCTGCCCAACGCCTATGTCCATGCGCCGTCGACGAGCGCCTGTCTGATGGCGCCCCTGGTGACCAAGGTTTCCATTTATATCATGGTGCGGATGATGTTGACGGTGTTCGGGCCCGCGTTTGCGTTTGACGCGATGGGTTGGGGCGATGCGGTGGTTTGGTTGGCCGCGATCGGGATTGTGGCCTCGTCTTTGCTCGCGCTGGCGCAGACGCAGTTGAATAAGATGCTTTGTTTCCTGGTCGTGGCGGAAGTCGGCTACATGGTGGGCGGCGCGTGGTTGGCGAACCATCATGGAATGGTCGGCGCGATCTATCACGTCCTCAGCGATGGCTTCATGACCCTGTGCATGTTTCTGGGTGGCAGCATCCTGGTGTGCAAGACGCGTCAGACATCGATTTCGGGGATGGTCGATCTCTACCGAAAGATGCCGCTCACCATGGCGGCGTTCACGCTGGGCATGTTGTCGATGATTGGCGTTCCGCCCACCTGCGGATTCTTCAGCAAGTATTTCCTGATTCGGGGCGGCATTGAGTCCGGGCACTGGCAGTATGTGGCGGCATTGCTCTTTTCCAGTCTGGTGAACGCGGTCTTGTTCTTCCGAATCATCGAGCGGGCGTTCTTCGGCGAGCTTTCGGCTGACGGCGGCGAGTCCGGGCAACATGACGAGGCCAAGACTGCGGCGGTGGACGAGGCGCCGCTTTCGATGGTGGCGCCCCTGGTGATCGCGGCCGCCGGGTTGTTGTTCATCGGCCTCAACACGCGTGAGATTGTGACCGTGATCGAACAGACGCTGAACGTCTACGCATTGACGGGAGGTGGAGGGTGATGGACGCGCACAGCCTGAAGCCTGCGTTGGCCTGCGCTGTCTCGCTTCTTGCGGTGGCGCCCATTGTGGCGTTTCGGCGAAGGCCGAATCTGCGGGAGGCGGCGACGTTTGTCGCGGCGATCGTGAAGTTCGGCCTCGTGCTGTCGATGTTGCCGGTCGTGCTGGGCGGGGGGACGATCCAGTGCACGTTGTGGGAGGTGTTGCCGAATGTTTCGCTGGCCTTCCGGGTCGACAGCTTTGGCATCTTGTTTGCGTTGGTCGCCTCGTCCCTGTGGATCGTGACGACGCTGTATGCGATTGGCTACATGCGGGGGTTGAAGGAGCATTCACAGACCCGGTTCTTCGCCTTTTTTGCGGTGGCGTTGTCGGCGACCCTGGGCGTGGCGTTCTCGGCGAATTTGCTCATGATGTATGTGTTCTATGAGATTTTGTCGCTGTCGACCTATCCGTTGGTGACGCATCACCAGGATCGAGAGGCGCGCAGCGGCGGTCGAACCTACCTGACCTACCTGCTGGGGACGTCGGTCGGGTTTGCGCTGCCGGCCATGATCTACTGCTACGCCAAGACGGGCGGGGACATGGCGTTTTCCGGCGCGGGGGCGTTGGCGGGGCAGGTGGAGCCGGCGGTTGCCGGGGTTCTGTTGTTGTTGTTGGTCTTCGGTTTTTCCAAGGGCGGGTTGATGCCGTTTCACTCGTGGCTGCCCGGAGCCATGGTGGCGCCGACGCCGGTGAGCGCGTTGTTGCATGCGGTGGCGGTGGTGAAGGTGGGTGTGTTTTGCATCTTCCGCGTCTTTACCGGGGTTTTCGGCGTCGGTTTTCTTCAGGAGGTCGGTCTTGTGAATCTCATTTCCATGGTCGCCGCCTTTACCGTGGTGGTTTCGTCGTTGATTGCGTTGAGTCAGGACAGCCTGAAGCGACGGTTGGCGTTTTCGACGATCGGGCAGTTGGCCTACATCACGCTGGGTGTTTCGTTGCTGTCGCCAAAAGGGGTGACCGGCAGCCAGATGCACATTGCGATGCACGCCTTCGGCAAGATCACGCTGTTTTTCTGCGCCGGCGCGATTTTTGAGGCGACCGGAAAGAAGTATATCAGCGAGTTGACGGGGCTGGGCAAGCGCATGCCCCTGACGATGACGGCGTTCACGATCGGAGCGATGAGCGTGGTGGGCCTGCCGTTGGCGGGCGGGTTCCTGAGCAAGTTTTACCTGGTGATGGGCACGGTCGAAAGCGGGCAGTATGGCATGATGGCGGTCTACCTGCTGAGTTCGCTTTTGAACGCCTGTTACTTTTTTCCGATCATTTTCAACGCATTTTTCCGGCGGCCGGAGAATCCGGATTTCGATGAGATCAAGGAGGCGCATCCCTGTTGTGTGGCGGCGTTGTGCGTCACGGCGATTTGTTCGGTTCTGTTGTTTTTCTGCCCGGATCCGTTTTTCTCGCTGGCGGGCATGACGACGGAAACCTCGTTTGCGTCGGTTCCCGGCAATTGAAGTCATGGCTATCACGAACGACGAGACATCGGAACGGCGGGAGTTGAAGCACGAACCGCGTGACGGATGGCCGCAGATTCACGGCGCGGTTCTGGCGGCGGCGGCGCTCTGGCTGGTGGCGCTGTTTGTGTGGGGGGCTTACGTGGGGAAGGTTGCCAGTCATGGAGCGCATTGAACGATGACTGACGACGAACAGAAGCCCATGGACCTGCCCGCGTTGGGCGATGAACGGCCCTACGTGCGCGCGGTTGCCCGGTTCTGGTCGCGCGTCTGCGCGAACCCCGGCCGCGTCGTGCGCGGCTTGATCTGGGTTTGCGGCTTGCTGGTCGTGTTGGATTTCATGTTCCTATTGCCCGGTGTGGACAAACACGCGCATTTCGTCTGGGAGAACGGAATCGGGTTCTACGGCGCCTACGGATTTGTCTCCTGCTCCCTGATTTTCCTGATCTCGAAACATCTCGTGCGACCGGCGGTCAAGCGCGACGAGGAACGCCATGAATAGCCTGCCATTGCCACCCGGCCTGATCCTCATAGTGGGCGCGTTGCTCATCCCCTTCCTCCGGGGGTGGGCCAAGTCGGCTTATGTCGTGATCCTGCCGGCGATTGGTTTCCTGAACGTGATCTGCCTGACCTCGAGTTTTGCGGCCGGGGCGGAGGAGGAGGTTCTGCGTTGGACGTTTCAGTTCCTGGACTTCGAGTTGGTATTCGGGCGCATTGACAAGTTCAGCCTGTTGTTCGGTCACATCTTCTCGTTGTTGGCGGTGGCGGCGTTCATCTTCATCCTGCATACGCGCGACAACCTCGAGTACGTCTCCGGCATGGTTTACGCGGGCAGCGCGTTGGGCGTTGTTTTTGCCGGCGATCTGGTCTCGCTTTTCGTCTTCTGGGAAATGCTGACGCTTTGTGCGGTGGGTTGCGCCCTGTCGCGGCGGACTTCCGAGGCGCGCGGCGCGGCATTCCGCTACCTGGTCTTTCATGTGGCCGGAGGGGTGGTCCTGATGGCGGGCATCATCGTTCACATCGTGCAAACCGGTTCGGCTGAGGTGGCCGAGATGGACCTTGGCAGCCCGGGCGCCTGGCTGATTTTTCTTGGGTTCGGCGTCAACTGCGCCTGGCCCTTGCTGCACACCTGGTTGCCGGATGCGTATTCCAAGGCTGGCATCGGCGGCGTGGTTTTCATGGCCACCTTTACGACCAAAACCGCGGTCTACACACTGGCGCGCACCTTCCCGGGAGAGGAGAAGTTGGTCTGGATCGGGGTGGCGATGGTGGTATTGCCCCTGTTCTGGGCCATGATTGAGAACGATCTCCGGAAGACCCTGTCCTACTGCCTCATCAATCAGGTGGGCTTCATGGTGGTGGGGGTCGGCATCGGTTCGGACCTGGCTCTGAACGGAACCGGGGCTCACGCTTATTGCCACATTCTGTACAAGGCCCTGTTGTTCATGGCGATCGGCGCGGTGATGTATCGGACGGGCAAGTCGAAGGCGACGGACTTGGGCGGGTTGTATCGCTCGATGCCGCTGACCTGTCTGCTCTGCTGCATCGGCGCGGCGGCCTCGTCCTTTCCGTTCTTCGGTTCGTTCGTCGCGAAGTCCATGATCGTGTCGGCGGCGGCGGAATCGCACCATACCGCGGCCTGGTTGGCGTTGCTGTTCGGGGCGGCCGGAGTGTTTCATCTGGTCGGTCTCAAGATTCCGTATTTCGCGTTCTTTTCGCGTGATTCTGGGATCCGAGTGAAGGAGGCCCCGACGAACATGCTGATCGCGATGGGGTTGATTGCCGTGCTTTGTTTCACGATTGCGCTGCCGGTCGTGAATTTTCCGTGGGCCGGCTATCGCTACCTTTATGGGATGCTTCCGTTTGAGTTGGAGCAGGCCTACGAGCCCTACACCTTTGCGCATATCAATGCGCAGTTGCTCTTGTTGGCCTTCGCGGCGCTTGCGTTTGTCTTGAGTTTGTTGGCGGGACGCTATCCGGCCGAGGTTCGGGCTGAAAATCTGGATGTCGACTTCCTGTATCGTCGCGGCGGCAGGGTGATCCTCGACTTTCTGGATCGCTGGCTCAACGCGATCAATGCGGTCACCCGGCGGGCGGTGATCGATGGGGGGATCGCCAGGATCTCGCGGTTGTGCGCGGCGGGGCCGACATGGTTTGCCGCGCTGGCCATGCGATCGGTCTGGGAAGTGCAGCGTTTGGACGCGGAAACCATCGCCAGCAAGGAGGCGGCGCTTTATCGGCGCGCGGAGGAAGGGGCCGTGCCCATCGGCGTTTCGGCGATGTTGGCGGCGGTCATGATGGCGGTGGCGTTGATGTTGTAGGAATGGGCAAAGCTGGTCGCCGAACGGACCCAAGCTCGTTTTCGAAATCTGTTTTCGTCGATGGGTGAATTGGCTAGGTTGCCTGTTCTATGAACGAAACGCCGGTTCGCAAGCGACATTTTGCCAGCGACAACTACGCGGGTGTTTGCCCGGAAGCCTGGAAAGCGTTGGCGGAGGCCAATGAGGGTCATTTCCCGGCCTATGGGGAAGACGAATGGACGCAGAAGGCCTCGGATATGATCCGGGAGGTGTTCGAGACGGATTGCGAGGTGTACTTCGCATTCAACGGCACCGCCGCCAATTCCCTGTCACTCGCCTCCACCTGTCGTTCCTATCACAGCATTCTCTGCCATGAGACCGCGCACATCGAGACGCACGAATGTGGCGCCCCGGAGTTTTTCTCCAACGGCACGAAGGTCCTGCTGATCGAGGGCGAGAACGGCAAGATAGCGCCGGAATCCATTGAGAGGATGGTGACCCTGCGCGCGGACATCCATTACCCCAAACCGCGCGCGGTCAGTCTTACGCAGGCGACCGAATGGGGAACGGTCTACACGCCTGATGAACTCAAGGCCATCTGGTCGGTGACGCGGAAGCATGGCCTGAAGATCCAGATGGATGGCGCGAGGTTTGCCAATGCGGTCGCGTCGCTGGGAGTCGCGCCCAAGGAGATCACGTGGCAGGCGGGCGTGGATGTGCTTTGTTTTGGGGGGACGAAGAACGGCACACATGTCGGCGACGCGGTGGTCTTCTTCAACCGCGAGATGGCGGACGAGTTCGATTACCGTTGCAAGCAGGCGGGGCAACTGGCCTCGAAGATGCGCTTCATGTCGGCGCCGTGGGTGGGGATGCTTGAGAACGATGTCTGGTTGCGGTATGGCGCGCACGCCAACCGGATGGCGACCCTGCTGGGCGACGGCTTGAAGGCGTTGCCGAACGTGAAGATCGCCGCGCCGGTGGAGGCGAACATGGTCTTTGCGGAGTTGCCTCAGGCCGCGATCGATGCCCTCCACGAGCGCGGTTGGAAGTTCTACAAGATGTGGGGCGACACGGGTTGTCGATTCGTCTGTTCGTGGGACATCGAGGAAGAGGATGTGAAGGCCTTCCTAGCGGAGGCCGGTGAGTTGTTGGGCGCGTGAGTTGTTGGGGCTTCGGCCGTGCCAAACCAGACATTTCCGGCTTCACTACCGGGCCGGCATGTGGACAATGCCTGTTCCATGAGCAGCAATCTGAATTCTTCCGAACCTTCCACGCCCCAGACCCGACGGGGGTTCCTCAAGCAATCTTCCGCCACCCTGGCCGGGGTCGGTCTGGCGTCGGCTGTCCGCGCCCCCGGAAGGGCACGCGGACAAGGGACGAGCGATCTGATCAAGATCGGCATGATTGGATGCGGCGGCCGCAATACCGGAGCCGCGCAACAGGCGTTGACCGCCGACAGCAATGTCCAACTTTGGGCGATGGCGGATGTCTTTCCCGAGCAGATCGAGAAGAGTCTCAAGAATCTCAAGGCCCAGCAGGAGAGGACCCCGGAAAAGATCGAGGTGCCCCAAGCTCGCCGATTCGTCGGGTTGGACGCCTACCAGGAGCTTCTCAACAGCGGCATCGACATGGTGTTGATCGCGACGCCGGGGGGCTTTCGTCCGATCCATCTGCGCGCCGCGGTGGAAGCGGGCAAGCACATCTTTTGTGAGAAACCGATGGCGGTGGATCCCAGCGGGGTGCGTTCGGTCATGGAATCGGTCCGTATCGCCAAGGAAAAGAACCTCGCGCTGCGCGCCGGGTTCAACATGCGCTTCGAACCTCAGTATCGTGAGGCGCAGCAGCGGATTCAGGATGGGCAGATCGGCGAGATCAAGACGATCTATTCCACTCGCATGAGCAGCCGGTTGGCCCGTTTCGACGGCGTCCGGAAGCCCGGCATGGGCGATCTCGAATGGCAGTTGCGCAACTGGCACTATTTCAACTGGCTTTCGGGCGATCTGATCATGGAGATCTCGGTGCACAGCGTGGACAAGATTGCCTGGACGATGAACGACGTTCCGCCCGCGAGGATCGTTGCGTCGGGCGCCCGCCATCAACAGACTGTCGGCAACATCTGGGACCAGTTCGACGTGACCTACGAGTATGACAACGGCGTGGTCGCCATGCTGAAGACGCGCTATCAGACCGGTTGTTTCAATGAGCACAAGGACCTGATCATCGGGACCAAGGGCGTCTGCGAGTTGGGCTGGGGCAAGGCGCAGATCACCGGCGAGACGCGCTGGCGATACGACGGTCCCAAGGCGAGTTCGCATCAGGTCGAGCATGATGAACTGTTCGCTGATATCCGGTCAGGCAAGCTGCCCAATGACGGCGACCGCATGGCCAAGAGCACGTTGATGGGCATTGCGGGCCGCATGTCCGCCTATACGGGCAAGGCATTGACCTGGGAGCAGGCGTTGAACTCCAAGCTCGACACCATGCCCAAGAATCTCGACTGGAACATGAAGTTGCCCGTGGCTCCGATTCCCGAGCCGGGTAAAACGAAATTGATCTGAAGGATGAATTGAACGAATGGGGCGGCGCATTTTGAAAGAGTCTCCTTACGTCGGCTGCGACGCCGTGTTTCGCTCCCTTCGGGTATTTGAGGCGCCGGGGGCGCAAGCTGACGGCAATGCGGCCGGTTGAAGACACAGGCGCAAATCCGCGTCCCATTTCTCCAGATTGCCTTTTGACACCAATCTCAAATTCCCGGAAAACAAGCCCATGATTTCACGTTTAAAACATCTTCTTTGCGCGATTGTCTGCGCCGCGTTTGTCACTGCCGCGCTGGGAGCGGACGAGAAGCCGAACATTGTCCTGATCCTGTCCGATGACCAGGCCTGGAACGACTACGGGTTCATGGGGCACGAATACATCCAGACGCCGCACCTGGACAAGCTTGCCTCCGAGAGCGTGCTTTTCCGCCGAGGCTATGTGCCGACCGCGCTTTGTCGGCCGTCATTGATGACGCTGATGACCGGACATTACGCCCACACTCACGGCGTCACCGGCAACGATCCCTCGCCCAAATACGCTGAGCGCAATTCGGAACTCTACAACCAGCGTCGCGCGCGGCTGATTTCCTACATCGACAAGTTTGAGACCGTGCCCGAGGCCTTGGGCAAACGCGGCTACCTCAGCCACCAGAGCGGCAAGTATTGGGAGGGCAACTTCAAGCGCGGCGGCTTCACGCACGGCATGACCCGCGGCTTTCCGCAACCCGGAGGCCGCCACGGCGACGACGGACTCAAGATCGGCCGGGAAGGCATGGAGCCGATCGCCGACTTCGTGGAGATGGCGGTTGAGAAGGACAAGCCGTTCTATCTCTGGTATGCGCCCTTTTTGCCGCATACGCCGCACAACCCGCCGGCGCGGCTTTTCAACAAGTACAAGGACAAGGTCGATTCCCCCCACGTTGCCCGCTACTACGCCATGTGCGAGTGGTTTGATGAGACCTGCGGGCAGTTGGTCGACATCCTGGAGAAGAACAAGGTTCGGGACAACACGTTGATTGTTTATGTCACCGACAACGGCTGGATCCAGAATCCGGCGAAGCGCGGGTATGACAAGCGATCCAAGCAGACGCCTTATGAGGGCGGCATTCGCACGCCGATCTTCTTCAACTGGCCCGGCAAGTTGAAGCCGGCCGACCGACCGGAACTGGTCAGCAGCATTGATCTGGTTCCCACCATGCTTGCGGCCGCCGGCGCCGGTCAGCCCAAGGGACTTCCGGGTTTGAACCTGATGAGCAACCTGACGACAGGCGAGGGCATTGGCCGCACGCACATTCTGGGCGAAAGTTTCGCCCACGACATTGCGGACGTGAACAAGCCGGAGGCGTCGTTGCTGTTTCGCTGGACGATCGAGGGCCGGTGGAAGCTGCTGCTGACCTACGATGGCGAGGTGAACCGCTACAAATCGACCCACCCGCGCGACGAGAAGCGCCCGCAGCTGTTTGATCTGCTGGCCGATCCCTGGGAGAAGCGGAATCTCGCGGCTCAGAATCCCGAGGTCGTCGAGCGCCTTGCCGAGCGCATCGCGGACTGGTATCCGGTCAGCGAGCGGAGGGTGAAGGTGAAGTGGGAGCAGTGAGCGAGCTGCAGAACCTGGGTCCGATTTTCCGCGACGTCTGCCTGCCGATCTTCCTGTTGATGGGGTTCGGTTGGGCGGTGGATCGTCGCTTTACCCTGGATCTCGGTTCCCTGGTCAAGCTGAACATCTACCTGTTCGTTCCCGCCTTCCTGTTCGTCAAGGTCGTTGGGTCCCCTGACGCGGGCAGCATGGGAATCCGGGTCACCGCGTTTTCCGCCTGCGTGATCGCCTCGATGTATCTGGCCAGCCAGATCGTCGGAAGGTTGATCGGTGAATCGAAGGCGGAGCGTCAGGCCATGGGAATGTCCACCATGTTCTACAATTGCGGGAATTTTGGCATTCCGGTGACCGCGCTGGCGTTTCCCGTTCTGGGGCCGGGCATTCACGTCTGGGCCTTGATGACGATGAACCTGGCGACCTTTTCGATTGGCATGCTGATCGCCAAATCACAGGGCGCGGCGAAGGAGGGCGAGGCCGGGCCCGAGTCTTTCGTGGCCCGCGTCGCACACGGCTTCACCATATTCAAGCAGCCATCCATCATTGGCATCCTGCTGGCGTTGTTGATCAATTGGACGGGGTTTGAGGTTGAGGCGATCACGTTCGTCTGGAAGCCGGTCTCGTTCCTGGCCGAAGCCCTGGTGGCGTTTGCGCTGGTGACCTTGGGGGTTCAGCTTTCCAAGACCCAGCCGCCGCCGATCAGGGGGCATCTTGCCTGGGCTTTGATCCTGCGTTTGCTCGGCGGGCCGTTGGTCGCCGCAGTCATCGCCAAGGCATTCGGATTCTCCTCGGCTGAGCAGGCCGTTCTGATACTGGGCGCCTCAGCGCCAACGGCCATCAACACAGCCTTGCTGGCCCACGAATTCAAGGCGGACGTGGGTTTTGCCGCTGCCGCCGTGTTCTATTCGACCCTGCTTAGCATTGTGACCGTGACCTTGGTGATTGCCGTGCTGAAGAGTGGTCTGGGCGGCTGACACGTTGCCGCCGACTGGATGCGCGTGCGTTTGCAGGTGGTTGGATGCCCCGTTCCTCACCTGCTGCCGCCACGCTCTGGCGAGCGCATCTTCGGGAATGCGAGGAAAGGCTCGTCATCCTTTCTTAACCGGCCCTCGGATGCCTCCGGTAAACCGAACTTGCAAGTCCGGCTGATTTGCCCCTACTCTGCCGGGCTTTCCGCCGAAATTGGGGCAGGGAAGGAGTTTTTCCAGCGCCGCGCGCCAGGGAACGGCAACCTCGCTTGCCGTCGCTCCCGGAAGAACCGAAACCGAATCGTAACCATTGCGGCATCGCTGATTTCCGCGGAAAACGCACACAATCGAGATTTATGAACAAACTGAAAGCCCAACAAGCAGCACAGGCGGAGCGCAATCAGGCGCTCCTCGCAGACACGGTTTATTGTCAGGACAAGGTTGAGTCCAAGGTTCTTCCCTGGAGTCTCGATTTGAGCGCCGACGAGCTCTCCGACGAGAAGATGAACCAGCAGCTCGCGATCGAGAAGCTCGCCGCGAAAATCGCGATTGAGTCGTTGATCGACCTGGCGGTGAAGGAGAAGGATCTCGATCACTTGGGCGGGGGGCTGGATCTTATTCCGGCGCTGACCGCGACGCTTGGCGTGGTCGATTACCAGGCGAAGCACTACACGATCGAACATGCGCACACGAGCATCGGTTATTACAGCGCCCTGGCGGCGCTAGGCTTCCTGGATCAGGAGCGCGTCGTCACCACCTTCCGCCGCAGTTTGGACATCGCCGGCCATGTGTCGTGGGTTCCGGGCGGAACGGAACTTAACGGCGGCCGGCTGGGCGTCATGGTTCCCGTGGCGGTCGGTCAGGCCTTGGGCGCGAAGGCGCATCACGGCGACGACGCGCTGGTCTTCGTCCACTGCGGCGACGCCGGCTGGATTTCCGGCCAGGCCCTGAATGGCTTTGTCGACGCCGGTCTGCACGGGGCTCCGATGGTGTTCGTCATGCACCGCAACGGCATTCAGCTTTCCAACACCACCGAGAAGGTGATGAACCTTGATCCGCGACCGATCGTGGAAGCAATGGGCGTCAAGATCGTCGAGACCACCGCGCTCTGTTGCCCCAAGGGCCTTTTCAAGGCCTACAAGGAGGCGGCGGCCCTGGCGAAGAACGGCCAGCCTGCGATGGTTTATCCGGTCGGCCTGAAATCCAACGAGCAGGAGAAGGTCACGCTGGCCACGCTTGGCGAGCTTGCCGGAATCGGGGAACAGGTCGAGGCCTTCGCCGCGAAGAATGAGGTCGCGATCGACACCGAGATCTGGATTCCCGGTTCGTTGATGAGCTACCGCGATGTGCCGGCGATGTTGGAGTGCGTGTTCCACGTGAACGATCTCCCGGGCGGCCAGGGGCATCACGATGGCAGCATGCTCGGCCGCGATCATGAGGCGGCGGTGGCGAACCCGATGTTGAGTCTGTCGGACGACGAACAGGCGGCTCTGGACGCCATGAAGGCGGCCGCTCCGCGCGTGGTGGTCACCGAGGCCCGCCCGGCGCGGGGAACCGCCAACCTTGTGCTTTCCGCCGAGGACGTGGCGGGTGTCAGCCTGCCGGAGGCCGGGGCGGCCAAGTCGCCGCGCGCCGGTTCCGAGGCCGCCTACGCCGCGATTGCCAAGAAGTATCCGGAAGCGTTTTTCACGGTTTCCTGCGATCTCGATCCCTCGACCAAGTTTGCGAAGGCCAAGGCGCTTATCGCGGATGACCACAAGTTCGAAGTCAGCATCCAGGAGCAGGTCGCGACCCTGATGACGGCTGGCCTTGCCTGCAGCAGCCGCAAGCCGCAGGTCAACGTGGTCGCCACCTTCTCGGCCTTCTTTGAGGGAATCGCCCGCGAAGGATTCGAACTCTGGCGCTACCAGCGCAACCTGAACGGCGTGAACGAGGGCTTGAATGTCATCATGCACCTCTCGCATGTCGGAGCCTGCACGGGCCGCGATCATTTCTCCGGTTGGAGCCTCGACTGGATCCCTCTGGGGCTCGGTTACCTGCCTTACTTGCGTGGGTTCTACACGCCCGCCGATGCGCGCGCCGCGTTCATTGCGGTCAAGGATGCCGCGGCCGGATACGGCGGTCACGTCGTCGCCATCCCGCGCGACAACCTGCCGACCCTGACCAAGCAGGGGACCGATGAACCTTTGTTCGATGCGGCCGATGATTACACAGCGACCTCGCAACTCCGCTCCAACGACGGCGCGAAGGTGGCCATCATCAGCATCGGGGCCCCGACTTATGTCGCTGTCGATGCGGCGGAAAAGTTGGCCGGCGAAGGCGTTCCCGCCGATGTCTACTGCGTGAACGGTTTTCCCGTGGCGGACGAGTTTTTCGACGGGATCGGGGAGAAGTATGATGGCGTGGTGACGGTCGAGGACGGGTTGATCGGAGACTGCAACTCCGGGGTCCGCGGCTTTGCGGCCTACGCCGCGACGCGCCTTTACGACAGCGGCGTTCCGGTCAGCCATATCGGGATCTGCGACCCGTCGGTGGCCCCGTCCGAGCATTTCCACAAGGTGTGGGAACACTTCGGCATCACAGCGGAGAACATTGCCGCCGAAGCCAAGTCGCTGGCCGGCTGAGTTCGCATTTCAATTCGACACGCAAAAGGCCGCCCGGTTTTGGGCGGCCTTTTTGTCGTTGGGAAGGGTCCGGCAGATCAGGCGTGGCTGGAGCCGACCTTCTTGAGCACGACGCCGATGGCCTCGGTCAGTTGGTGCATCTCGAACGGCTTCCAGAGGGCCAATCCGCGGATGCTGCGGATGAAGTCGCCGATCTCCTTGTCGGCGGAATGGCCGGTCATGAAGATGAAGCGTTGGCAGAGATGGGCTTTGGTCCGCTCCACGGCTTTGTAGAACATGTCGCCGCGCATGTTGGGCATGATCATGTCGCAGAGGATGATGTCAAAGGTGTCCGCCATGACGAGTTTCACGCCTTCGACGCCATCGTTGGCAATGGCGACGCGGTAGCCCTCGGTCTCCAGGAAATCCCGGAGGATGCCGCTCAGATCCGGGTCATTGTCCACAATCAGGATCTTCTTTGGTGCTGCGGGAAGATCGTCGTCACTCAAATCGTGAACACGCTCCTCTCCGGGAATGAAATTTTTTCTCAGCATGGCTCGGTTGGTTTCGGGGGGGGGGCGGTCGCAGACCTGCTTCTCGAGGCGGTTTGTCTTGCCGTAATGGGCTGCTCCCCGTTTGAGCGCGGGACAATAGGGCATGCAAGGTGGTCAGTAAAGCAGGAAACTGTCCTCATTTTGATCATTCGGATGATGAAATTTGGACATGGGATGGGAGACAATGACGGTGAAGGGAGAACGCAGACGGAGGATGGTACGCGAGAAAGGGTTCGAACCTTCAACCTACGGCTCCGGAGGCCGTCGCTCTATCCAATTGAGCTACTCGCGCAACCAAGAAGGCGAGGATGTTAGGGCAGAAAGGGGAGCGTCGCAACGGGTTTTTACGGATTGCAACGGGGGCGTCTTGTCAGGCCAGCAGTTCGGGCACGTGGAAACCGTCGCTCAGGGTCATGGGGCGTCCCACGGGGGTCATCAATTCCTTTTCGTAGTCGACGCCCAGCTGATGTTGGATGGTTGCGTGCAGGTTTTCGACTTTGATGGGTTTTTCGGGCTGCTCTTGGACGCCTTCGGGATCGGTGGAACCGAAGACCAGCCCCTTGCGGAAGCCGCCGCCGGCCAGCGCCACGCTGAAACCGTGCGGCCAGTGGTCCCGCCCTTCCAGGGGATTCAATTTCGGTGTGCGTCCGAATTCCCCGCCGCAGAAGACGATTGTGCTGTCGAGCAGTCCGCGTTGTTTCAGGTCCTTGACCAGGGCTGAGAACGCCGGGTCGAGATGGGCGTTGCGGGCCGCGTGGGTTTCATGATTGTTCACGTGACTGTCGAAGGTCTTGAGGGTGACCTCGACGCAGCGGACGCCGGCCTCGATGAGTCTTCGCGCTGCGAGGCAGCCGCGACCGAAGGGGGAGTCGCCATAGGCGTCGCGCTCCGCCTGCGTGGCCTGGCTGACGTCGAACGCCTTCAACTGGTCGGACGACATCATCTTGCGTGCGCGCTTCATTGTGTGCAGATGGAGGGTCTTTTTCGCGTCGAGATCCGGGCGGCGGCCGCGAAGGAACTGGCGTTCGATGACGGACTGGTTCTGTTTGCGTCTCAGTTCCCGTCCGGATTCCACGGTGGACACGATATCCGGCATGGGTTTGTTGGGGTCCCCGGCCTTGAAGGCGTCGTATTCCGCGCCTAGGTAACCGCCTCTTGCCGGCCACTGATCCGGCAGGATGGAGATGTGGCTCGGGATTTCGACCTTTGGATTGGGCAATTCGTGGTTGATCACCGCGCCGATGGAGGGGTGGACCAGGGTGGGGTTGGGGCGCCAACCGGTCTTCATGTTGTAGCTGGCCCGCTCGTGATCGCCTTCCTGGCTGACGACCGATCGGATCAGGGAGATCTCGTGCATGATCTCGGCTGTTTGCGGGAGTCCGGCGGCGAGCTGGATTCCCTTGACCGAGGTGTCGATGGCCTTGGTGCCGTAGGCGATCTTGCTGTCGGGGTGCGGGTCGAAGGTTTCCAACTGGCTGGGGCCGCCCGCCAGCCAGAGGAAGATCAGCGACTTGGCCGGTTTATCCTTGGGCGTGTTCTCGGCGTCCAGGGCGAGAAGGTCCGCCATGGGCGTCAGCCAGGAAAGGCCCGCCATACCGGCGGCCTGAAGGAACGATCGCCGCGAGAAATGATCGGCGCCGCAGAAATCGGGGGCTTGGGTGCGGTTGGTTGGGGGACTCATGGTTTGTCGACGGTCTCGGGTTCGAGCGTATTCTAATGGTTCCAGGAGAACTCGGTTGAGTTGAGCAGGGCCCAATAGAGGTCTGTCATGCGCTCGGATCTTTCGTCGCCCTCGGTGTTCCTCAGTTGGGCGACGAAGTGTTCGGATTCTTCGGTGGTCGGCCTGCGTGTCAGTGTTGCGAGGAACGCGGTTTCCACGGCGGTTTCGTCGTCGGGAGCGACGATGCCGATGCGGGTGGACGCGTTCATGACGGGGTTGGGTTTGATCTGTTCGGAGACCATCTCGCCGTTCATGAGAAGGAGGCGTTGCGGTATGGTGCCCCCTTCCTGGTTGAACTCGTCCTCGCCGAGGTCGCCGTGGCGTTTCACAAAACCGCCCTGTCCGAAAAAGCGCTTCATCTTCTGGATGATATGGGCGTCGGCGTTGATGGTCTTGAGGCTGGAGGATTGGATGACGCCGCCGGCGACCTGCTCGGGGCGAAGGCGTGTGATCGGAAAGGCGGCGAACGCGCGCTCCTGCGTTGCGGTCACCGGCGCCGCCTCCTCCGCTGCCCGGCTGTCGGATCGGAAGGCCCGCGTGGAGGCGATGACCCGGACCAGGCGATGCAGATCGTACCCATGCTCGATGAGGTCGTCGGCGAGAATTTCCATGCAGGCCGGCCAGGGCCCCTCGAGCGGCACCTCGTCGATCGGATGAACGAGGGGGCGGTTGAAGAGCAGGGCCCAGACGCGATTGACCGTGGCCCGGGCGAAAGCGCGATTCTCAGGATGGGTGACCCAACCTGCGAGTCGTTCGCGAAGTTTGCCGTCCGGCGGCAGCAAATCCTGGTTGAAGGGGACGATCGGGGGCACGACCACCTCCTCCGGGGTCTTGAGGTAGCGGAACTTGTATTCTTTTTCCGGGACGTCCCGCACGCCGGTGAACTGGACTTCCGAGGGAGCGAAAAACGAGGCAAGTTGGTGGAAATCCTTTTGTTTCCAACGATCGCTGAACTTGTCGTCGTGGCATTGCACGCAATCCAGACGCACGCCGAGGAAGGCGCGGGTCACCCGGGCGGCAAGCTTCACCTCGTCGGGGCCTTTCGAGTCGTCGTTCTGATCGATGGTGACGGTCAGGAAGTTGGCCTCGGGGTTGGAGGTCCAATTGCCTTCGGCGGTGATGAGGCTGCGGACGAGGTCGTCGTAAGCGCGGTTTTGTTGGATTTGGTCGCTGAGCCAACTGACCATGCGGCGGCGGCGGTAGACGAGGAAGGGGCCGTTTTCGACGCCCACGTAGGCTCTTGCGAAGCGCTCCGCCAGGTAGTCGCTGTGTCGCCGGTCTTCAAGCAGACGCGAGATCCACCAGTGGAGGCGGTCATCTTGGGGTTGTTTTTCGAGGACGCGAATTTCCTGGATGGACGGAATCGTCCCGGTCAACGCGAGCGAGAGGCGCCGCGCCAGGGTCAGGTCCCCGGCTGGAGGAGTGGGGCGGAGGCCGGCGCGTTTCCAATCCGCCGCCATGGCGTCGTCGAGTTGCCGCACGACGTCGGCAAACGAGGGTTGGCGGTAAAGATCCGGATTGAAGGACTCGACGGAAGGGGGCGGGGGCGGGGTCAGAATGCGCCCCACGGCGATCCCGGCTCCGGCGAGGCAGAGCAGGAAGAACAGCAGGTTGCGGTCCCAGAACGAGCGGCGGCGCCTGCCTGGGGCGGTGGAAGGCCCGGCTTCCATTGGCGGCGGCGTTGGCGACAGTTCCTGCATGATGGCGCGATAGTGATGTTGATCGGGGCGGACTGCAAACAGTCAATCCTGGTGTTCAGTGGTGACGCAGGCTGAGGATGGAGGTTACAAGGTTCAGCGAAAAGACGCTCCCCGGGTAACCCGGCCCCGAGGGCGACGTCACCATGCAGGAACACATGAATTCGCAGACCGATCCAAACCCTTCGCTGCCGCCGAACGCGGTGATGGAGATTGAGCCCGCTGAGGTGAACGGGCATGCGGCGGTTGGCGAATGCGGCTCGAAGGAGGAGGACGGGGGCGTTTTTTCTCGGGGCTGGAGGCGTCTGATGTCGGCGGTGGACTGGGTTTTTGGCGGGTTGACCTTGCTGTTCGGATTGGCGGCCCTTTCGGTTGTGCCCGTCCTGAATTTTGCGAGTCTGGGTTACCTGTTGCAGGCGAGCGCCAATGTGGCGATGTCGGGGCGATTGCGCGATGGGTTTGTCGGGATTCGCAAGGCGTCGCGCATCGGCAGCATTGTTGTGGGAATCTGGTTGGCGTTGTTGCCGTTGCGCTTTGTCGCCGGTTTGTGGCACGAGCGTGAGATCGTGGCGCCCGGAACGGGGCAGGGGTGGCGGATCGGGGTGGGGGTTCTGACGACGCTGACGGCGCTGCACATTGTCTGGGCGTGCCTTCGCGGTGGGCGGTTGCGTCATTTCCTGTGGCCGGCGCCGATTCGCTTCCTGAAATGGTTGAGGAACCCGGATAGCTATTTCTCCATTCGCGATGTTGTGCTCGACTACCTGACGGGGCTTCACCTGCCGCACTATTTCTGGTTGGGCGCGAGAGGGTTTACGGGGGCGTTCCTCTGGCTGATCGGTCCCGTGGGCGTGATGATCCTGGCGTCGCGACTGCCGCCGGGGGGCGCGGCGGTCCTGTCGTTTCTGGCGTCCCTCCCGTTGATGTTTGCGGTGATGCATCTGCCGTTTCTGCAGGCGCGGTTTGCCTGCGAGAATCGTTTTGGAGCGATGTTTGAGGTCAGGGTGAACCGGGAGTTGTTTCGCCGGGCCCCGATCGCTTTCTGGTGCGCCTTGTTTGTCACGTTGCTGTTTGCCTTGCCGCTCTACTTGTTGAAGGTCGAGTTGACGCCGCAGGAGGTGGCGTGGTTGCCGGCGTTGTTCTTTGTCGCCTTCATTTTTCCTGCCCGGGTTTTGACGGGTTGGGCGTTGGGGCGGGCTTTCAGGCGTGAGCAGCCGAGGCTCTGGCTTTCCCGTTGGCTGTCGAGGTTGGCGGCGATACCCGTTGTGGGGATCTACGCCTTGATCACCTATTTCACGCAGTTTCTTTCCTGGCATGGGGCGCCGGCGCTGCTGGAGCATCACGCTTTCATGGTCCCGGCTCCGTTGCTGGGACTATGAAATGAGGCGAATTTTGTCGCTTGAGAAAATGCCGAAGTGAGGGCACGTTAACCGGAGTCAGCGGGATGCGAATCCGGCTGCGGCGAAGGGGCCAATCGTTCTTTCCAAACTTTCAGAATTTACCCTACCCATGCTCGTGCTCAGAAACCATGTCCTTTGACCTTAGTCACGAGAAATCGGAGCCTCAACCACTGGTTGGTGGCCGTCAGGCCTTTGTTGGAAGGCGAAAGTCGCCATGCGGGTTCCACCTGTTTCTACCCAGTTCAAAGGAACTGTTACACACGGCATTTACGGCGGGGTAATCCTTTGAAAACGCCCCGGGTTTCCCGGGGCGTTTTTTTGTGCTCCTCGAGCGTCGTCCCCCGGAAACCGGGGAAGGCCCCTTTGCCTCGCTCCCGATTCCGAGCAGGCATTGAGTCAGGCCTCCCTTTTTGATCAGCCATCGAGTTTTCCCCACTCCCGGACATTGATTGCTGAATACTGAATGCTGATTGCCGACCACTGAATACTGCAGCCCCGGGCTCGACCTTGGCTGCGGATTTTTCCAGACTGTTGCCATGTCCGACGACGATCTCTTTGCAGCCAGCGATGTTTCCTCACCTGCCGAGGAGGCTGCCGGCGAGAACGGGCTCAGGTCGACGCCGCTGGCGGAGCGGATGCGGCCACGGAGTTTGGAGGAGTTTGTTGGACAGACGCACATCCTGGGTTCGGGGCAGTTGTTGCGGCGGGCGATTGAGGCGGATCGCATCCAGTCGTTGATATTCTACGGGCCGCCAGGCACGGGCAAGACGACGTTGGCTCAGATCATCGCGCGGCAGACGAGAAACAATTTCGAGCGTCTGAGCGGCGTGGAATCCAACGTGGCCGACATGCGTCGCGTGCTTGCCGGCGCGGCCAACCGACGACGCAACACCGGGCAGGCGACCATTCTCTTTGTCGATGAGATTCACCGGTTCAACAAGTCGCAGCAGGATGTGTTGTTGCCGGATGTGGAGAGCGGCGTTGTGCGGTTGATCGGCGCGACGACGCACAATCCGTTCTTCTTCGTCAATTCGCCGTTGGTTTCCCGGTCGCAGATCTTCGAGTTGCAGCCCTTGGGGGAGGAGGCCCTGCAGGCATTGCTGAGGCGGGCCTTGGCGGATGAGGAGAAGGGACTGGGCTACCTGAAGATTCGCGCTGCGGAGGAAGCCTTGTCGCATCTGGCCAGACTGTCGGACGGCGATGCGCGGAAGGCGTTGAACTCGCTTGAGATTGCCGCGTTGACGACCGAGCCCGGAGAGGACGGCGTCGTTGAGGTCGATCTGGCGGTCGCGGAGGAGAGCATTCAGCGAAAGGCGATCGTGTATGACGGGGATGGCGATGCGCATTATGACACGATCTCGGCCTTCATCAAATCGATGAGAGGCAGTGATCCGGATGCCACGCTTTATTGGTTGGCGAAGATGATTGAAGCGGGGGAGGATCCGCGTTTCATCACGCGTCGCATTGTGATCTGCGCGGCGGAGGATGTCGGATTGGCGGATCCGATGGCGCTGGTGTTGGCCAACGCGGCGCATCAGGCGGCCGAGTTCATCGGGTGGCCGGAGGCGCGAATCCCAATAGCGGAAGCGGCGATCTATATCGCCACGGCCAACAAGAGCAATACCGCGATGGCTTCCATCGACGCGGCGCTGGCAGATGTGCGGGCAGGCCGGACACTGCCCGTCCCGGTTCATCTTCGGGATGGTCACTACGCTGGATCCGAGCGTCTGGGGCATGGAAAGGGCTACAAGTATTCGCACGATCATCCGGAAAACTTCACGCCGCAGGATTATCTTGGAGCCGAGAAGCGCTACTACGAACCGGGAGAAATCGGGGTGGAGAAGAAGATCAAGGACCGGTTGGACCGGTGGAGGGCCCTGAACGAGCAGGCTCGGGAAGAACGGAACCGTCGACCATGATCCGCCGGAATGTCCAGATAGAGAAGCGGGATCTGAGGTGGGTGATGGAGGGGCAAAGCCGACGCATCGGAGATGGCGAGCGCGCTCTGGCGGGAGAGTTGATCTGCCGGCTGTTTCAGACGGTCTCGCGATGGGAGGCGGTTGATTCCATTTTGTTCTATCATCCCTTGCAAGGAGAGCCCGACATCCGGCCATTGATGGCGCGGGCCCTCGAAGAGGGGAAGGCTGTACTGCTGCCCAGGTTTGATCCGCAAACCAGGTCTTATCATGCCGCCAGGATTGGCTCTCCAGGCAGGGATCTGCGTGCGGGAAAATTCGGGGTGATGGAGCCGACCGACGCGTGCGCGACGGCGCCGCTGGAGGGCATCGATCAAGCGCTTGTGCCCGGCGTCGCGTTCGATGCGGCGGGACGTCGGTTGGGGCGGGGAGCGGGATATTATGATCGGATTCTGGAGCGAACCAAGGGAGACCGGGTGGGGATCGCTTTTGATTGGCAAATGGTTGCCAAGGTCCCGGAGGAAACACACGACGTTCGCATGACGGGGATCATCACGCCTTCGCGGCGTCTCATTTGCGACGGGGCTTGATAAAAAAAACGGCGGCCGGAGCCGCCGTGCGAGTCATGCGATGGGCCGGGGGAACTAACGGCCTTCGGTGAGGCCGACGGGCAGTCCGCTTTCCCAGCCTTTCGGGCGATTCCATGGCCGTTCCGCCGAACGATGTTCCACGTCCGAGGAAGCGCAGCCCATGAAAAAAAAACAGGCGGCCAGGAAGGTGGCGGCGCTCAGAATCCGGAAGGTTTTCAATACGGTGGATGTCTTCAATTGACTGCCTTTCCTTGGTAGACGACGTCATCGCCTTCGGCGACATCGCCCTGGACAAATTCCTGGAGCACGTTGGCGACGGCGTATTCGTCCTCGACCCGCGTGATCCGGGCTTGTCCGAGGATTTCGTCGCCGCGCTTGATGACGAGGCGGCCGTCCATGAGGACGCCATGATTGCCGCCCACGTTGAGCACGACGTATTGGTAGCGCGGGTCGAAGGCCACAATCTTGCCTGCGAGTCCTTCAGGAAGTTCCTGAGGGCCAGTCGGTTTGAGCTTGATGAGCGTATTCTTGAGGCGGGTATTGTCGCGGCCGATGACTTCCAGTTCGGTTTGGGTGGTTGCCAATTCCACCTCGGCCTTGGGCAGGCGGTCCCGTTGCTGACGGACCTTCGCGGCGGTGGTGTTGAGCGCAAACCATTCCGGGCTGTCGGAGATGATGCTTTCCGTCTCTTTCTTGAAGCGAGCCTCGGCCTTGGAGTGGGTCTCGATGACCTTGGTCATGCTGGCGACCTGCTCCATCTTGTTGGTGATCTGGAGAGTGACGCCGTACCACTGGTTGGAGACGCTGTTGTGCTCCGCCAGTTTGTCCGCTTCCTCCTTCTCCTTGTTCTTGCGGTCCTGAATGGCTTTGTCGCGCGCGCTCTCGGCCTTCTGCCGATCGTCCTCGACCTTGTTCTTCCGGGCTTGAACCTTGTCGTGGCTGAGGTAGAGGGACCCTCCGGCGCAGAGCATCGACAGGATCAGGAAGATTCGAACCATCATGGCTTCAACAGATTGAGTTCAGATTAAAGGCCGCCGTAGATGACGAGGTCGCCTTCGACGGGCTCGTCGTCCTTCCAATCCTGGAGGATGTTGGCGATGGAGTAGTCGTTCTCGGTGCGGGTAATCTTGACCTTGCCCAAGAGCGCGCCTTCGCGGCTGATCATCAACTCACCCTTCGGTTCGACGCCGTGGTGTTTGCCGATATCCAGGACGACATATTGATATTTCTGGTCCACGGAAACGATTTTGCCGCGCAAGCCATGGGGGAGGAGCGGTTTTTTCTCCGGCGGCGCCAGCTTCACGATCTGGTCGCGCATCCGCTTGTTGTTCTTGGTGATGAGGGCGAGTTCCGATTTGGCCGTGCTGAGCGCGCGTTCGACATTGGGGAGTTTGTTGCGGATCCGTTTGATCTCGGCGATCTGCATTCCCAGGTCCTTGAAGTCCTGATTGCTCCGGCGGGTGGTGTTGCGCTCCTGTTCGGCGGCGCGTTCGGCCTGTTGGGCGGCCTGGACGCCGGCCTGGGTCTGCGACACCAGTTGGGCCTGGCGTTGGTCTTCGCTCTGGGCTTGCGCGAGCGTCTGCTGGCGGTGAGTGTGGGCGTCCGTGTATTGAGTCAAACGCTGTTGCGAGGCATTGCGCAGGCTGTCTTCGTCGGCCTTCTTGTCATCCGCGGCCTTGTCCAGTCGAAGCTCCTCCTGAATATGCGCGTTGACCTTGATTTCATTGACCACGCCGGTCGCAACGACGACCAAGAGGGTCAAAATCATGGTGATTTTATAGAGCATTTCTGCGGGTGTTTGAAAATTTGGTTCCGGGGAATCTACTGACTGGCCGGGGGGGTGTCAACGGCAGCTTTTTGGCCCTGAGCGGCCGAAAGCAACCGGGCGGAGCGCGGTCGCGTTCGGTCTACGGGGCCAACTGCGGCAGCTTGGGAGTCCGATGCGCGTGAGTCCCGGGCTGGAAGCTCACCTTTTGCCGCGCGGCCGCGGTTGGTTGCCGATACGGCCTGGCGCCCTTCGGGTTGCTGCATCCATTTCCAATCATGTGGCGTGGGATCGCGCTTTCAGGCAGCCGGGGGCGAATCCGCCCACAGATCTGACCGTGATTGCAACAGGCACAGCAGGGAGGCGTCTGCAGCCGGGAACTCCAGGTCAGTCAACTCCGCCTGTTGAATCCAACGCAGATCCGAACACTCCACGGGGCGTGGCTCGCCTTTGACCAATCGGCAGCGATAAAACTGCAAGCGCACGTGTTTCTCCGGGTAGGCGTGATCGATGGTCTCGATCAGGGTCAGGACCTCCACCTCCACGGCCAGCTCCTCGCGGAGTTCCCGAACGAGGCAGGCTTCAAAAGATTCTCCGGGTTCGCGCTTGCCGCCGGGAAACTCCCAACATCCGGCGAGGTGTCCGCCGACGGGGCGTTGAGTGACGAGCAGACGCCCCTCACGGAAGATCAGGCCGGCGGCGACATCGACCGTGTTGCGTGGTGCGTGTTGCGTGTTGCGTGGCGAAGGGGCGTCGGTGGACATGTTGGAAGTTGGAAGTTGGAAGTTGGAAGTTGGAAGTTGGAAGTTGGAAGTTGGAAGTTGGA
>CAZFLK010000039.1:0-17870 GCA_964519245.1 uncultured Verrucomicrobiota bacterium
GGATGGCTCGTGCAGCCGGTGGGGAGAGACTCCGTCGAGCCCATATCAACGTCCCAAAGGGACGAGTCAGCGCGTCTCCCTCGCTTAATCGCACGCGGTCTGTATGACTGTCTCGCAAAACTTCCGCTGGCGCTGTCGTCCAACATCCGGCACAACTGTCGCGGCTTCATGGATTGGGTTCATCTACATCTTGTTCTGTGCCACGTGCCCGTGCTCGGCACGTTGTTCATCGCCCTGTTGCTCGCCGCCGGAATCTGGCGCCAGAGCGAGGAGATCAAGCGAATGAGCCTCAGCTGGTTCGTCTGCCTCACGCTGATCGGCGTCCCCATCAAGTTTACCGGCGACTACGCCTATCAGCAGATTGGCAAGGCGGACTGGATTGAGTTCGGCCAGGGCAAGACGCTGCGCAAGGCTCATGAACAGGCTGCCGACCAGGCAACCACCGGCATCTTCCTGCTGGGCGTCGTCGCTGCGATCGGGCTTTTCCTCGGACGCAAGGAACGCCCGATGCCGAAGTGGGTTTATCCCTCGACCCTGGCCTTGGCTGTGATCACCTTTGCCCTAATGGCCAGGGCCGCCAACTTGGGCGGTCAGATAAGGCACGATGAAATTCGGTCGGAAGCCCACCAATGGGAGCAAGAACAAGATCCAGGAAATCGCCTGGAAGGGGCCCGCATTCGGAGCGCCGAGCATCGCTCGGCATGGGCTTGATATGACAAGCGGTCTGCCGGGCGATGCTCGGCGCTCCAGGAACGGAATCCGGACTCGCGATCACATCAACCCGTCTGGCGAAGACCAGTCACTTCACACCAGGTGGTAATCCGCCGAGCGCCGTTTCCCCAATCCCATGAGGGCCGCGAAGGCCAGCACGATGCCGACCAGGATCAGAAAGCGCTGTCCCAAGTTGCTGCCGCCCTGTTCGGAAACCTCCAACTCCAGTTTCAGGTCACCCGATTGTTCATCCACGATCATGGACCGCGTAAACGTCAACCGCTGCCCAAACCCAGGCAACGACGCTTGGATCGCTTCGGGCGTCGCCTGCGCGGACTCCTGTTGCTCAACCAACTCCTCGGCCAGTTTCATGAGCGCGACATTGGCCTCGGCGGCATTCCGGTTCAAGGCCTCGCGCACCTGCTTGTCCGTGTAGCGCAACTCCTCGCCCTCGGCCTGGATGACCACCGAGTTCGACGGCGCGGCGGCCTGTCCGACGAACGCTCCATTGGCCCGATTATTCAATCCCACCAAGGCCTGTTGCAGTTTGAGATTGTGCAACTGCACGCGGGCGTCCTCATTGAAGGCGTCGTCATGTTGGGACAGGCTCAACGCGGACTTGAAGGACTGCAGAGCATTGCGTTGGTTGCCCTTCACCAAGGAATCATTGCCCACCGCAAGCATGCGCTCGGCATCCTTCATCTTCTGTTGCTGCCAGGCGCTTTGACTCTGTACATAGTTGTTCAAATCCATCTTGGCGTCGCGACCCGCCACCTGCGCCTCCTGCAACTGCATGCGCTCATCCTCCTTCTCCAGTTTCCAACTGGGCGGGAGAAAGACGTTCCAGGTGATATTCTGCAACGGCAACTCGAAGACCGGTCCAGCCACGGCCAGATCAAACCGACGTCCCGGCTCCAAGGTGCTCTGCAACGAATAGAGGAACTCGACGCGAACAGAGTTCCCCTTCTCCGCCGGGGCTTCAAACGGTATCAGGATGAACTCGCCCTCGGCCCACGGGCGGGCGCTGAGGCCATCCACGAACGCGAACCAAAAATCCGCCCCGGCCGGAAGCTTCAACCGGAGGATACGCCGGTCGCCCGGATGGAGAACCAGCCGGGTTTCCGTCAGCATCATTCCCTTGTCCGAGACCAGCGAGGAAAGCTCGATGTTCTCCACGCGGGACGGGAGCGATTCCGCGGCCAGGTGACGGGCCACATTCACCGTCAACTGGAACCGCGGATCGATCGCGTGAAAGGTGAAACTGCCCCCGGTCTTGCCCGCGTCGCGCCTCGCCAGCGCGGGAACGGATTGCCAGTCCACGCGCTGCAACTCCTGGGGCACGCGTCCCGGGGTCACCTGCAGCCGCCCGCCCGCACGAATGGTCAAATAGGCGGACTGCATGTTCACCCGCGCCGCTCCGACCCCGACCACGGTCTGCTGTGTCGGTTGCTCCGGCGTCGCGACCTGGTAGTTGGCCCGCAAGCGATAACCGTCCAGCAGAATTCTCCGATCAAGCTTCACCTCCCACCGCGTCAGTCCCTCCGAAACCGCCTCCTCCAGCTTGATGAAGTCCGTCACATGATCGCCACTGAAGCGGACCGAATCGGCGTCGGACGGGAGATCGACGAACAGTGACTTCACCCCCGCATTCTCGATCTTGTAGTTCAAATGGACGGCGGCCTTGAGTTGCCCCTCGCGAATGGTGACGTCCTGCAGGGTTTCAACCTCGATCCAAGAGGCGACGGTTTCAATGGTGAAGCCGATCTTCCAATTGGACTGGAGCAACCGGAACGCCAAGGCCCCCTGCTGGGTGATGCCCTCCCGCTTCGGGTCCAACTGCATGACGCCTTCCCGATCCTCGAAGGTCAGCCGCATTCCCTGCTCCGGGCTCACGATCAACTGCCCGTTTTCCTTGTTGGCTTCAAGCAGACTCAGCCGCGGAGCCTCGATTGTCGCCTTGCCGGCCGTTCCCGGCCCCACCAGATTGACCGCAAAGGCGACCTCACCGTCGGTCTTGCCCTTCAGGTGGAGTTTGATCATGCGACGACTGTCCACGGTCAGCTCCGTCCAATGGCTCAAGGCCTGACCGGTAATCGACTCGACGTCCATCCCCGCGGGCAGCGCAAAACTGAGATTGAAGACCCCGGCGCGCAGGATTGCCACCGTGAGATTGGCCCCCAGAATGATGCGATCTTCGCTGAGCAGAAGGTTCTGCCGCGACGCCACCCGGATATCCGGCTCCACCGCGTCGGCCGACAACTCCAAGGTTGCGGATGCATCGGCGTAACGGTAGGCGCGTCGGAGGGTCAAACCGGCAACCTGCTTCCCCCCCTCACCGACGAGGTCTCCCGGAAAGTCTTCCAGGTTGATCCTCGACAGCCCCGTGGTCGTCGTTTCCGCCAGCTGGACGTCGGACCCGGTCGCCACCCCCACCAGACCGATGTCCCGCGTCGCCTCGTCGACCGAGATCATTCCGACCGTTCGTTCATAGGGCAATGGACTCGTCGAAACCTGGGAATGAATCCGGACCCCGAACGGCTTTGTCTGCGGCGGCGAGAACTCGACGCGTAGCTTCCTCGCGTCCGGATCGAAGCGCCAACTGCGGAGGGCGGCAGCCTTCACATCGGTGATGGTCAACCCTTCCGGCGTTGAGAAGGCCAGCTCGGAGACCTGCCCCTGCGCGGGGCGAATCTGCGCGTCGTGGGCGCCATCGACCACGCCCGCGGTCGGCACGAACAGATGCATCAATTGCGCAAAGAAGACCGTCGTTTCATCCCGCGCATCCCGGGACCGCGGCCGCCACTCGATTCGTGTTCCCGACACCGGCCCGAGCGCGAGAGCGAACCGGCTCCCTCGTGCTCCGGCATCCAGGCGGCGCGCCGAAACCACGTTTGCAGAAACAATCTCGACATCGCTCCTGTCGAGATCAAGCGTGAGCTGGTTGATCAACCCATGATGGGTGGGCAGCTCGAACCCGAACACGCTCTTGTGAGCTGCGATTCCGGTTTGATACCCGAAACGGATCTCGACCCGACCGGCCTTTGTCGCCTGCAAACGGTAGACCGGCTTCTTGCCCGCGGTCTCCTGCACCAGCCTCACGATATTGGTCGAATAGGCGATTTCCGTCAGCACGGCGGGCGCCTGCAGGATGTCCAACCGATCGCCCTCGCGGGCGGTCCAGATCATCGTTGCCTTCACCGTCGCGATATTGCCCGCGACTGTCGCCTCCTGCCGCACTGCCGCCGGAATCGCCGGCTGTTCCTGGGCAGGCGCGGCGTCGACATTCCCCGCTCCAATCAGCTGAACCGCCAAGAGGAGGGCCACGCCCGCGGCGGCCGGAGCCGCGGCATCACCGCTTCCGCTAGCGTCAGGCGCGGATGGCGGTCCCGCGGGCATCTCCGGATCCGGGTCATCCGGCCGCTTGGGCAGGTCGATCTGGCGTCGCAGCAAGGGGATAAGCAGGCGAAGGGACAGAAATGCCATACCGACCAGCACAAACAACCAGCCGCCGTTGGGCAGGCGAAGGACGCCCCAGGCGTGCGAGGCCCAACCGGCGGCGATCAGCATGTGCCGCTCGAATCCGGTTTCCCTGCCCAGCGCGTGCATCCAAACCGCCAATCCCAACGCCACCGGCCATGCGCGTAGCCAAGAAAGCCCGATCCCCTCCATCTCCACGTTCTGCAGTGCGATCCCGATGACGCTGCCTGGAGTCTGCGCGGGCAGGGTGTAGGCCAACTCCACCGAGGGCTCCAAATACTGATTCGCGCGCAGTGAAAACTCGAACAGAATGGCGATCAGCAATGCCGCAACACTGAGAAAGCCGCCCCCAACCACAACGCCAAGCAGGTTGCGCCTGTCGTAGCGGCGAACCCCATCGCCTGTCCCCCAGCGCCAGATGACCGCCCCGATCGCCAACACAATGCAGATGCCCAACGGCAGCCAACTGCGATCCCGGCCCCAACGTCCATTGACCAAATGCTGCAACCAGGCAAATCCCGAAACGTCCGAAGCCCTTGGTTGCGCATTGGGCGCGGCGTCGCCGCCCTCATGAACCAACCGATACCCCGGGTCCGGGCGCACCTGCCAATCGGACAACAGAGCCGGAGCCTCCACCTGCGGCAATTGCAGTTCCACCCGGTCCGTCTCGGCGCCGGCCACGCCGAACTTCAATTCGATGGGAATCACGGTGTTGGGTCCCACGTTCTGCGGCAGGGGCACAAGCGTCGCCTCACCATCTTTGACCAGCACGACCTCCTTCTCGTTCACCGAGGAGGACCAGATCTTCGAACCCTGCGGCAGCACAATCCTCAGGTGCGACCTGCCTACGCTTTTCACGAAATACTTCGCCACCGTGAGCGCCTGGCCCTCGCTGGAAATCTGCGTCTCAAAGGTCGCGCGATCAACCACCTGCCGGACCGTTTCATCCTCTTTCAGGGCCGTCAGTTTCAGGCCGGCCTGGAAGGGCCGACTCGTGTATTGGAATGCGCGCAGGATCGGAGCGTCGAACAAGAGCCGATACTCCGCCGGCACCTCGCCCGTTTCCAAGCGGATCAATTCCGGTGAAACCGCCGTCTCCTCCACCCGGAACTGATTCGGGCTCACCACGATCACATAGCCCTGCTCCGACTGCACGCCCAGCGGCGTCACGCCATGAAAGTCCAGCGTGGCGCCTTCCGGCTCGAACTGGAGATCGTAAGTGGCCAGCAGGGTGTAGGCTCCCGAGATCGGAGTGTGCAACTCGATCTCGTAACCATTGGTCGTCGAACGCCAGTTCCGCACCTCACGCCCCGTAAACTCCACATTGGCAAAATGGGTCGGGGCGGAAACCCGCAACATCGAAACCGGGGCGCCGGAGATCAGATAATTCATCACCGCGCTGCCATATACAATCCCCTCGCCCACCGAAAACAACTGAAGGGCGTCCGCCTGAATGGATAGGGCGAGGCGCTCGCTCGCCACGTCAATCGCCCAGCCCGCGTCCCTCAATCGCCACGCAAGCTGCAGCTCCTTTACCTGCCGCGGGAAAACCGCGGTCGCAATCTCCGATGCGCCGCTCACCCGGCCGGCCGCCAATCGCAGCCCCGCATCGGCCGAAACACCGACAAATCCGCGCACGGACTTCACCTGTCGGGGGCGAACGGGAGGCAGCGACCAGGAGGCCTCCGGAGCGTCGTGGTTGTGCGTCAGGCGCACGGTCATCACCTGTCGTCCCAGCAGTGGTTGGGTGAACTGAACGCGCAGCTCAGTGACGCCATCTGCAGTCGTATCGACATCGTAATTGGCCAGGTTCGGCACGTTCAACTGCGAGACGCTGTAGTTCGCCGGGATCTCGATGGCGAACTCCCTCAACGGGGCCTCCCGTATCTCCAACTCGAGCTCCGCCTCGATCCGGCTTTCGGTCTCTCCGAGGTGATAGACCAGCAACTCCGACACCGTGAGCTCCGGCAGGATGTTGTCGGCCCGGACCTCCAGGTCGAACTCCGCGCCCGAGAAACGATAGACCTGCGGTTTCTGCTGCGTGGCGAGCTTGCCGAGGATCTCATTCTGTGGGAACCGTTGAGGCGAGACCTGAACCAGGCCCGAAGCCTTGACGACTTCCAACCGCACGGCGCCGCTGTTCACCACCCGCAAATGCCCGCCAAAGCGTATCGCCCCGTCGGGAATGACCCGCATGGGCTTGGCGTTGAGGGGAAACGCCCCGAGCGCGAACTCGGATTGGATCGTCAGCGTCAAGGCGTCGGACTTGGCCTGGTTCAATTGCACGGCAAGCGTCCGGATTCCCGGGTCCCCGGTTTCGTCCACGCGCCAGGTGAGGATCCCGTCGCAATGCACGCGCGTGACTTCCCCTTCGCCGATCAACCGCAGCATCAGGTTCTGCGTGGCTCCCTGCATCACCTTGTAGTCGAGGACCTGCACCTGGCGAATCAACCCCGGACTGACCGAGATCTGGGACAGGCCGGTGACCGAGTAGAACAACTTGCTCTCCACATCCTCCCGGGCCGGTTGCCATTGCAGGGTCAGCCCCCCAGTAGGAGCCAGGTGGCTGAGGTAGACGTCGCCCTTCAGCTCCGGCTTGGCCGCGCCGCCCAGCGCCAACTGCGTCCCCTTGGGCAGTCCCTTGATCGCCACCGGACGCAAGGCCGCCGGTGGCGGATCGAAATGAATCCGCTTCAAGGCCCCTTCATCCGTGACCTTGGCGTCGAACTCAAGCTCCAGGGGAAACTCGCCGCCGCGGGCAAAGTGCAGGACATACTTCTTGCCATTCCAGCGCAGCGTGACATTCGGATACTCAGCGTAGCCCTTCAACGCCACCGGCCCGATCAACTCGAATTCCCCGCCCTCGGGGTGGTTCACATGCACGGAGCCGGTCAGGGTGAAGGAGGCCGTCTCCTTGGCGATCTCCCCGGTCAGTTGAAAGTTTTTCAACCGGATCTTCCGGGCGTCGGGATCCGACTCCGCGACATTGATTCGCAACGACCAGGGGACCGAGGCGTATTGGAAAGCCTGCCGCTCGTCAGCCCCGGCGACCGGGCGCGTCTTGCTCACCGGCTGAAACTCGTCGGACTCGATCGTGATCAAGCCTTTCCGACCGCTGGTTGTGTAGGTGATCTGTGAGGTGTTCGGCTCCACCCGCAGGGAGCCGGTCGTTGAGACGGCGTTCTCGGGCTGGTGGCTCAACGGGCTGAAGGATGCGGGCAGTTCCTTGAATTTGGTCTGGGTCTCAAGCTCGAACTGCCAGACATCATTGGTCTGCTGCGCGGGCTTGATTTGCACCACCAGGGTCTTCCGGTTCTTTTCATCCCACATGACGCCGGAGCTTTCCCGGCTGGGGCTCTTGACCAGGTTGGGCGTCCCGTCGCCGTGCATCATCAGCCGGAGCTCTTTCATTCTTCCCTGATGTCGCCGGACCGCGATCCAGTCGCGCTGGGTCGCGCCGGTCTGCCCCAGAATGATCTGGGTCTTGACCTCGGCGGAGTAGATCAGCTTCGGTTCCTTCTCCTCCGCCTTGGTTCCCGGAAAATGTCCCTCGATGATGATCCGGGCGCCCTCGTCCTTGGCCGCGTCTTCCGTGGCCGTTGTTTTTGGGGCTGCGACCTTCTTTGCCTCGGCGCCGAAGGAGGGCAGCGCGAAGGCGAACAACACCGCCACAACCGCAATTGCAGCCTGCCGGAAAAGTCCGCCTGTCGGAGCGGCGAGCATTGCTCGACCGGGGCGTTGATTGCAGTCCATTGCCGAGCAATGCTCGGCGCTCCGGCTCGCGAATTGTTTCATGGCATTCATAAGGATCTCGATTTGATGTCCGTCCAGTTAAGCAAGGTTTTGTCAAAAAAGTTCAACGGCCTTGTAAGAACGTCGTAAGCAGTCACGGTCCGCCGGTGGCGCCGGCTATTTGACGGGCTTGGCGAATCATTGCTTCCAACTGTTTGGGCCGCTCGTCATTCGGATAGGCATCCGCGACCCCGCTCAGCAGGTTCTGCAGGGCAACCGGGGACACCCCGCCGGCGTAGGGACTTCTCGCCAGCCATTCCGCAAACGCCGCCGCCGTTCCCGCCAAACGGAGCGACGGCCCCGCGTCCGCCAGTGAAGGCGCGTCCTTGCGATACGGCAGCGGCCATTCGAGTTCCTCGTAGACGCCCGTCCCGGGATTCAGGAAGCGGATCCGCGCCACGCCCAGCGGTCCCTGCCCCTGGTGATTCACCTGGATGGAATAGAGCGCCGTGCCGGACTCCGCCGCGCCGATCTCCGCGGCATCCACCGTGTTGTCGCGGAACTGTTCCTTCTTCAACTGGTGTTTCTCGTAGCCTATCTGGCGATAGGACAGCACCCGCCGCGGATTGAATTCCACCTGCGCCTTCACGTTCGAAGCCGCCACCTGCAGCGCTCCCGCCAGTTGCTCCGCGAATTCCTCACGCGCCTCGCGCTCCGTGTTCAGGAAGCCGTAGCGGCCGTCGGCGTTCCGCGTCAGGGCTTCCAGCATCCCGTCGTTCAACCCCTCCCAGCCGATGCCAAAGCAATCCAGGGCGATCCCCTCCTTCCGTTGCGCCTCGGTCTTCGCCTTCAGGCGCTCGGGCTCGACATCGCCGAGGTTCGCCGCGCCATCGGTCAACAGGATGACGCGATTGTTTCCATCGGGCCGGAAGTGTGAACGCGCCACCTCGTAGCCGAGATCCAGGGCCGCCTCCAGATTCGTGCCGCCCTGCGGAATGAGGTTCATCACCCGCGATACCAGCTCCTTCGGATCCCCGCCCTTCATCCCGTTCACCCACAAACGGGGGGTGCGCGCGAAGGCCACGATGCTGATGCGATCGTTCGGCGTCATCTGCTCGGCCAGGGTCAGCAAGGCCCGCCGCACAATCGCCAATCGGTCCGCGCGCTCCATGGAGCCCGAGTTGTCCAGCAGCACGACGATGTTCAAGGGCCGGCCACTCTCCCGACCGACCGCTGCGGTCTGGATCGAGAAGCGGATCAAATCCCGGTTGTGTTGGAAGGGATCCCCCGCCCGCTCCCAGGCAAAGGAGAGCTTCTCCCCGCCTGTCGGCGCCGGATCGCGATAGTTGAGAGCGTTCACAAACTCCTCGCTCCGCACGGTCCCCGGCTCCGGAAGCCGCCCCTGCTCCAGACTCGCGGCCACCAACTTGAACGACACATCACTCACATTCAGCGAGAAGGTCGAAAAGGCGTTGTCCTTGGTCTGAATCTCGGGGTTGGGTTTGGTGGGTGCGAGCTTCTCAACGGACTTCCTGGCGCGATCAGCCATTCTCGGCGCCGAACTGGCGGAGCCTTCCAGGACACCGCCGCCACCGATGCCGCCACCGATGGCCTCCCCCAGTTCCACAAGCTGCTGTTTGACCTGCGCCTCCTTGGCCCCCAGCTGCGATTCGGAGTTCTCAATCCGCTTGTCCAGCTGGGCGAGGGATTCGATCTGGTCGGCCAACTGCTTGAACATCGGTTGCAACGCCGCCCGGGAGGTGTTCTCCACCAGCGCTTTCGACTCCGAACGCCGACTCAGTCGCTCGACTTCAGCCAGATTGCGACGCCGACTCTCGGTCATCGCCTCCCGTGCAATCTGTTCCTGCATCGGCTGCCCGCGTTCTCCGTTCATGATTGCCAGCGGTTTGCCCGCGACCACGTCCTGCTTTGCCTTCGCAAAGTCATATTGGTCGCTCACGCCGCTTATAACCACGGCTCCGCCTTTGGGAAATGATTTGGAAACCGACGCGCCGGTCACTCTGCTCATGCCTTTCGCGACGACGGATGCGCTTGTCGGCGAGGCGGGAGCGGCAGGAGCGGGCTCGGCCGCTGGCGGCGGAAGCTCACCCGCGACTTCAAGATTCAATTCGAGTTTCGCCTTGGCCGTTTCCGCGACGCCGGAATCAAACCAGACGGTCGTTGCCGACTTGGCGTCCATCTCCTGCCGCCCTTGTAGCGCCGGCAACTTGGCGGCGGCGAGTGTCCCGGATGCCTGCAGTTGCGCAAGACCTCGGGCTTTTCGCTCTTCGGCTTCTGGCGCCCTGAATCCGCCGCCAATGACAATCGAATCCGCCGGCGGGCTCAACGCCCGATCCGCGGAAGTGGACACCTGCCCCTCTGCTCTCGCCCAGCCGAACTGCGCCTTCTGGTTCTGGTCCTGCTTGGCGCCCCTTGGTCCGCTTACAAACCCATCGCCGGTGGGAGGAACGACCGACAAGGTGGTAATCCCTGAGGCCCTGGACCTCCCAAGCCGGCGTTCGGCCTGTTGCCCGCCCCGAAAGGCTGCAATCCCAGATCCGTCCGCCGCTTGCTCAAACAAAGCATCCATCCGGCTGCGGTCCATGGTATCGGGGAGCAATCTGCCAATGGGCGCGCCGAAGGCGTCCAAAAGGCCATCTGCCGGCAACATGTCTTTGGCCGCTATCTCACCTTTTCGGCGCGACTCGACACGCTTGTCGACCAACTCTACTTCGGAATGGAGCGTATCCACCTGCACGGGCGCGGATTCCTCCAAAGCACGCCGCCCGGCGATTCCCGCAACCCGCCCCGGGCTCACGCTTTGCCGCTCTGAAACCGGCGCTTGAACCAGCTCGGCCAAACGGCTCTCGTCTTCGAAGCGAACCCGGCCTCGCGAATTGCCCACAAAGGGATCGGCTCCAGCGGCTTCCTTCTCACGCGAATCCGAACGTCCGAAATACATCCGCCGCGCTGCGCTTTGACTTTGCCCCGGCAGGAACAGCGGCTGTTCCGCCTGGTCGATTGTGGAGAAATGGACATTGGGCTCACTACCCGGATCGGCCGCTTGGACCTGGAGATTGACACTGAACTCAGCCCCTTCCGGATTCGCGCGGAAGGTGAAAGCCTCCGCTGGCGCCTGGCTCGGCCGCGCCATACTGAGTTCGTCCACCGGAGCCTCGTCCGCCTCCGCATCGAAATCATCCGAGGTCAGGCCTTTATCAAGCGCTTCGCCCGAAGCTGAGGCCCCGCTCATCACCGCTCCCATCTTCGGTTTCGAATTGATCGACAGGAACAAGCCGCCCAAAGGCACGCACAGGGCAATCAATGCAGCGGCGATCTTCACCAGCGAATGCCTGAAGCAAGGCCGCGCGATTTTTTCAGCCGGCGGCGGCGCCTCTTTCACGGATTCCTCGGCCGCCTCGCCAATCACCGCCAACAAGGCCTTTCGACGCGCCGAATCCAGTTTGGCCGGAGCGCCGCTTCTCGCGGATTCCTCGACCGCTGCCCCCTGATGCGCATCGCTAACAACTCCAATGGTCTGCGCCATCTCATCGTGAAAGGCCTGAAGACTGGCGTCGGCCTGCATCAAGGCCTTGATCTCCGCCGCATCGTTGTCGGAAAGCTCGCCCAACAGCAGCGCGATCACGCGCTCTTCCAGCAGTTCGCGGGGGGATGGCTGAGGTGTTTCGGATTCTGGTTTCATGAGCGGACCTCGTGGTGAAGGGCGACAAAGCGGGGACGGCCCGAAGCTCCAAATCTCAAGCTCCAAACAGGGTCTCCACGCCAGTCTGCGAACGACCGCAACCGGCCTGAGAGCCCCAACCACGTCAACCGGAGCGCGGTCTTCAGGCCGCAGAGACGCGGACAACAAACGATGCCAGGACATCCGCCGCCGCGATTTGAGATTTGGAGCTTGGAGCTTCTTCCGCCTTCGCGCCGCTTCGTCGCGACAAGTTGGGATTTGGCGCTTGGAATTTGGAACTTTTTCACGCCGCCCCCCCTTCCTGTTTCATGGCTTTCCCCAGTTCCTTCAGCGCGTGGTGCAGGATGAAGCCCACATTGCCCACGGTGATCTGCAGTCGTTCCCCAATTTCCTTGTAACTCAACCCCTCCTCGAACTTCAGCCGCAGCGCCTCGCGCTTGCGTTCGTCCAGGTTCTTCAACGCCAGTCTCGCCTGTCCGACCGCCTCCATCCGTTGGAGGTATTCATCCGGCAGCGGCTCGACATTCACCGCCACCTCGGCCGGGGCCTCCTCGGAATCAAAATCCACCGGCACGACCTTCTTCCGCGCCCGGTGGTGGTTCATCGCCAGATTGTGGATCGTGCGATAGAGCCAGGGCCGGGCCAGACGAACCGTGTCAAATTGTGCGTGCAGCTTCATAAACGCTTCCTGAACCAGGTCCTGCGAGACGTCCTCGTCCCGGGTGAGCTTGAATGCGTAGCGCAACAGCGGTTCCTCCAGAGCCGCAAACAGCTCCGCCACCGACTCCGGCCCTGGCGCCTCTGACCCTGCTTCGTCTGGCATCGCAATCGACATCAACTCGTTCAGAATCAGCGGGTTATCACGCCGGCGCCTTCCCCGTCCTGGAACCGCATTGAAAAACGCATTCGTCTATTGGGACACGTGGGGCAGCGGGTTCTTAGAGAAAAGATGGGAAAAGTTTCGTGTTGGATGTCAGTTCGAAGGCGGCGGGGGCAATAAGCTCCAGGTTCCAAGCTCCAAATCTCAAAGAAAACCCAAATCTGAAGCTCCAAACTCAGGCCGGCGGCCTCTCGGCAAGGCTCCCAGAATGTGGGCCCGGTCACAGGTCGGCGTCACCATAACACGGGGTTTTGTCATGTCCGCCAAACCGTTTGAGATTTGGAACTTGGAATTTCTTTGGAATTTGGAGCTTGGGATTTGGAATTCCCTAAACGTATTTCCTGAGAATCGGCTCCAATTCCTTCTTCGTCTGCGCCGGCCAAGCCTTGCGGTCGGTCATGATCGCGTTCGCGAGGGCGGAATGGCAGGGCCAGGACGGCTGTTCGGGAATTCGGGGAATCACATCGGCGACGATCCTTTTCGCGGTCTCAGCGTTCTTCATGAGGTTGTCGATCACCATCTCGACCGTGACGTGCGCCTCGTCCTCCTTCCAACAGTCGTAATCCGTGATCATGGCCAGGGTGGCGTAGGCGATCTCGGCCTCGCGGCAGCACTTGGCCTCGCCAAGATTCGTCATGCCGATGACGTCGAAGCCAAGCTTGCGATTCGCATTGGACTCCGCGCGCGTGCTGAACGCCGGCCCCTCCATGTTGACGTAGGTGCCGCCGTCGTGGGCCCTCGCCTTGCAAGCGCGTGAACTCTTCAACAGCAGTTGCCGCAGTTCCTCGCAAATGGGATCGGCAAAAGCCACGTGCGCCACGATCCCACGCCCGAAGAAGGTATGCTCAAGGGACTTCTTGGTGCGGTCGAAGAACTGATCGATCAACACGATATGCTTCGGCTTGTACTTGGCCTGGAGGGAACCCACCGCGCTGACACTGATGATCCATTCGACGCCCAGCTTTTTCATCCCCCAGATGTTCGCGCGATGATTGAGTTCGCTGGGCATGACGCGATGCCCGCGACCATGGCGCGGCAGGAAGACCACTTCGCGGCCGGCCAGTTTCCCGGTCAGGTAGCTGTCGGACGGATCGCCGAAGGGCGTCTTGACCTTCTTCCACTTCTGATTGGAAAAACCCTCGATGTTGTAGAGTCCGCTGCCGCCGATGATGCCGATCTTCGCGGGCGCCGCCTTGGATGCCTTTTTCTTCGCTGCCATTACGCGGAGCAGAATCGGGAAAGCCCGAGAGGAATGCAACGCAAAGGGCCGCGGCGATGCCACACGATCTGGAGATGTGGCGACTCCTTTCTGGCCCCACGCCCGCATCTGGAAAATGCTGTTCATTGCGCAACATTTTCCCGAGCATTCCGGTTCCGTCGCCAAACGCCATGAAACGAACCTTGATCCTTCTTCTCCTCAGTCTGGTCGCCTTCCCCCTGACCGGCACCGCCGCCCCCAAGCCCAACATTGTCTTCATGCTTGTCGATGACATGGGCTACGGCGATCTGTCCTGTTATGGCGCCCCGGACGCAAGGACGCCGAACATCGACCGACTCGCCACCCAGGGGGTCAAGTTCACCCAGTTCTATGCCATGGGCGCGGAGTGCACCCCTTCCCGCACCGCCTTTCTCACCGGACGCTATCCCCAACGCGCCGGCGGCATGGAGTGCGCCATCGGCACCGGCAATGTCGGTCGCTACGACGATGCCATTCGCCTGGCCGAAAAGAAGGCCCTGGGTCTTCCCTCTGACCAGGCCGTGCTCGCGCCCGCCCTTGTCAACGCCGGTTACCAAAACGCCGTGTTCGGCAAGTGGCATCTCGGCTATGAACCCCGTTTCAATCCGCTGCGTCAGGGATTCGACGAATTCACCGGCTTCCTCGGCGGCAATGTGGATTACTTCACCCACACCGAACTGTCCGACATCCCCATTTACCTGAAACGCGAGACGCCTGTTGAACGCAAGGGCTACATGACGCACCTCATCACCGACGACGCCGTGGAGTTCATCAGTCGCGTGGAGGAGACGTTCTTCCTCTACGTCCCTTACAGTACGCCGCACTTCCCCTTTCAGGGGCCGGGCGACGACACCGGCAAGATGCACCCGGCGGATCAGTTCACGATAGGCACGCGTGAGAAGTATGTGGAGATGTTGGAGGACATGGACCGGAGTGTCGGCCGGATTCTCGACGCATTGGACAGAAGAGACCTGAGCAAGGAGACGCTGGTCGTCTTTGCCAGCGATCATGGCGCCATGAAACCGGGCCGAAATCTGCCCTTCAACGGCTGGAAAGGCGGATTGATGGAGGGCGGCGTCCGTGTTCCCTGCATTGCCCGTTGGCCCGGACAGATCAAACCCGGCGTCATCTCGACGCAGGTTGGGTCCCTCATGGACCTGACCGCCTCATTCTTGCGGGTCGCCGGAACGCAACCGCCCCGCGGCATCACGCTCGACGGCATTGACATCCTCAAGCATGTCCAGGAAGAGAAACCCGACCTCGACCGCACCCATTACTGGCGCGCCCGCCGCGGCGACCGCACCTGGAAGGCCGTTCGCGACGGGGACCTGAAGTACGTCTACAAGATTGAAGGAGGTCAGGAGGAGGAATGGCTCTTCGACCTCGCCGGCGACATCGGCGAGACACGGGATCTCAAGGAAGATCGCGCCCAGGACCTCTCACGCCTGAAGAAACTGCTGTCCCAATGGGAGAATGACGTCCGCCCCGTACGCTAAGCGCCGCCAAACACTCGCAACCGAAACCATGAACCCCTTCCCCATGAAACATCTGAAATTCCTGGCCCTGACCCTGGCTCTCGCGATTCTTTCCGGCTGCGCCACCGGCGAAAAGGCGTACCATCGCGGCGACTACGACCGGGCGGTGCTGCAGGCGACCAAGCGGCTCAAGAGTGACACCGACAACGAAGACGCAATGGCCACCCTGCGCATGGCTTATCCCGCCGCTCAGAATCTCCATCTGCAGAACATCCAACGCGCTTCGCGCTCTTCGGCCCCGTTCAAATGGGAGACTGTCGTTGCAGAATATTCCCAGCTGAACGCCTTGGCGGACGCGGTTGCCCGGACGCCCGCGGCGTTGAATGTCATCCCCTCGCCCGCGCACTACGCCGCCGAACTCGAGGCCGCGCGCGAAGGCGCGGCGGAAGCCCGGTATATCGCCGGCGAGACCGCCCTGGCAAAAGGCGGCCACGCCAATGCCCGGGAAGCCTTCGATCATTTCAACGTCGTCCTGCTGCAACGCTCCAACTACCGGGACGCCCGGGACAAACTCGAACTCGCCCGCGAGGCGGCCACCATCAAGGTCGTGATCAATCCCATCGCCTGCGCCAGTCGGGACATCGATGTGGCCTTCGTGGAGAACAACCTCAAGACCTTCCTGAACGATTACCGGCCCGGCCCATTCGTGCGCTTCCTCACCTCCAACGAGGCTGCCGTGGCGGGCATCCAGGCCCCGGATCACATCATCGACATGAAGTTCGACGGCTTTGCCGTGGCGCAAGCGAAACTGGAAGAGACGTCGAAACAGGTACGGAAAGACAACGTGGTGATCGGCCAAACGCGCAGCAACCCTCCCCAGGACGTCATTGGAACCGTCAAAGCCACGGTGATCACCTACAAGAAGACGGTCAGTTCCAGCGCGCAACTCGACTTCAAGATCACCGAGGGCCCCACCGCCCGGGTCTTGAATCACAAGAAGCTGCCCGGAACCTATGTCTGGAAGCATGAATGGGGCACGTTCCGCGGCGATGAACGCGCCGTGCCCGCCAACCTGCGCCAGGTTGTCAATCAGCGGGAGATTCCCTCGCCCGGACGCCAGATTCTCTTCGCCGGCTTCGCCGAACCCATCTTCCAGCAAGCCTGCGACGAGTTGAAACAGTTCTACAGCCGGTATCAGTAATCTCTTGCCCTCAGACGCGATGGCAATTCGCTCGCTTCTTTCGCGCACGGAGCGCCGAGCATTGCTCGGCATGGGGTTTGAAGGCTGGCTGCGCGTTCACCGGCCGTCCGCGCCCGGCGTTTCAAGACGCGCGGCGGGACGCCGCAAGAACCCGCAGCCGGGACGGCTGCGCTACGGACAAGAAAAGGGCCGCCAAACCGGCGGCCCTTTGATCAGGAAAAATGACGTCCGCTTCCGCTTACTTGAAATCCATCAACTCGATGTCGAACAACAACGTCGCATACTGGGGGATCACCGGCGGCCGACCGGCAGGGCCGTACGCCAGATTGTAGGGGATCGCCAATTGGATCTTCGAGCCCTTGGACATCAACTGGACACCCTCGGTCCAGCCCGGAATCACTCCGTTCAGCGGAAACGAGATGGTCTGATTCCGCTTGTAGGAACTGTCGAATTCCTTGCCGTCGATCAGCGTGCCACGATAGTGAACGGTGACCGTGGAGGTCGCGGTCGGCTTCGGACCGTCAGCCTTCTTCAACCACTTGTATTGCAGGCCGCTTGCCGTCTCCGTCCACCCCTCCTTCTTCTTGTTGGCGGCCAGATAATCCACGCCGGCCTTCTTCATCATGTCGACTTTCTTGGCCGCGGCCCCGGCCGCTTCCTTCTGCAAGGCGTCGAACGCGGCTTGATCGGCCTTGAACGCCTTGGCCTTGGCGCCGACGCGGACGATCTTCACGCTTTTGAGGGAGTCGCCCTTGACGATCTTGTTCACCACATCCTGGTCCGCCTTGGTGACAACCTTGCCGAAGACGGTGTGTTTACCATCCAGCCAAGGAGTGTCCTTGTGGGTGATGAAGAACTGGCTGCCGTTGGTTCCCGGGCCGGCATTGGCCATGGAGAGAATTCCGGGGCCATCATGTTTTAGGTCGGGGCGCGTTTCATCCGCAAAGCGGTAGCCGGGACCACCGCGCCCTGTTCCCTCGGGGCAACCGCCCTGGATCATGAAATCCGGAATAACGCGATGGAAAACCAACCCGTCGTAGTAGCGTTTCCCCTGACGGACCGAAGTCTTCATCTTGCCCTCCGCCAGTCCGACGAAATTGCAGACGGTCAGAGGCGTTTTCTCAAAGTAGAGTTCAGCGCGAATGGTTCCCTTGATGGTTTCAAACTCGGCATAGAGCCCATCCCTCAGGGCGCTGGCGCCCTGGCCAAAGGCGGAGCCCCCGACCATCAATGACGCAGCGATCGCAACAGTTGATTTCGCAAACATATTTTTCATGAGTAGGCATTTCATAAGGCGCGGAGCGTAGGCCCCGCCGGTTTTGGATGGCCAGCAAATTTTCTCGAAGGAGACCCAGCCAAGCATCCCAAAAAAACGCGCGCCGCGATTGACTTATTCAATCGCGGCGCGTGCGCGTGACACTTCTGCTGGATTGCGACGTTACGCCGCCTTCGTC
>CAZFLK010000039.1:17970-28734 GCA_964519245.1 uncultured Verrucomicrobiota bacterium
TTGGCCGGGGCCTTCTTCTTGGCCGGGGCCTTCTTCTTGGCCGGGGCCTTCTTCTTGGCCGGGGCCTTCTTCTCGGCTGGAGGCGCCTTGGCCTCGGTCCTCTCAACCACTGAATGCGCGACCTTCTCGATGGCGCTGAACGCCTTGTTCAGCAGACTCTCCGTCTCGAGGGTCAACACCTTGACGAAGGCCTCGGTCTTCTCACTGACATCCTTCGCAACCTCACCCCCGGTTCGCCGTCCCTTCTTGAAGGCGCTCTGGGCTTTCTTGGTGAGACTACGCTGCAGTTTCTTCGCGTTCTTCTTCGCTTCGCGAAGCGCCTTGCGACGGTTCTTGTTCAAATCATCGAGTATGGACATGGCGTTTTCTCCTATCGGGTTGTTGGTCTCGAACGAATGACGTCACGATACCCACGGCGCTCCAAAAGAACAAATTACAAATTGTCGTTCCGATTGGCGCTGAACGCAGGTGAATCACAGGTTCCGCATCCAGCTGCCGCGCTCCTTCAGGCCTCCGGACGCGCCCCAACCCAACCAACGTCCAACGCAGCAAAAGGCTTGCTTCAATACCCGACAAATAAATCCGAATCTTTTGTCTCCCGCCCGAGCACGACGCGTTCATGGGCCTTCAGGACATAGCGGTCGGTCATGCCGGCGATGTAATCGCAGACCGCCCTCGGCGTCCCATCCTTCCTTCTGCGCGAGCGAAAAGGTTCGCCGATCTCTCCCGGACGCTTGAGAAAGTATTCGAACAACTCCTCCAGCATCTTCACCGCGCGCATGTTGGGTTCGTGCACCACCGGATTGTAGTAAAGATTGCTGTAGAGATAATCACGCAACTCCAGGTTCTCCGCCCGCTGCTTGGGACTGTAGTCGACCAACCCCTTGGGCTGCAGTCGAACCTCGTCCGCGGATGCGACGCCCGCTTCCTGAATCCGCTTCTCGGCGCTGCGGACAACATCCTTCACCTGCATGTCAATGATGCAGCGAATGATGAAGTAGCGGCGACTTTCATCCGCCAAGGCTCCATGGGCCCGCTGAACCGACCGATGGGCGTTGCGCCAGATCTTCACCTGCTTCCGCAGATCCTTCTCCGTGAGCAGGCCGGATTCGATTCCGTCATCCAAGTCATGACTGTAGTAGGCGATCTCGTCCGAGAGATTCGCCACCTGGGCTTCCAGCGACGACGATTTGGCGTCGAATCCCGCCCGCCGACTGGGATGATCGTAGCTGGTGTAGTGCTTCACCAGGCCCTCGCGGGTTTCCCAGGTCAGATTCAGGCCCCAGTGATCCGGGTATTTCTGCTCGAGTTCCTCCACAATCCGCAGGCTGTGGCGATTGTGCTCGAAGCCGCCGTGCTCCCGCATCAATCGATTCAGCGCATCCTCTCCCTTGTGTCCGAACGGCGGGTGCCCCAGGTCGTGGGCCAGCGCAATCGTTTCGGTCAGGTCCTCATTGAGCTTCAGCGCCCGGGCGATGTTGCGCGCAATGCCGGTGACCTCCATGGTATGGGTCAGTCTCGTCCGGAGATGATCGCCCGTCCCATTCAAGAAGACCTGGGTTTTGTACTCAAGACGACGGAAGGCGCGGGAGTGGATCACCCGGTCGCGGTCACGTTGGAAGTGGGTTCGCCAATCGGCTCCCGACTCCTCGTGAACCCGCCCCCGGCTGTCCGCGGAAAACTGGGCGTAGGGAGCCAGGAACGCCCGTTCGAGTCGTTCCAGTTCCTGACGAGTGCGGGCCATGCCGTTCAGTCCGGCAGGAGTTCCTGCACCGAGACGCCCTTCAGCTCGAACAGTCGGCGGATGACGTCCTCGATCAGGTTGTTCGGACAGGACGCCCCCGCGGTCACGCCAACCGTAATCACGCCACCGGGAAGCCAGTCCCTGGCTTCGGACTCCGCGTGCGTGTGCAAATCAAAGTGTCGGATCACCTCGCTCGATTCCATCTCCGCGGCGTTCTTGATGAAGAACGTCGGCAGTTTCTCCTCTCCCATTTCGGCCAGATGCGAGGTATTCGAGGAATTGTAGCCCCCGATGACCAACAGCAGGTCCATGGGGTCCTGCAACATCTTCTGCAACGCGTCCTGTCGTTCCTGCGTGGCGCCGCAGATGGTATCGAAAAAGCGGAAATGTTCGTCCAATTTCTCGGCTCCGTAGCGTGTCTCGATCGCCTTCTTGATCCGACGCTGAACCTCCTCCGTCTCCCCCCGAAGCATGGTGGTCTGATTGGCCACACCCACCGCATTCAAGTGTTCATCCGGGTTGAAACCATCCGAATAGGAGCCCTCGAACTTCTTCAAGAACGCCTCCTTGTCGCCGCCGTTCACGATGTAATCGCAGACATAGTCCACGTCCTCGAGGGTCAGCACTACCAGGTAATGGCCGTTCGTCGCGGTCGCCTGGGAGCTCGTCGCCTTTGTCTCCTCGTGGTAGGACTTGCCATGAATGATGCTGGTCACGGTGTCGCGGGCATATTGCCGCACGCGCTTCCAGACGCTCATGACATCGCCGCAGGTTGTATCCACAAACTGACAACCCTTTGCCTGGAGCTTCTTGCGTGTCTCCACTTCGGTTCCAAACGCTGGAATGATGACGATGTCGCCCTCGCCCAACTCATCGATATCGGCATCCTTCTGATTCCCGGAAAGAGCCTTGATGCCCATGGCGCGGATCTGGTCGTTCACCTCGGGGTTGTGGATGATCTCGCCGAGAATGTAGAGCGGCTTCTCCGGATAAACCTTGCGCGCCGCGTAGGCCAGGTCGATGGCGCGCTCCACGCCATAGCAAAAGCCGAATTCCTTGGCCAATTTCACCGTCAAGGCGCCGTCGGCGGAAAGAATATCGCCGTTCGCGCGGATGCGGTCGATCAGCGGGCTGCGATAGTGCGACTCGACCTGCGCCTGCACTTTTTCCATGACGTCGGGACGCCGCAGGTTGATGCGCTTCGGCTTGTCGGTTCTCTCTGCTGTTTCAGTGGCCATAAGCGGATAGGTTAGCAGCGTTCAGGAAACGATCCATTGCAAAATGGCCTTCTGCGCGTGCAGCCGATTCTCGGCCTCGGTGAAGATCGTGTCCGCGTGCGCCTCCAGTGTCTCCTCGGAGATTTCCTTGCCCCGGTAGGCTGGCAGGCAGTGCATGACCATGACGTCGTCGTTCGCTCGAGCAACGAGGTCCTGGTTGATCTGATAGCCGTTGAGTTCCTCGATCCGGCGGGCCGATTCCTCCTCATGCCCCATCGACACCCAGACATCCGTGTAGAGCAGGTCGGTCCCCTCCGCCGCCGCCTGTAGATCTTCATGACAGCTTACCTTGCCCCCCGCCCGCTCCAACAACTCGGCGCTGGGCTGGTATTTCTCCGGGGCGGCGATCCGCAATTCGAACCCCAATTTCTTCGCGGCGAATATCCAGGAGGTCGCCACATTGCAGGCTCCATCGCCCACGAAGGTCACCACCTTGCCGGCAATCGAGCCGCGTTGCTCCTCGAAGGTGAAGACATCCGTCAGGATCTGGCAGGGATGTCCGAAATCGGTCAACGCATTGATCGTCGGTATGTTGGAAAACTCCGCAAAATCCTCGACATCGGCCTGGTCGTAAGTCCGAATCACCGCGCCGTGAGTCATGCGTCCCAGCACGCGGGCCGTGTCCTTGATCGGTTCGCCGCGTCCCAGTTGCATGTCGCGTGCGCCCATGAAAATCACGTTGCCGCCCAGTTCCCGGATGCCCACCTCGAAGGAAACTCTTGTGCGCGTGGAGGACTTGCTGAAGATCATGGCCCAGGTCTGGCCGGACAGGGGCTGTGCGGTGTGCGCGCCGCGTTCCGCCTTCAACTTGGCGGCCAGCTCCAGAATGTCCCGCATGTCCGCGGCCTCCGTCTTTTCAATGCTTAGCAGGTGTTTCATGTCAAAAGCTTCTCGAGTTCTGATTCGATAATGGCGAGGCCTTCACGGGCCTCATCCTCGGTCAGGTTCAACGGCGGCAACAATCGCACGACAGCCGCGCCGGATGGGATGGTCAACACCCCCGCCTCGTGCAGCCGGTTCACAAACTGGATCGACTTGGGGGCGCCCTCGGCGAAACCGCCGGCGTCATCCGCAAACTCAAATCCGATCATCAGCCCCAATCCGCGCACGGCCTTGATGCCCCCCGAAAACCGGGCTGCAATTCGCTCCAACTCCGACTTCAAGAGCCCGCCCAGCTCGCGGGCGCGCTGATCGAGCTTGTCCCGTTCAACAACGTCCAGAACCGTGTGAGCCGCCGCGCAGGCCAACGGGGTCCCCCCGAAGGTTGTGCCGTGGGATCCCGGTCCCAGCACGTCCGCGTGCGGGCCGCGGATCCATACCGCTCCGATCGGAAATCCGCCGCCAAGCGACTTGGCCATGGAAATCCCGTCCGGCAGAAAGGCTTCGCCGCCATCCTCCCCCTCCAATATCCGCTGAAAGCTCTGAAATCGTCCGGTTCGGAAGTGGCCACATTGCACTCCGTCCCAGAGCAGCAGCAGGTTCCGCTGGTCGCACAACTTGCGCAAACCGAGCAGATATTCCGGGGTCGCCGGAGTGATGCCGCCTTCGCCCTGGACGCCTTCGATGAGCACAGCCACGGTTGCGGGCGAGATCGCGTTCTCGATGGCCGCCAGATCGTTGTAGGGAACCTGCTTGAATCCCGGAGTCATCGGCTCGAAGCCGGCCTTGACCTTGTCCTGCCCCGTTGCGGCAATGCCGGCCATGGTGCGGCCATGGAACGAATGGGTCGCAGTGATGATCTCAAACCGGCCCTCATCATGGCCAAACTTCCGCGCCAACTTGAAAAGCGCCTCGTTCGCCTCCGCCCCGCTGTTGCAGAAGAACACCTTGCCTTCGCCGATTTCCTGCGCCAAGCGCTGGGCCAAGCGCCCCTGAGACTCGAAATGATAGAGATTGGAAACATGAACCAACTTGCGGGCCTGCTCGGAAAGAGCCTCGGCAATCTCCGGGTTGGCGTGCCCCAGGGAACACACCGCTATCCCGGACCCCAGATCCAGGTAGCGCTTGCCTGCCACGTCCCAGACATGCCGGCCCTCGCCCCGCTCCAGCGTCAAATCGAAGCGGCCATAGGTGGGAACAACATACTGCGCGAAGAGATTCCGGATCTCTCCCGCGCTCACTTGGCTGTCATCTGCTCTCATCTTTCCACTGCCCGCTCCAACTGATTCACAACATCACAACACGACCTCGGTCCCGACGCCCTCGTCGGTAAAAATCTCGAGCAACACGGCGTGATTCACCCGGCCGTCAACAAAGGAAACCTTGGTCACCCCCGAATGAATCGCCTCCACCGCGCTGTCCACTTTGGGGATCATTCCCTTCGCCACGATGCCCTCATCCTTCAACCCCCGGACCTCAATCGTCTTCAGGTGAGGAATCACCGTCGCCTCATCCTGCGGGTCCCGCATCAGGCCGGGCACGTCGCTCATGAAGACCAGCCGTTTGGCCTGCAAGGCGATCGCCGCCTGCGCCGCGGCGATGTCCGCGTTGCAATTGTAGACCTTGCCATCCGGCCCCGTCGCCGTCGGGCTGATCACCGGCGTAATGTGATTCTCAATGCAGCGCCGCAAAGGCTCAACATCGACACCGACCACCTGTCCGACAAAGCCGATGTCATGCGGCTTGCCGTCCTTGCCAAGCGGCTCAAACTTCTCGCACTTGAAAATCTCCGACCCGGAAAATCCCTGCGCCTTGCCTCCGAGGCGATTGATTGTCTCGACGATGCCGGGATTGATCTCATGGGAGAGGGTCTTCTCCACCACGGAGACAATCTCCTCGTCGGTGACCCGCATGCCTTCCACGAACTTCGCCTGCAGCCCGCTCGCCTCCATTGCCCGGGAGATGGCTTTCCCCCCGCCATGCACCACCACCGGATCAATTCCCACCGCCTCCAGAAAAACGACGTCCCGCGCAACGCCGGTGCGCACTTCGGGATCCGGCGAATCCATGAAGCTGCCCCCATATTTCACCACGAAGGTCTGGCTGCGAAACTTCTGAATATAGGGCAGCGCCTCCAACAGGACCGCCGCTTTGGATATCAGCTTCTCCATGGCTATTCTCCCCGGTTGAATGTCACATATTCCTCCGTCAAATCCGCCGAGTAGATCAACGCGGCGCCCTTGCCTAGGTTCAGATCAATGTGCAGATCAAACTCCTTCAGCTTGGTGATCCTGCCCAGTTCCTCGAGGGTCGTCCGCGTCGGCTTGCCCTGCTTCAGGGAATACTTGATTCGCTTTTCGCCGGGCAGGCTGTAACCGACGTCCACCTTCTCTTCCACGACCTTGGCGGCGCTGTAGCCGAGCGAGTCCAGAATCCGCCCCCAATTGGGATCGCCGCCGCACCAACTCGTCCGGACCAACTGACTGTTCGCCACCGTCCGGGCGGCAAGGTCGGCGTCCTTGGCGGACTTCGCGCCCTGGAGCCGGATGGTGATCAGGCGCGTCGCCCCCTCTCCATCCCGGACCATCATCTTGGCCAACTCCAGACAAACATGATTCAACGCGGCCTGAAAAATCTCAAAGGACTTCCTGCTGGACGGCCCGATCCGTTTGTTCCCCGCCATGCCGTTCGCCAGGGCGATCACCGAATCGTTCGTGCTCATGTCGCCGTCGACCGTCACTCGATTGAAACTCTGCGCCACGGCCTCTTTCAAGGCCGTCTTCAGGGTCTTCGACGCGATCGCGGCGTCCGTCGTGATGAAGGCGAGCATGGTCGCATGCAAGGAAGTCGACGCCGGCCGTTGACCGTTCGGGCTCATTCCCGGCTCGATCATGCCAGCGCCCTTGGCGATGCCGCCAATGCGGACAGGTTTCCCGTCCAGTTCGAATTCGACGGCGACTTCCTTGGAAACCTTGTCGCTGGTCATGATCGCCACCGCCGTCTCCCGGGCGTTCTTCACCGCCCCGCTGAGGCCGGCCACGCACTCCCGGATCCCGGCCCTCACCCGCGTCATCGGCAACGCGATCCCGATCCGGCCCGTCGAACAGACCAGCACATCCTCCTCCGGAAGGTTCAACGCCTTCGCCACCTGCGCGCACATCGCCCGGGCGTCCTTCATCCCGCGCGCTCCCGTGCAGGCGTTCGCATTGCCGGAATTCACCACGATCGCCTGCGCAATCGCTTTGGAGGCGCGCGGTTCGCTCACCTTGACCGGGGCCGCGCAAACTTGATTGGTGGTAAACATGCCCGCCACCGCAGCCGGCGCCTCAGACACGATCAGCGCAATGTCGTTCTTGTCCGACGCGCCTTTGCCGAGGCCCGACGGTTTGATCCCACAATGGCCGCCCGCCGAAAGAAAACCTTTCGGGGCGTTCACAGAGCCGTTGATGGATTTAAAACAGGAATGCATCTCAAAATGGAATTTGAGTCAAAAGGAGGGATGACGTTGACCGAAGCAAGGAGGACGAACGCGGATCCCGAATTATCCGCGTCGGCGAGAACGATTGAATTGACGTCTCCGGTCCTGAGTCATAGGCAGCAAAACAAAGCAAATTTGAGCGACGGCTGTCAATCGAAAGTTCTTGGCCAAAAGCTGATTTCCCGCTCTTGACGAGCGCTCGACAACCTCCTAACTTCTCCGCTCTTCAACGGTGGCCGTAGCTCAGTTGGTAGAGCCCCTGATTGTGGTTCAGGTTGTCGCGGGTTCAAGTCCCGTCGGTCACCCCATCCTTCGCTCCTCGAAGACTCGGAGCTTCGGATGGTCTTCGACCGATACTGAAGGTGGACAAATGCCGTAATATCCGATGTCTGAGCGAAGGATGCCCTCCGAAGCTCCTCATGGCATACCATCCATTCCTCGAATTCCGGCATGCCCGACCGATTGCAGTCAAACCTTGCACCACCCGGCGAAGGAGGGTTTCGCAGCAATTCTAGAAAACTTTCATGTTCTACGTCTACCGACTCCAGTCACTTTCCTTTAGCGAACGCACCTACATCGGCTTCTCCGCCGATCTTAAACAGCGACTGAAAGACCACAACGCGGGCAAGGGGTTTTACTGACAAACGGCTTGCCTAAGCGGCACATCTTACGATCATGCCCCGAACACAAGTCTGGCGCCGCCTGCCTGTCGCTCCGGCCTCACCTTCGCGTCGTATAGCTACCAGTCGAATGAATCCCATTCACGACGACAGCCTCAAGGTCAGCATCAGTTTCAGGCCCTTGATCCAGGGGCAGACGCTGTTGGAGCGTTACCGACTCGAATCCCGCATCGCCAACGGTTCCATGGGCGTCGTCTGGAAGGCTGTCGACCTGGAATCGGAGAAGGCCGTCGCCCTTCGCGCGCTTGCCAATACGTTCTACCCGAACGAAGCGGCCTTGCTCAACCTGCGCCGCGGCGTTCAAAAGTTCTCCAGCCTGGAGCATCCGAACATCGCGCGCCCGCTCGACTTCGTGCACGGCCCTCGCTTCGTCGGCATCGCGTGTGAATTCCGGGAAGGGAGTTCCATTCGAGCCCTCCTGGAGAAGGCTCCGCATGGGATCTTCTCACCGGCAGATATGGCCGATTGGATCTCTCCAATCTGTTCGGCGTTGCACTACGCCCACAAGGCCGGGGCAACCCACGGTGATCTGAAACCCGAGGAATTCCTCATCGACAAAGATGGTGAGGCCCAGATTCTCGACTTCGGACTGGCCTCCAGTGTCACCGTCGGCCTCGACGGCGACGCCGTCATGCCAGTTGGCGCAACAATCGGATTTGCCAGTCCCCGCGTCACCGAGGGCTTCGAACCCTCCCCCGTGGACGACATTTATTCCTTCGGAGCAACCCTTTACTCGCTGCTGACGGGCGTCCCTCCGTTCTTCGACGAATCGACCCAGGCTCCCGGCAAACAGACGCCGGACTCCAAGCCGCCATCGATCAACGAGCGGCGGCGCAGTATGGATCCCCGGCTCCCGCCTGCGCCAGACACGTGGGAATCGACCATCGCCGCCTGTCTCGCCTACAACGTCGCCGACCGACCGCAATCCGCTGCGGAGCTCGCCACATCATTCGCCAAGGCCTCGTTTGAGTCCGTTGAGGCAACGTCGTCGACACTCTCTGAGCCGCCCGCTCTCGATTCAGACAACGCGTCGGAGACAACCAGCGCTCCCGAACCGGAACCCGAGGCTGCGCCCGCCCCTGAAGCTCCCACGAATCTGACCGCCACCCCCGGCGATGGCAGCATTCGACTGATTTGGGACGCCGTCGATGGGGCCACCCACTATACGATCAAACAATCCGACCAGTCCGGTGGACCTTACACTGCAATCGGGCAGACCGAAGGGATTACCGATTGTGAAATCGAAGGACTGCCGAACGGCATTGCTCGCCACTTCGTTATCGAGGCCAGCCATGGAGACGCGTCCGGCCCGGATTCGTCGGAGGTCACCGCCACTCCCATGCCGCCCCCAAGCGCGCCGCAAGACCTGCAATGCGTTTCGCTCGACCAAGCCGCCAAACTGACCTGGTCGGCCGTGGAGAATGCGGTGAGTTATCGTATTCATCGAGCCGGTTCCGCAGAGGGTCCCTTCGAAACGATCCGGCAGGATCTCGACAAGAACGAGTACGAGGACCACGGGCTGGAAAACGGCAAACTCTATGTGTATGCCGTCACCGCCTCCAACCCTGCCGGAGAGAGCGACGCCTCCGAGATCGTCACCGCAACCCCATTGACCTCGCCTGCCGCCCCCGCTGCTGTTGTCGCCGTTCCGGGCAGCAAGCAGGTCGAACTGCGATGGGACGAAGTCGAATGGGCCGATTCCTACGAGGTTTTGCGAGCCCTGGACGAGCAAACTGAATTTGGCTCGATTGCAAGTGGGCTTGAGGAAACTCACCTCGGCGACCAAGGCCTTGAGAATGGGGCGACCTATTTTTACCAGGTCGTCGCGCGCAACGCCGCCGGTAGCAGCCCGGCATCGGCCATCGTTTCGGCCTCCCCGGCTCCTGTTCCGGCCAAGCCCGCGGGCTTGAGCGCCCAACCGGACGACCAACAGGTCGAACTCAAGTGGGAGGCCGCCGATCACGCTGAAAGCTACCAGGTCCTCCGGTCCGACGACGCCGAGGGCGAGTTCAGCGAGGTCGCTGCAGAGTTGACCGACTGCGCGTTCACCGACGAGGGCCTCGTCAATGGGCAGCCTCTCTACTACCGGATCGTTGCGATCAATCGAGTCAACCCCGGACCGCAATCCGACACCGTTTCGGTCACCCCCATGGCCAAGCCGGAAGCGCCCAGCGGTCTTCAGGCGCAGCCCCGGTCCGAGGCGGTCGCGCTGACTTGGAACATCGCCAAGGACGCGGACACTTTCACCGTCCTGCGCGGTTCGAAGGAGTCGGGGCCATTGAAAGCCCTCGTCTCCGGTTTGGATTCAACCGGGTTCCTCGATGAAGGCCTTGAGAATGGGGCGACCTATTTTTACCAGGTCGTCGCGAGCAACGCCGCCGGGGACAGCCCGGCATCGGCCATCGTTTCGGCCTCCCCGGCTCCTGTTCCGGCCAAGCCCGCGGGCTTGAGCGCCCAACCGGACGACCAACGGATCCTGCTAAGTTGGGATTCCTCCGATCACGCCGAAACCTACCAGGTCCTCCGGTCCGACGACGCCGAGGGCGAGTTCAGCGAGATTGCCACGGGGCTGACCGACTGCGCGTTCACCGACGAGGGCCTCGTCAATGGGCAGCCTCTTCACTACCGGATCATCGCCTCCAACCGGGTCAGCCCCGGACCGCAATCCGACACCGTTTCGGTCACCCCCATGGCCAAGCCGGAGGC
>CAZFLK010000039.1:28834-38887 GCA_964519245.1 uncultured Verrucomicrobiota bacterium
GAAACCATCGCCTCGGATCTCACCTCGGCGGAATTCATTGATGAAGGCCTGGAGAATGACGCGACCTATTTCTACCAGGTTATTGCAATCAACGCGGCCGGCGAAAGTCCGACATCTGAGGCCGTCTCAGCATCCCCTGCTCCCGTCCCAACGGCGCCAATCGAATTCAAGGCAAAGTCTGGCGACGGCATCGTCACGCTTTCCTGGAAGGCTGCTGACGCCGCCGAATCCTACGCCATCGAACGCCGCGCAGGCTCAGAGGAAGCCTGGATTGAAACGGCCGCCACCTCGGATACCCACTTCACTGACGCGAATGTCAGCAATGGGGTCGCCTACGACTATCGCGTCAGAGCGAGCAACGCGGTGGGATCCAGTGAGCCCTCTGAAACCGTCAGCGCCACACCGTTGGCGCTGCCTCAAACTCCCACCGGACTCGGCGCCCAACCGGCGCCGGAAAGCGCTCATCTGACCTGGGATGCCGCGCCGGATGTTCATCACTACCAGGTCAGCCGCGGTCGATCGGAAACTGGACCGTTTGAAATCATCGAATCCCATCTCGAAACCGCTGACTTCACGGACCTCGGCCTCACCAACGGCGAACGCTACTACTACACGGTCGTCGGATCCAACCCCATTGGCGAGGGGCCGGCTTCAGCCCCCGTGGGGGTCACTCCGGCGCCGTTGCCGCCGGCGCCTGGCGAGATCGAAGCCCGCCCGGACGACAGGAGGGTCAACCTTTCCTGGCGAGCCTCCCCAAACGCAGATACCTACGCTGTTCAAAGAACGAGCCAGGGCGACGAGACATTCATCGAAGTCGCAAGCGGCCTTGCGGAATGTTCCTTCACCGATACAGAGCTTGAGAACGGAACGCCCCTCAACTACCGCGTCGTTGCGAGCAATGAAGCCGGAGACAGTCCGGCATCCGAGACCGTTTCCGTCACGCCCCAAGCGCGTCCCAACCGCGCATCAGGACTGACCTGCGCCCCCCAGTCCGAGGGCGCCGTGCTGGACTGGCCATTCGCCGACGACGCGGAACGCTACCTCATCGCGCGCTCGGCCAGCCAGTCAGGCCCCTTCGACGTTGTCGCCAATGACATCAAGACGGGGAGGTTCGTCGATTCAGGCCTGCCGAACGGGAAGCGCGTCTTCTACACCGTCACCGCGGCCAACGCGGCCGGCGAGGGCGAACCCTCGGACGCCGTCGATGTCGTTCCCATGCCGTTGCCGCCCGCTCCGGAAGCGGTTAAGGCCCTTCCCGATGATGGCCAGGTCAGACTCAGTTGGACGCCGGCGACCGATGCCGATCTTTACGAAGTCCGCCGCGCAACCACTCCCGACGCTCCGTTCGATATCGTTGCGGTCGACCTTACGGAATGCGCCTGGTCAGACGATGGACTCAAGAACGGCGTCGAACTCTTTTACCTCGTCACGGCAATCAACGAATCCGGATGCAGTCCGGATTCCGCCACCGTCTCCGCGACGCCCCTCGCGCGTCCCCGAAGCGTTGCTGACCTGAGGGTTGCTCCCCGTCCGAATGGGGCCTCCCTCACCTGGGCACAGGCAACCGACACGGACAGCTACCGCATTCGGCGCGCCCGAGGACCTGCCGGGGACTTCGAGACCATCGCCGAGAGCCTGACCAAGGCGGAGTTCGAGGACGCCGGGCTGGAGAATCACGTGGCCTACCGCTACACCGTGCACGGGGTGAACGCAGCGGGAGAGGGCGAAACCGCCGCCCCCGTCAAGATCACCCCCATCCCCAAGCCCAAGGCGCCCACAGACATCACCGCCACCCCGGAAGATCAAACTGTCGAATTGGCCTGGAATCCTTCGGAGAACGCCGACAGTTATGCTGTTCTCCGTTCCGAGAGCGCCACCTCGGATTTCGCCGTCATCGCGGAGAACTTGACCGAACTCCGCTTCATCGACAGCGATGTCGAGAATGGCGCGACGTATCATTACATCGTCGAAGCCTTGAATGCGGTCGGTTCCAGCCCGCGCTCCGAGGCGGTCTCGGCGCGCCCGCTCGCCAGGCCCGCCGCGCCGGACAAGCTCCTCGCTCAACCGGATTCCGAGTGCATCACACTGAATTGGGACGCCGTTCCGGGAGCGGGTTCCTACGTCGTGCGTCGCGGTTCAGATGTCTCCGGACCGTTTCAAGCGATTGCGTCCAGTCTCGCGGAGAACCGCTTCCAAGACGAAGGACTGCTCAACGGCGAGCGCTATTATTATCAGATTGCAGCCGTGAACGAGGCTGGCGAAGGTCCTCCCTCTGAACCGATCGCCGCGACGCCGGTCGGCAAGCCATCCGTTCCGGTCGGGCTGAAATCCTCATCCGGCGACCGGGAGGTTGAAATCCGTTGGGAGCCGGTCCCCGGCGCCGCCGCCTATGCCGTGCTCCGCGCCAAGCGTTCCGATGAACAGGCCGAAATCGTGGCCTCCGGGCTTCGTGAACCCCGCTTCAAGGACATCGACCTGGACAATGGCCAGTCGTATTTCTACACGATTGTGGCATCCAATGACGCGGGCGATGGGCCCAGTTCGAACATGGTCCGTGTCACGCCGCAGGGAGCGCCCTCGCCCCCGACGGATGTCAGCTTGGAACCCGGTCCCCAGAGTATCAGATTGACTTGGAGACGCGTTCCCGGAGCCGACCGTTATGCGATCGGTCGGTCCACTTTTGTCTGGGGGCCTTTTGAGCGTGTCGCCTCTGACTTGGAAGGAGAGACATTCCTCGATCAGGGTCTCGAAAATGGCGGCACCTACCACTACGTTCTCAATGCGGTCAACCTGGCCGGAGAAAGCCCGGATTCCCCAGCTGTCAGCTTGACGCTTCCCAAACCACCCGGAACACCGTCGCTCCATCCCCCCGTTTGCCGCGATCAGCGGGTGACCTTGGAATGGGAGGCCGTAGACCAGGCAACCAGCTACACCGTCATGCGCGCCGAGGGGCAAACCGGGGCCTTCCGATCCTTGGCGGAAAAGATCCTCTATCCGCGCTACGACGACACCGATGTCAGCAACGGCAGGCAGTATCAGTATCAGGTTCTCGCTGTGAATTCGGCCGGCGCCGGGGCCGCCTCGCCTCCCGCTTTCGGCACGCCAATCGAAGCGGGCGGACGCACCGAGGTCATGACCAAACCCGCATGGATGGAGGATCCTGTCGTCGTTTCAAAGCCGTCCGAGCCAACTCCCTTCGAGCCCCCCACCGCTAACACACCGACGTCCCAAACCAGCGTCCCGCCTGAATCCAGCTACCAGACCTGGCTCCTCAAACAGAGCTCACTGCAAGCGCCGCGAACCTCTTCAGCGGCCTCTCGCAGCAATACACAGCCTGAACCCAAGCCTGAACCCAAGCCTGAACCCAAGCCTGAACCCAAGCCTGAACCCAAGCCCGAACCCAAGCCTGAACCCAAGCCCGAACCCAAGCCTGCGCTGGCTTCGACATTCCGCTCGTCATCGGCAAGTGAGAAGACGCAACGCCCCGACCGGCCGGGCAATCTGGAATTGACGGCGCAAGACGGCCGGATCGTTCTTTCCTGGGATCCGTCAGCGCATGCCGCCGAGTATCAGATTCGGCGTTGGACGGAGGGCACGGACACCATTCAACTCGGATCCCAGACATCGGAGCGCAATCGATTTGAAGACAAAGAACTCCAGAATGACGTGACCTACTACTACCAGGTGTTTGCTATCAACGCGGCGGGTCAATCGGCGCGCGCTGCGGAAGGCAATGCCACCCCGCGCGCGCCACAGGGCGCCTCCCCGGCATCCGAGACGTCCCCACCATTGTCCGCGGAAACTCCGCAGGCAGCTTCCAAGCCCTGGGAAACCCAGCCATCGCCGAGCGCGCCATGGCGCGTCACCGCCCAAAGCTCCAGCCGGACCGTTCTTCTCTCGTGGCGTCCGATCCCGGGCGCCGCCGGCTACGACATCTGGCGAAAGATGTCCTTCGAACCCGAGTTGGAACGCATCGCAGAGAACTACCAGGGGACGGATTACTCGGATTCCGGCCTCATCAATGGTGAGAGCTACCTCTATGCCGTTGAAGCGCGAAAGCCGGGAGAATCCGGGGAAAGGTCTGCCTTGGTCGAAACGACGCCCAATGCCCTTCCGGAACCGCCGGAGAACCTCTCCGCCACGCCCGGTTCAGGCAGCGTCAGCCTCACCTGGGACCATGCGTTCCCCGGTCTCGACTACGCCGTGCTCAGATCGGATTCCCCCGAGGCCCCTTTTGAAAGAATTGCGGTTGTCCGCGACGCCGGCGAATTCATTGATCGAAAGCTACAGAATACCACGCCCTATCGATATGTCGTCCGAGCCGTCAACGCCTTTGGCATGAGTGTGGATTCCGCAGTGGCAACGGCCACGCCGATGTCCGCCTTGGGACGCATTCTCGGCAAACTGAAGAAAGACGCCTCCTGAGGAGGCCGATATCGGCGGCTCCTTCTCCGCCGCGCCTCAACTGATCTGAGCCGCGTAGGCTTCCGCGGACAACAACCCATCCAACTCCTCGGGAGCGCCCAACTTCACCCGAAAGAACCACCCCTGCCCGAAAGGATCCTCATTGGCCAGGCCGGGATTGTCCTCCAAGGCCTTGTTAACCTCGGCGACCTCGCCGCTCACCGGCGAATAAACATCGCTGGCGGTCTTGACCGACTCCACCACCGCACACTGTTCGCCCGCTTTCAACGACCGGCCCACTTCGGGCAACTCCACGAAAACAAGATCGGTCAACTCAGCTTGCGCATGGTCACTGATGCCCACCGTGGCGACGCCGTCCTCCACCCGCACCCACTCATGCGATGAGGCAAACTTCAGATCATTGGGAATATTGGAGCTCATTTTGAACAGTCACTCAGATGTGTTTGGTCGATAAAGCGGCTTGGGCGCAACCTCGGCGGCCGCGCGGCGCCCGCGGATCTCTATTTCCAGGGAGGTTCCCTTGCTGGAGAATTCCCGGGAGATATAGCCCAGGCCGATCCCGACGCCAAGACTGGGACTTTGCGTCCCGCTGGTGACTTCGCCAATCCTTTTTGCATCGTCGCCGACGCTCCAGACAGGATACCCGGGTCTCGGCGGAGCCGATCGCCCGGTCATCTTGAAGGCGATCAGGCGTCGATCGACGCCCTCCTCGTTCTGCCGGACAAGGACATCCCGTCCGATGAAATCCCCCTTGTCCAAGGCGACAGACCAACCAACACCCGCCTCGATTGGCGTCGTGGCCTCATCCAGTTCGTGGCCGTAGAGCGGGTAACAGACCTCCGTGCGCAAGGTGTCGCGCGCGCCGAGGCCACAGGGTTTCACTCCCAGGGACGCCCCCGCTTCCAACACCGCGTCCCAGATCTGCCCGACCGCCGCCGGGCTGCACAACAACTCAAAGCCATCTTCACCGGTATATCCGGTCCGGGAAAAGATCACTTGTCCTTCAACGCCGGGCCAACACGCAACGGCAAGTTGATTCTTCTCCAAACTCTCCAATCCCAAGAGCAAACCCCTGTTGTCAGGCCGCTGACCAAGCGCATCTTTCAGGCATTCCCCGGCCTTCGGTCCCTGCAACGCCAATGCCCCCCACGCACTTGAATCGTCCGCGAATATCACGCCCTCGCGCTCCCCGTCCTCACAACGCGCCAATTCCCGCCTGAACCAGTCCGCATCCGCGTCAATCCGGGAAGCGTTCACCACCAGGGTGTAGATCCCCTTGCCCAGGCGATAGAGGTAAAGATCATCAATGGTTCCGCCGTCGGGATTGCAAATCTGGGTGTATTGACCTTCGCCGTCCTGAAGCTTGCGCACATCGTTGGTCAGGATTCGGTTCAAGAACGTCTCCGCGGATCTGCCGGACACCGAGAACTCGCCCATGTGCGAAATATCGAACAGCCCCGCCGCCTCCCGAACAGCCTTATGTTCCTCCATGATGCCGCTGTACTGCAACGGCATCTCCCAACCGCCGAAGTCGATCAACTTCGCCCCCAGCTTCTGATGAGTCTCAAATAGCGGCGTCCGTTTCAGCATGCCTTTGATGTTTTGGGATTTGGAGCTTGGAAATCCCCTACCCCCACTTCTCCAACTTCATCTGCGATTTGGGAACGCCCAGCTCTTCCTTGACCAGTTTCTCCGTGCCTTCCACCAATCCGGTCGGACCGCAGGCATAAAACACACTCTTGTCCAGATCGTCGATTTGTTCCTTGATCCAGTCCGCATCAATGCGCCCGCGTCGACCGGTCCACGGGTCTTCCTCCTGCAATCGCGTGCAGGTGACCTTGAACTCCAGGTTAGGATTCTGGCTTTCAAGTTCACGAAACTCATCGTTGAAGATGATGTCGTCCGTCGTGCGGCAACTGTAGAGAATGGTGATCCTGGTATTCTTGGAAAGTCGCGTGGCCTCACGGGCGAATCCGCGATACGGCGTCACTCCGGAACCGCCGGCGATGCAGATCAAATGTCGATCCTCCGGCTCGAACACCGGTTGAAACTTCCCGACCGGAGGCAGCACATGAATCACATCCCCCGCCTCCGTCCAATCGACTATCCGCGTGCCCATCTTGCCATCGCGCTTCACCGTCACTTCAAAGAACCCCTTGTCGAGTTCGCAGGATGACAGCGAGTAGGCCCGGCGATACTTCGGTTTATCCGGAAACGCCAAGGTGATGAATTGCCCCGTCTTGAACTCGCTCGGATAGCCCTTGGGCCACCGCAACACGACGGTCTTGGTGTCATGCAGTTCCATTACGGTCCTCTCGACCGACATCTCTGTATGCTGTTTCGCCATGAATCAGGTATTTCTTGAAAATGGAAGCGCGCAGCCTAGCCATCCGAATGCTCCGCCAAAAGCAAAATCCGGCTGCCGGGAGAATCCCCGGCAACCGGATTGTAATGCGTCCGTTTTCGATCAACGCGCCACCACCGCGCCCGAGGAAAGATCGAGGCAGACCGCCTCCGTCGTGCTGCGCGCGTAAACTCGTCCGTTGCTGATCACCGGAGTCGTCCAACACTTGCCGCCCAGAACCTTGGCCTTGGCCACTTCCTGGTAACCACTGGGATCCGCCTTGATCAGGTAGAGGTCTCCGGTGTCACTCAAGGCGAGCAGATGACCGTCCACCAGCACGACATTGCCGGGTCCAAAGCCCCCCTGCTCCCACTTGACCTCGCCGGTCTTCACATCCACGCACTTGATCGGACCGTTGCCATATTTCTTGAACTGGAACATTCCGTAAAGATGCCCTTCATGCAGGACCGGCGTGCTCCAGTGGTTGGCGATGAACTTGTCGCCCGGACGACGGTAGATTTCCTCCGCCGAGAAACTCGCCCCCGTCTTCGAAACCTTGCAGGCGCCGCCGCCCACGCCATAGCCAGCGGAGCAATAAACAATATCGCCCGCCACCACCGGCGAAATGGCCGTGGAAACCTTGAAGGGGAAATCATAACGCCAAAGGACCTTGCCCTTCGCGGCTTCCATCCCGACCAGCCCCTGCTGAGTGAAGAAGATCACTTGATGGACGCCGTGAATATCGGCCACGGTCGGCGTGGAGTGGGTCATCAGATCATCCTGCCCCTTCCAAACCACCTTGCCGTTGTTCTTGTTCAGGGCCAGCAACGCCTGCCCCGGACCGCCGCCCGCCACGAACAACAGATCCCCATCAATGACCGGTGAGGCGGCATTCTTCCATTTGATCTGCACACCGGCGTTCTGCTTCATGATGTCGCGCCCCCAGATCTTCTTCCCGGAATCCGCGTCCAGGCAAACCAACGACAATTGCGCGGACAGGACATACACCTTGCCATTGTCGTAGCTCGGCGTGGAGCGAGGTCCATCACCGCCCTTGTTGTCGCGCGCGCCGGCATTGCCGCCATCGTGCTCATAATCGCCGCTGCCCAGCACGACCCGCCACTTCTGCTTGCCGGACTTCGCGTCGTAGGCCACCGCAACCTCGCGTCGCTCGCCGCCGATCATCGGACCGACCACGGTATAGGCATTCCCGCCGCCGACCGTGAACGAACTGAATCCATTGGGGGTCTTCTGCCGCCAAAGAACGCGCGGGCCCTGCTTCGGCCACTTCGTCATTGCCAGTTTTTCCGGGCTGGAGCCATCCAGATTTGGGCCGCGATACTGCGGCCAGCCCGACGCCTGCAAACCGGTCGCCGCCGAGATCAAACCGGCCGCAACCACCAAAGGAATCCATGTGTCTTGCTTCATAAATACTCTGTTCCAAGGTTGGATCGAGATTTGTAGGTCAGCCGCCATCGCTTGGCAACCCCTCAGCGATGACGCGCCCCCGCCGCACACGTGTCAGAATAGCGCTCCGGGATCGCATGCCTTCACTGGCGTATGTAACTGCGAATTGTCGGTCATAGCCCGATTCAATTGACCTGCCCTCTCACCTGTCTACACTGCATCCATGTCACATTGGCGCCGTTTCTGCGAAACTCACGGCCGTCCCTACCTCGCGCTTCAGTTTCTCAACGGCCCGCAGGCCGGATCGGAGGCGCCGCTCAAGAACGGCGACGAGGCCATCCTGGGCCGTGGCAGCGACGCCCATGTCCTCATCGACGAACGCAAGGCCTCGCGTCAACATGCCCGCGTGTAATATAAGGACGACCAATTGTTTGTCCGCGATCTGGGCTCGATCATCGGCACCCTGGTGAACGGCGCCAAGATCGAATTCACACCCATCTACCCCGGCGACCTGATCGAGATTGCCGGGGTGCGGATGAAACTGTTGAACCGCCAGCGCATCAGCGAGGCCAGCTGGAAATGGTGGCGGGACCAGCTGCGACTCCAGCAGACCCGACAGGGTTCTACGGAGTCAGATTCGCCCACCATGGACACCGTGCTGGCCGGCAATCTGCGCTCCTTCCCCCTCGCCGAGGTGTTCAAGCTTCTGGATGCCACCCGCAAAACCGGCGTGCTCGCGCTCGACACCGTCTGGGGAATCGGTGAATTGGCCTACCGCAACGGGGCCATCTGCTCCGCCGGACTCCCGACCCGCGAGTCTCCTCCGCCTTTGCAGACCATCGCGCGCCTCACCGTCGCCGCCAAGGGCGAGTTCGAGTTCTGCGCGGGAGAATTCAACGCGCTCCAGAACGCCATCGAGATTTAGCCCGTGGCATTGGCCGAGGCGGCGAGCCAACTGCCCGAGGTGTTCTCCGAACTCGAGGCCATGCTGCCCTCCTACGACAGTTTCCTCAAAGCCGCCAAGAACGAACTCACCGAGACCGATCCTGAAACAACGACGACCAGAATACTCAAGGCCTGCCAGACGCCCACACCCTTGGCCAATATCCTGGAGCGCTTCCCCGGCAAGGAGGCAGAAGCGGCGAAAGCCACAGTCGACCTGCTGAAATCCGAGCAGGTCAAGACGCTGAATTGATTCGCAGAACAAGAAGAAGAAGATGGTGCGCGGTACAGGATTTGAACCTGTGACCTCCACCGTGTCAAGGTGATGCTCTACCACTGAGCTAACCGCGCATTCGGTCGGAAGGCCGAGGATCATGCCGCAGAATCAGCCGCCTTGGCAAGAACTGTTTTTATGATCGTCTGGCTCCCGTGTTGACTCATAAAGAAAGACACCGAAGCGGGAATCGGCATTGAGAATGAGAGATCCCGTTGACTCAAAATGAAGGACACCGTGGCGCATGGACGTCACGATGAGTCAAAACAGCAAGACCGAGTATCTTGAGAAGATGCGCTGGCGATACGCTCGGCGGACCGGAAAAGCGGGTAAAAGCGCCTTGATCGACGAGTTCTGCGAGGTGTGCGGATATGAACGAAAGTATGCAATCGAACTGCTTGGAGGTCGACGGCGGCCGCCTGGAGCAGCCAAGGGCAAGGTCGGCCGCAAGGCCACCTATGACCAAGCCATGGCTCCCAAACTCAAGGAGATCTGGATGCTGGCGGAACAGCCGTGCGGCAAACGATTGAAGCCGTTGTTGCCAATGTGGCTGAGATCCTACGAGAAACGCGGGGGCCGACTGGGAACCCAGGTGCGCTCAAAACTGCTGAAGATCAGCCCCGCTCAGATTGATCGCGTCTTGGCCCCATATCGTGCCGAG
>CAZFLK010000040.1:0-38826 GCA_964519245.1 uncultured Verrucomicrobiota bacterium
TTACGGCCACGGCGGATATCCAAACCACGGGCCTGGGGACGATCAATGTGGCGGCGGGGACGGGATCGGTGACGCAGGCCGACGACAGCCGCTTTATGAGCGTGGATGGGGATGTTCGTGTCCTGGCGCAGGTTGATGTGAACCTGGGGGGGATCACGACGAATGTGAACGCGTCGATCACGGCGATGACGGGGAGCATTTTGGACTCGGGCGAGATGTTCGGGGGCGAGGATGTGATTGCGGCGGGGTTGCGTTTGTTTGCGGGCGTGGGCGTGGGGACGCTGGGGGCGATGATGGACGACGCGATCGACACGAGTGTGGACACGGTTTCGGCGCGGGCGACCTCGGGCGGGATCAATTTGCTGGAGAGCGACGGGTTGGTTGTGGGCGATGTGTCGGCGACGATCCAGGAGGTTCAGAATGACGCGGAGGTGGCGCCGGTGACCGACGCGACGCAGAGCGATCTGGCGACGACGGGCGGCAATGGTTCGATCGTGGCGAACGTGACGCTGGGCGATTTGACGCTCAACGATGGCAGCGCGGGGTCGGATCCGATGAACCTGGCGGACAACACGGCAGTGTTGGCGGATGGCTCGGGCAATGTGCTGGTTCAGGCGGTCGCCGATGCGGGCAGCCTGATTGCGAATGCGGATTTGAGGAGCGGTTCGGGGAACCTGAGCGTGATCGCGGGTCACGACGTGGGTTTTGCTGCGGGAGCGGACATCCGGACGGACATGGGCGGTTCGATCGACGTGGATGCGCGGACGGGGACGCTGACGATGGATGACAACAGCCTGTTCACGACGGGCGCGGGGCAGGGAGACATTCGTGCGGTTGCGGCGGAGGATGTGAGTCTGGGCGGTTTGCAGACGACGGGCAATGCGTCGTTGATCGCGGCAGCGGGGACGATTTTTGACAGCGGCGACACGTTTGATGAGGCCGAGGTTGCCGGGTTGCGCTTGTGGGCAGGGACGGGGGTGGGTGAGTTGGGCATGGCCTTTGATCCGTTGGAGATCACGGTGGGGACGGTTTCGGCGCGGGCGACCTCTGGCGGGATCAGTCTGGTGGAAGTGACTGACGGGGTGATCGTGGGCGACGTGATCAGCCCGACGAACATGACGGTGGCGGTTCAGGTGGAGCGTGTGGCCGACGACGCGACGAGCGGGGCGGTGGCCGACACGATCCAGAGCGACCTGGTGACAACCTCCGGGAACGGTTCGGTCGTGCTGCGGACGGCTATGGGCGACATCACGCTGCGTGATGGGAGCGCGCCGGCCAACGGGATGGCGACCGCGGGTTCAGTTTCTGCGAACGGCTCCGGGAATGTATTGATTGCGGCGGAGGGGGCGGGAACGAGCGTGACGGCGGAGGCCGATGCGGACGTGGACAGCGGGACGGGGCATATCACGATTTTGGCGGCCTTGGACATCGATTTGAACGCAGGCGTGGACGCGACGACGGCGGGGGGCGGCACGATTGAGATCGATGCGATGGCGGGCTCGTTCACGATGGCGGCCGACGCGACATTGAACACGGTTGACGGGGACATTCGGGTTCACGCGGGCGACCTGGACGCCGACCGGATTGTGGTGGGCGACATCACGGCGCCCAATGCCAATGTGTCCCTGTTGACGACGGGGTCGATCCTGGATGCCGACGCGGACGATCTGGACAACGACGTGAGCGCGTTGGGATTGCGCTTGCAGGCGGATGTGGGGGTGGGTTTGCTGGCGGGCAACAGCCTGGCGCAGGGGGTCAACGCGATTGAGACGGCGGTGACGACGTTGAGCGTGAGTTCGGGTTTTGACGGGATCAATATTTTGGAGGCCGACGGGGTGACCGTGGACGATGTGGAGAGTCCGGTTGACGCCTCGGTGAGCGCGAGTGTGGAACGGGTCCTTTCCAATGCGCTGACGACGCCGCAGACCCATTCCTTGCAAAGCGATTTTTCAACCTTGTTGGGCGGTTCCATCGTTCTGCGGACGAGCGCAGGGAGCATCACGTTGAACGATGGCACGGCGACGGATGATGAAACGGCGGTGAATGCGAGCGGCGCGGGCAATATCCGGATCGAGGCGATCGGGGCGGGGACGGACATCACGGCCAACGCGGACGTGAAGGGGACGACCGGCAACGTGAGCGTGTTGGCGGCGCGCAGCGTGATCTTCACAGCGGCGGCGGACATTCGGACCGGCGGGTTGGGGACGATTGATGTGGCAGCCGGGGCGGGATCGGTGACGATGGACGACAACAGCGTGTTTACGACGCCGGTCTTCGACATCCGGGTGCATGCGGCGCAGGACGTGACGGTGGGCGGCATTGAGACGGCGGGCAACATCTCGATCAAGGCGACGGCCGGTTCGATCCTGGACGCGGGCGACACGTTTGTGGACCTGGTGGCCGCGGCGGCGCGGTTGGAAGCCGGCGTGGGCGTGGGTGAGCTGGGAGACGGAACGGATGACTCGATTGAGACGACGTTGACGACGGTGAGCGCGCGTGCCAACGGCGGCGGAATCAATTTGTTGGAGAGCGATGAACTGATCGTGGACGACGTGGAGAGCGCGCAGGACGTGATGGTCGCGGTGACGGTGGAGCGGGTGGACGCCGACGCGACGACGACCACGACGACCGACGCGGTGCAGAGCGATCTGTCGACCGGGGCTGATGATGGTTCGATCGTGGTGAGGACCGAGGCGGGGAACCTGACTCTGAACGATGGAACGATGGGTCCGGACGCGATGAACCTGGTGGACAACACGGCGGTCAATGCGAATGGCGCGGGCAATGTGCTGGTCGAGGCCCTGGGGGCCGGCACGGACGTGAGGGCCAACGCGGACGTGATCAGCGGAACAGGCCACATCACGGTGAAGGCTTCGCAGGGTGTTGAGTTCACGGATGGCGCGGACATCCGGACTTCGGGATCCGGGACGATCAACGTGGAGGCCGGGACGGGCAGTGTGACGCAGCATGACAGCAGCCGCTTTGTGAGTGTGAACGGGGATGTTCGGGTGTTGGCTCAGATCAATGTGAATCTGGGCGGGATTACGACGGACGTGAACGCGTCGATCACGGCGACGACGGGGAGCATTTTGGATCAGGGCGACCTGGGCGGCGAGGATGTGATTGCGGGGGGGTTGCGTTTGTGGGCCGGCGTGGGCGTGGGCGAGTTGGGGATGGCGTTGGATCCGATCGAGACGAAGGTGACGACGGTGTCGGCGCGGGCGACTTCGGGCGGGATCAGCCTGCTGGAGAGCGATGATCTGGTTGTGGATGACGTTGCCGTGACGATCCAGGACGTTCAGATGGACGCCGACGTGGATCCGGTCACGGACGCGACGCAGAGCGATTTGGCGACGACCGGAGGCAATGGTTCGATCGTGGTGAGGAGCACGGCCGGGAACCTGACGTTGAATGACGGGACGGCGGGTCCGGACGCGATGAATCCGGAGGACAATACGGCGGTCAACGCGAATGGCTCGGGCAAGGTCCTGGTCGAGGCCCTGGGAGCGCTGAGGGATGTGATTGCGACTGCGGATATCCTCAGCGGGACGGGGCATATTACGGTGAAGGCGGCGCAGAGTGTTCTGTTCACGACGGGGGCGGACATTGCGACCGCGGGAGCCGGGACGATCAATGTGGCGGCCGGGACGGGGGATGTGACGCAGCACGACAACAGCCGCTTTGTGAGCGTGAACGGGGATGTTCGGGTGTTGGCGCAGGTGGATGTGAACCTGGGCGGGATTACGACCGACGCCAATGCGTCGATCACGGCGACGACCGGCTCCATTTTGGACTCGGGCGAGATGTTCGGGGGCGAAGATGTGATTGCGGCGGGTCTGCGTTTGTGGGCCGACGTGGGCGTGGGCGAATTGGGGATGGCGTTGGATCCGATCGAAACCCTGGTGACGACGGTGAGCGCCCGTGCGACCGCGGGCGGGATCAGCCTGCTGGAGAGCGACGGGCTGGTTGTGGACGATGTGTCGGCGACGATCCAGGAGGTTCGGATGAACGCCGACGTGACGCCGGTGACTGATGCGACGCAGAGCGATTTGGCGACGACGGACGGCGACGGTTCGATCGTGGTGAGGACGATGGCCGGCAACCTGATCCTGAATGATGGGACGGCGGGGCCGGACATGATGAGCCTGGTGGACAACACGGCGGTCAATGCGGATGGCGCGGGCAATGTCCTGGTGGAGGCCCTGGGCGCGCTGACCGACGTGAGGGCCAACGCGGACGTGATCAGCGGGAGCGGGCACATCACGGTGAAGGCTTCGCAGGGTGTTGAGTTCACGGATGGCGCGGACATCCGGACTTCGGGATCCGGGACGATCAACGTGGAGGCCGGGACGGGCAGTGTGACGCAGCATGACAGCAGCCGCTTTGTGAGTGTGAACGGGGATGTTCGGGTGTTGGCTCAGATCAATGTGAATCTGGGCGGGATTACGACGGACGTGAACGCGTCGATCACGGCGACGACGGGGAGCATTTTGGATCAGGGCGACCTGGGCGGCGAGGATGTGATTGCGGGGGGGTTGCGTTTGTGGGCCGGCGTGGGCGTGGGCGAGTTGGGGATGGCGTTGGATCCGATCGAGACGAAGGTGACGACGGTGTCGGCGCGGGCGACTTCGGGCGGGATCAGCCTGCTGGAGAGCGATGATCTGGTTGTGGATGACGTTGCCGTGACGATCCAGGACGTTCAGATGGACGCCGACGTGGATCCGGTCACGGACGCGACGCAGAGCGATTTGGCGACGACCGGAGGCAATGGTTCGATCGTGGTGAGGAGCACGGCCGGGAACCTGGCGTTGAATGACGGGACGGCGGGTCCGGACATGATGAGCCTGGTGGACAACACGGCGGTCAACGCGAATGGCTCGGGCAATGTCCTGGTGGAGGCCTTGGGCGCGCTGACCGACGTGACGGCCAATGCGGATGTGACTAGCGGGACGGGTCACATCACGGTGAAGGCGGCGCAGAGCGTTGAGTTCGCGGCCACGGCGGATATCCAAACCACGGGGATGGGGACGATCAACGTGGAAGCCGGCAGCGGCAATGTGACGCAGGCTGACGACAGCCGTTTCCAGGCTGCGGCTGGCGATGTTCGGGTGTTGGCGCAGGCGGATGTGAACCTGGGCGGGATCACGACGAACGCGAATGCGTCGATCACGGCGACGACCGGCTCCATTTTGGACTCGGGCGAGACGTTCGGGGGCGAGGACGTGATCGCGGCGGGTCTTCGTTTGAACGCGGCGATCGGAGTCGGGACGCTGGGGCAGGGGGCCGACGATGCGATCGAGACGAAGGTCTCCACGGTGTCGGCGCGGGCGGCCGCGGGCGGGATCAACCTCTTGGAGAGCGATGATGTGGTTGTGGATGACGTTGCCGTGACGATCCAGGACGTGCGGATGGATGCCGACGCGGATCCGGTCACGGACGCGACGCAGAGCGATCTGGCGACGACGGACGACAATGGTTCGATCGTGGTTCGGACCACGGCCGGCAACTTGACGTTGAATGATGGCGCAGCGCCCTTGGACATGACGGCGGTGAGCGCGCACGGTTCGGGCAATATCCTGGTCCAGGCCGTGGGGATGAACACGAGCGTGATCGTGGGTGTGGACGCGGATATCGAGAGCGGGACGGGCCATGTGAGCGTGCTGGCCGACCTGCACGTGACGTTGCAGGCCAATGCGGACATCCGGACGGCGGGTTCCGGGACGATCGACGTGGAGGCGATGCGGGGCATTTTGACGATGGCGCCGAGCGCGACGCTGCAGAGCGCGAACGGGGACCAGCGCCTTGCGGCCGAGCAGAATGCGATCATCGGTGACCTGAGGGCGACGAATGCGAAGGTGTCGATCACCTCGCGGACGGGGACGATTTTGGATGCGGATGTGAGCGACAATGACGCGCTGGTCGGCGGGGTCCAGGATGGGGATAACGATGTCACAGCCCTGGGTTTGCGTTTGAGCGCGGCCTTGGGCGCGGGCGTGCTGGGCATCGGGTTGGACAACGCGTTGGAGACGGCGGTCGGGACGGTGAGTGCGTCGGTGGGCGGCGATGGCCTGAATTTGTTGGAGGCCGACGCCATCACGGTGGGCGACGTTGGCGCGACCGTGCAGCGTGTGGGTTCGGATGCCGGCGTGACGCCCACGATTGACGTGACGCAGAGCGACCTGGTGAGCGCGCCCGACGGTCCGATCGTCCTGATCACGCGGAACGGGGACCTGAGGGTGAGCGACGGGACGATGCCGGCGGGCGGCGTCGGCGTGGGAGCGGGGGGCACGGGCAATGTCCTGTTGCGGGCCCTGGGGGCGGGAACGGATGTGGTTTTGGATGCGGATGTGGTGAGCGCGACGGGGCATTTGAGTGTGATCGGCGCGCGTCACGTGAGTGTGAGCGGCGGTGTTGGCGTGAGCACGGGCGGGGGAACGATCGACCTCGAGGCTGAAAGCGGGACGGCGACGATTGCGGCGACGGCTTCGGTTGCGAGCAATGGCGGCGACATTCGGGTGAAGGCGGGGACGGATGTCCTGGTCGCGGCGGTGAACTCCGGGGCGGGCGACCTCAGCGTGTGGGCGGTTGCGGGTTCGATTTTGGACAACGGGGACAGCGTGCGGGACCTGGTTGGCGATGAGTTGCGGTTGCGGGCCGGGACGCGGGTGGGGCAGTTGGCCAACGGCGCGGGAACGACCAATCCGCTGGAGACGACCGTCACGGAAGTCTCGGCCTTGGCCGAGGGCGGGGAGATCAGCCTGCTGGAGAGTGATGGAATCGTGGTGGAGGCGGTGAGCGTGAGCGTGGAGCGGATCCGGCCCGACGGGGAGTCGGACACGGTGACCGACGAGGCGCAGAGCGACCTGCGGACCACCGGGAACAACGGTTCGATCGTGTTGCGGAGCGAGGCTGGGAACCTGAGCGTGAAGGATGGAACGCTGCCGGCGGACAACAACGGGGTGGTCGCGCATGGCGCGGGCAACATCCTGCTTGAGGCGTTGGGCGCGGGCACGGATGTGACGCTGGAGGCGGACGTTGAAGGCGCGAGCGGTCACATCACGGTGAAGGCGGCGCAAAGCGTGAATCTTGCCGCCAAGGCGGACATCCGGACGGCCGGAACGGGAACGCTCAACGTGGAGGCCGGGACGGGCAATGTGGCCCAAGACGACGACAGCCGCCTGGAGAGCGCGAGCGGCGACATTCGAGTCCTGGCGCAGGTGGATGTGAACCTGGGTGGGATCACGACCGGCGGGAACGCCTCGATCACGGCGGCGATGGGCAGCATTTTGGATGCGGGCGACATGGGCGGCGAGGATGTCATCGCCAACGGATTGCGATTGAACGCGACCGTGGGCGTGGGCGAATTGGGCATGGCGGTTGATCCGATCGAGACGCGGGTCGCGACGGTGACGGCGCGGGCGGCCGCGGGCGGGATCAGCTTGCTGGAGAGCGACGCGCTGAGGGTGGACGACGTGTCCGCGACGATCCAGGATACGGGCTTGGACGGGAATGTGACGGGCGTGACCGACGCGACGCAAAGCGATCTGGCCACGAGCGGCGGCAATGGCTCGATCGTGGTCCGGACGCTGGCTGGCGATTTGACCCTCAATGACGGAACGGCGTTGGGCGACAACACGGCAGTGGGAGCGAATGGAACCGGCGCGGTTTTGGTTCAGGCGCTTGGAGGGTTGACCAGCGTGGTCGTCAACGCGGATGTGACGTCTGCAGGGGGCAATCTGAGCGTGATTGGGGCGCAGGACGTCAACCAGGCTGCGGGCGCGGACCTGCTGAGCGGCGGCGGGACAATTGATGTGGAGGCGCAGGCCGGTTCGGTCGTGATGGACGCGTCGGCGACGAGCGTTTCGGGCGGCGGGGATATCCGGATCGCGGCGGCGGCGAATGTTGTTCTGGGCCTGGCCGACGCGGGCGCGGGCGATGTCGCGGTCGTGGCGGGCGGCTCCATTCTGGAGGCGACGGACGCGGTCGCGGTCGCGACGCACGTGATCGGCGCGGCGGTTTCGTTGAATGCGGGCAACGCGATCGGCGGGTTCAGCGTGCGGGAATACCGCTTTGAATTTACGACGAACCTGAGGGACTGGACGGAGTTGGCGACGGTCGTGAGCGCGGATGACCGGGTGGCCTACACGGCCCCGAACCCGGCGACCTCCTTCGGGTTCTACCGGGTGGTCCTGCCCGACGCCAACGCGACGACGGTGTTCGTTGCGCCGCAGATGACGCCCACGGGCGAGTTCGTTCTGGACCTGGATCGCAGCTTCGTGGGGCCCTTCCAGGGCACCAACGCGCTGGAGGTGGACGCCGGCAGTCTCTCGGCGAAGGCCGGGGTGGGCGGCGTGAATGTGAAGGATGTCAACGGCGCGAGCCTCCTGGGAGCCGCAGTGAGCGTGGAGCGGGTCGACTCGGCGGCGATGACGATGACCGAGACGGTGGCGGCGTTGGCCGGCGTGTCCACCAGCGACAACAGCTCGGTGGTCCTGGACGCCGCGGGCGGCAACCTGAGCGTGGACGAGCCGTTGATCGCGCACGGTTCGGGCCACATCCGGATCGAGGCCCTCTCGGGCGGCGCGACGCTGACCCTCAACGCCCCGGTTACGACGAGCACGGGCAACATCACCCTGACCTCCAATGGGAACGCGAGCCTCAACGCCGCTGTCACGACCGGGGGAACCGGCACGATCGAGATCGACATCGTGGACGGCGGCCTGACCCAGGCCGACATGACGCGCTTGAGCGCGGGCGGGGACATCCGGATCAAGGCGAAGAGCGACATCGCGGCCGCCTCGTTGACCACGAGCGGCGACGTCTCCCTGATCTCGACCGAGGGCTCGGTTACGGACAACGGCGACACGCACACGGACATCGAGGCGGCCGCGCTGCGGGTGGATGTCTTTGGCGGTTTTGGAACGCTGGGAACCGGGGTGGACGACGCGATTGAAACGACGACCTCCAGCCTGAGCGTCCGCGCCGGAGCGGGCGGGGTGAATGTGCTGGAAAGCGATGACCTGGCGATCGCGGACGCCTCGGCGAGCGTGAACGAGGTCAAGGCCGATGGCACGCTGGAGACGGTCAGCGACGCGACCCAGAGCGATGTGGTGACAAGCGGCGGGGCGGCGGTCCTGCGCTCCCAGGGCGGCGATATCGCCTTCAATGACGGCTCGGCTCCGGCCGACATGACCTCCGTGGCGACCGCTGGCGGCAACATCCGCATCGAATCGGTCGACGCCGCGAAGAATGTCACGGTCAACGCCGCGGTGGACGCCGCCGGCGGCCACCTCACGGTTCTGGCCGGAAACCATCTCAACCTCAATGCCAATGTCCAAACCAGCGGAACGGGCACGATCGACCTGGAGGCCGTGGGCGGAGCGGCCACGATGGCCGATGGAACGACCGCGCAGACCGACGGGGGCAACCTGCGGCTCAAGGCCGCCGGGGACCTCACGCTCGGCCTGATCGACCTGCGCAGCGCGGCCGACCGGGCCGGGAGCAGCCTTGCCGGCCAGGCCGCCTGGGGCCAGGCCTCGCTCATCTCCACCGGCGGCTCCATCCTGGATGCGGCGGCGGGCGCGGATGGAGTGATCGATCTCCATGCTTCGGCGGCCCGTTTCACGGCTCAGGGAAGCGTGGGCGCGCAGGGAGCCGCGCCCAACCCGATTGAGATCGAGTTGGTCACGGTGTCGGCGGACGCCGCCACCGGCGGGGTGAACCTGCTGGATGCGACCGATTTGGCCGTGGGAACCGTGGGGACCGTCCCGGTCGAGCGGGTCCGGATCGACGGCACGACGGCGACCAACGCCGATGGGGCGCCCCAGACCGGCGCGCGCAAGGGCGGGGACGCCAACATCGTGCTGACCGACAACGACACCCCGGTGACCGACTTCCCGACCTTCGAGGTGCGCACGACCCTCACAAACGCCAGCCTGCCCAACACCTACACCGGGCTCTTTGAGCAGACAGTGCGGATCAGCAATCCGAACAACTCGAGCATCGACGCGGTGCGGATCCTGATCGACAACCTGCCCGCGGGCGTGGAGGTCTACAACGCCGCCGGAACGCAGGCCGGCCGCGCCTTCGTCCAATACAACCTGCCGCTGGCCGACGGCGAGGTCGTGGACCTCGTGATCGAATACTTCGTGCCGATCGAATCCAAGATCCCCACCGCGCCCACCTTCCTGCCCACCGCCGCGACCCCGCTGACCCCGATCAACCCGGTCGGAACCGTGGTCAACGACCCGGCCGACCAGTTCCTCGTGCGCCGCATCCCCTCCGGCCAAGCCACGGTGGAATGGAACACCCTCCTCGGCCGGACCTACTGGGTGGAATACAGCGACGACGCGGGCATGAACTGGGAGACCGTCCTGGCCCCCGTCGCCGGCACCGCCCTCAAGGTTGTCTGGCTCGACAACGGCCCCCCCAAGACCGACGCCGACTCCGCAGCCAGACCCGCCAGATCCTACCGCGTCATCCTCCAAGACCTTCCTTAAGGGGGAGTGGCGTAAAACTCGTTACTATATGCAAATGATCCCATTGAATCGCACTAATACCGGGCGGATGTTGCTCGTCGCCGCCGTAACCTTGACTTCAATCTCAGTGCAGGCTGCGGATGATTCGAAGAAGAAGACGAAGCCTGCCGCCAAGCCAGCTGAAGCCATGATTGAAAAGGAAGCTGGAGCGGGGCGTGGTCGATTGAGCCTGAAGGGGCGGGCGGCGTTTCTGATGCGAGGCAGTTTTTCGGGACTGGGAAGTTTTCCGGCGCAAACCGCTCCGGGCGCCACGACCGCGACTGCGGGAGACAGATTTTATGACGACGGTTTCAACCGTGTTGACGCCAGCGCTATTGCAGATGGGAAAACTTGGTTTTGGTCCTATTCGAACGCCAGTCAGGCGGGAGGTGGTCCGGGAACCGAGACAATTAGCATGAACAGCAGCACAGCGATATCTGACGCTGCAGTGAATGAAGTTGATTCGGATGTCTCGCCCGGTGTTGAGATGAACTATCACTACAAGATCAGGGATACTTCGAGAGGGCAATGGGGATTCCTTGCGGGATTGGGTTACTCCTTTGTTAACGTGGAGGACAGCAGTGTGGCTTTGGGGACGGAGGTTAAGAGAACTGATACCTTTGATGCTGCGGGATCTGGTCCGCCAGCCGCGCCATTCACGGGGACGTCAGTTGGTCCGCATCCCCGAATTGATAATGCCCCTACGACTAGTCTGACAGCAACCATTGCCGGGGGGAGTTCCGTTGGAGGCCTCAGGGAGATCAACGCAAACGTTTTTGACTTCAAGCTGGGACCCTATGTCGATTTTGATTTGGGCAAGGGTGTTGATTTGAGTCTTTCCGCCGGTGGCTTGGGAGCGTTTATTGACAGTGAGTTCTCGGTTAATGAATCGACTACAATCACCGGCATTGGCCCGGTCTTGCAGCCCGGTGTCCTGGCGACCCAGACTACCACAACCAGCAGTTCGGAGAACGGGTTCGTCTTTGGCGGCTTTGCGGGCGTGGAGTTGGGCGTTCAGATCAGCCCTCGCACCTCCATCTTTGCTGGCGCGGAGTATCGTTACATGGGCGACTTTGATCAACGATTGGGCGCCCGTCAGGCAACGCTTCACTTGGACCGCGCGTTGAACGCCAGCCTGGGACTTTCCTTTTCCTTCTGATTACGGACGAGATTCAAAAAAGCGGTCCTGGGGTGCGCCTCAAGGGCCGCTTTTTTGTCTTCATTGATTCACAATTTCCCGTTTCAATCGGTGCGCTACAATCTCGGACAGGGCGGCTGAGTTGAAGGGTTTTGGCAGGAAATTGTAACCCTCTTTGAGCAAGCCGTTGTCAGCATGAGTTTCGACGCCATATCCGCTCGCGAAAACAACTGGCACATCTGGGCGCTTTTTCTCGATGAGCTGGGAAAGATCGAATCCGGACTTTTCGCCGGGCATGACGAGGTCCGTCAGCACCAGGCTGATCGAATCGGAATGCCGGCTCCAGATGTCCAGCGCCTCGATGGCATCCTCGGCTAGAAGGACCTCATAGCCCTGACGCTGAAGAACCGTTCGCATGACTTGCCGGAGGGCGGGTTCATCCTCGACGGCCAACACCGTGATCTCAGTTCTTGCGATAGGTGCGTGACTTGCGTCGCTCGGTGACTTGGCGGGCGAAGCAGAGGCGGTACAAAGCGGGAGGTGAACCGAGAAGGTGGCGCCCGATCCAGGCTTGCTGTCGACGTCAATCGTGCCGCCCAGTTGTTCGACAAGCCCATAAACGGTCGAGAGACCGAGTCCGGTTCCCTTTCCGACATCTTTGGTTGAGAAGAAAGGGTCGAAGATTCGTGACTGGAGGTTCTTCGGAATACCATTCCCAGTATCGGAAACCGTCAAACAGACCATCTTGACTTCGCTGGGATTGGGCTCGCTGGAATTGGGAACCAGGCTGGTGCCGATGGTGAGCACGCCTCCGCCGGGCATCGCGTCGCGCGCATTCATGACCAGATTGGTGACAATTTGCCCAATCATTCCAACGTCGACATTCACAACGGCCTGTCGTTTGCTGAGTTTGGTCTCCAGCTTGATTTGCTCTCCCAAGATACTTTTGAGAACCTTGGTTAATTGGTTGAGCTCGTAATTGAGGTCCGTAACCGACAAGCTCATTGTCTGTTTACGGCTGAAAGCAAGAAGTTGCTTTGTGAGCGCAATGGCGCGCTGGGCGGAATCGGCTATGTCGTGAATCGAGTCGAGAGTCTGACCGGTGATCGCAGGTTCCTCCTTGAGCAGTTCTGCGTGCACTTTGATGATGGTCATCACGTTGTTGAAATCGTGTGCGATTCCGGCTGCCAACTGACCGATCGCCTCCATTTTCTGGGATTGGCGAAGCCGCTGTTCGGATGTGCGCAGGTTCTTCTCGGCCTGCTTCCTTGCATCTATGTCAGAGGCGCAACCCAGTGTCCCGATAACGCGCCCCCCCGGATCACGATAGGGTGTCGCGCAAACATCGGCCCAGAATCGGGAGCCGTCCTTGCGCTTCATACGCAGTTCATAGCGTTCGGACTCGCCTCGTTCTCGCGCTTGGACGCGCGATCGCGCGTTTTGCCAGTCCGATTCGTCCTGAATCAGCTCATATTCGGGCCGACCGATCATCTCCTTCTTCTCGTAGCCTGTCATTTCGGCCATTCGGGTATTCACGTAGAGCACCTGGTCTTCAAGGTCTGTAATCATGATGCCTTCACCCAGTCCCTCGACAACTGTTCGGAAGCGGGTCTCGGACGCTTCCAGGTTCTCTTGAGCCCGGATTCGTTGCAGGGCACCGGCGCAGTGGTCGGCTAGGGCCTGAGCGGTTTGGAGGTCATCCTCGTTGTATGCGTTGCGGGTATAACTTTGAACCGACAAGATTCCGGTGATTCCTTCCTTTGCCCGGCACGGGACAAATATCAAGGACGCCGAAAGCTGCGACTTGTTGCCAAATGGCCGTAATCCGTGACTGGGCGAATCCGGCGCCTCCCGTAGAATCAATCGAGCGGTTCTTTGTATTGCGTCTTGTTCCTTGTTGGAGAGGATGTGTTCGACCTCGGATCGATCCAGTTCGGTTACGGTCCCGTCGAACGTGTCGTATGCCACCGCGCATTCGAGTGTCATGGTCGATTCGTCGAAGAGATCGAGGTAACAGCTGTCCCACCCCATCAGATCCTGGGCTGCCGAAACGACGATTTCTCCGATTTCGTTGCGAGTGGAGGCGCCTCCGAGTTCTTGCCCAATCTTTGAAAAGATCGCTTCTCGAACGAGGCGTCGCTGCATCGATTTAGTCTGGCGGGCCATTCGCCGACGTGTCGACCAAGACCAAGCGATTGCCGTAAGAGCCAATGAAACCAGAACAAACGGCAACAGGATTTCGTGAAGCGGCAGGATTTCTCGGGCCAGTTGTGAAGTGGGGGCGGGGGCTGTCTGCTCGTTTGATTCGCTTCTCATGCTCAAGGTGATGTTCGATGAACTTGGCGGCTCGCCTGTGGTTGAAGCCGCGAAGCCAGTTGTAATCGGGGACGGGAGAGTCGTGATGCCTGCTTTTACGACGGGCCCCAGGAAGGTTGGTTGGCGGTGATTGTCCTTGGCCGGAAGGTTCTCCGGGGATGATAGGCTTTCGGATCCCATGGTGGCTTGGTTGCGACGTCAGAGTGGCAACACTATAGTGATGGCAGATTGCCGGTTCAACGATTTGAGTCGCAGGACTGGCAAGATCGCGCGACAGGAGTGATCGCGAGCGGGAATCAGCGTCGCGGAGAATGTTATTTCTCCGTCATGACGATGTCGCCTGTCCAGTTCTCCGGGACTGGCGCGCCATTCAATGCCGCGATTTCATTGAGGTAGAGTCGGGATGGACCGTCACCCTTGTCGTCTGCGTCCTTGTAGCCGGTCTCGACGCCAGCTTCGCGGCGCATTTGGATAACGGTTTCGAACGCCTTCTTGGCTTCCTCGATGCGACCATCCCTGTAGATGTCCACCGCTTCGTCGAACTTCTCGCGCCACGCGCGCGTTCCTTTCTCAATATCCAATGAGCCGAGAATTTCATGAACCTCGACGGGGCGACTGAAGCCTTTGAAGAAGAAGTAACCGACGCGGCGGGAAACAACTTTTCCATCCACGGCACGTTGCACTTCACGGGTGGCGAGGATGTCGGTGCCGACGTGTTTGTTGAGCCCCTCCAGTCGGGACGAGAGGTTGATGGAATCGCCGATGGCAGTGTATTCGAACCGCTTGCTGCTGCCGAGGTTGCCGACCGTGGCGACGCCGGAGTGAACGCCGACGCGGGTATGGAGCTTGAACTTGGAGTCTTTTACAGTGGCGTCGAATTTGACCAATCGCTGGTGAAGATTCATGGCGGCCATGCAAGCGCGTTCCTTGTGATCCGCCTGAGGGAGCGGCGCGTTCCAAACGGCGTAGATGGCGTCGCCGATGAGTTGCACGACCGTGCCGTCAAGTTCGTGGACCGCCTCGAGCGCGGTGGCGTAATACTTGTTCAAGAGTTCGAACAGTTCATCTGGATTCAGTTTCTCGGAAATGCCGGAGAATCCGGCGATGTCACTGAAGAGAATACTGACTTCCTGATTGTGGCCGCCCGGTTCCAACAGGGCTTCGTTGCTGAGTATCTGATCCACCCGGCCGGGCGCGATGTGAGACGAGATCGATTGCATCAAGAGCTGCTTGTCCATATAGAGGCGCGCTGAGTTGTAGGTCGCCGCCCAGATGGTCGTCAGGCCGATTTGTAGCAGGGGAATCACCCAGGAGAACCAGACATGCTGAAAGCTGAAAAGAAGCCAGACGGTCAGCAGCAATGCGCCGATCAACGCGCCGCCGACCAAGACAGCCTTCCAAGGACGGATAAAATGCAGTCCGATGCCCAAGGCGGCACCGATGAACAGTACCAGGGAGATCTCCATTGCGGGCGGGATGCGAAGGAGCCATTCATGGCGCAGCAGATTCAAGAAGGTTGTCGCCTGGATCTCGACCCCGGGCATGACGCCGCCGCCATCGGCCTGGCGGGAGTAGGGGGTGATGTAGTCGTCCTTGAGGATGGCGGCAAAATCGATTTCGAAGTGCTGGCCTACGTAGACGATCTTGTCCTTGAAGAATCCGACTGGGGCCTCCTCCTCTGGGCTGAGGGCCGCATAGTAACTGATCCCGGGGATGGTGTCGCGAGGGCCGTAGTATTGGATCCAGCGATCCAGATGGTCGGAGCGGTCGCGTGTGGCCGGGGCTCCGAGGGCCTCGCCGGCCGCCCAAGCCAAGGTGACCACATCCTCGCGGGGCGGCAGTTGCCGGCGGATTCCGAAATCGCCATCCTCCGGCATGCGGGCGATCCCCCAGTTGACTGCATTGGTTCGGAAGGCTTCGTAGGGGCGGATGATGATTTCGACTGGCTCCATTCCAGGGTTCTCCTGGTTGTAGAGGTCGCCGCAGAGAACCACGTTGTTGCAGTCCCGAATGGCGGAGGCGAGCGCGTTGTCGGCGGCAATCTTGGCCTCTTCATCGGGTTCGCCCGGATAGGCCCCGGGCGTTTCGAAGACGATGTCAAAGACGATCAGCTTGGCGCCGGCGTCTGTGAGGGTGCGGATCAGTTCGGCGTGGATCTCGCGCGGCCAGGGCGCATCGTGCGGCTGATTCAGAACCTGATGGGAGACGTCGTCCAACTTGACCATCACGGCTTCATCTGGCGGCGGGGCGTCCCGCATGAGCTGGGGATAGTCGAAGCTGAACCGCGTGAGCCCATCCCCGGCCGTTCGGGTCAGCAGAAACCATCCCAACGCGGCCGCTGTGATGCCGCAGAGGATGCGGCTGATCCAACCCGTGATGGTAATCTCCTTGAGTTCCTTCTTCATCGTGTCGTCGGTTCCAAACAGCCTGGATTGCGGGCGTTTCGTGGACGCGCGGGAGGGCGTCCACTCAGGATGTTAAGCGTCCGGCTCACAGAGCCGGCGGGGCCATGGCAATGCGCGTTCCTCATCCCCACGATCAGAAACTCAATCTCAGCCTGCCGGCGAAGACGCGTTCGTGGGGGAGTTCCCGGTAGGAACTCAGGGGGTTGAGTTGGTAGTCGGCGTCGGCGAGATTGAGAACGCCGATCTGGATCTCTGCGCGACGCTTGGAGAAGCGATAGCCTGCGATGAGGTTGTGCTGCCAGACATCGTCGCCTGGTTGGGCGGGAGCGAAACCGACGTTGCTTTGTTGCCGCCAGAGGGATTCGGCCCGGGCGAAGAAGCCGCAGGAGTGGTTGTAGAGGACGAAGAAATCCAGTTCCTGCAAGGTGGCCTCGAAGTTCTCGTTGATGCCCGTTTGGCGGGTGAATCGGTGCAGGTCGTCGAAGCTCAGTCGATAGCGCGCCCCCAGCGACCACTCCTCGGCCAGCAACTGATTGGCGTAGAAGGTCAGCGCGTGCTCGGTGAAATCGAGTTTCTGGGACAGGCTGACCGGAGTCAGTGTTCCACCGGCGAAGCCGGCCACGTAGCTGCCAACGGTGTTGCTCGCGTCCGATTTGAGGATTTCGCCAAGAACGCCGACATAGGTCCCGGTCTTGAATTTCTGGTCGATGGCGGCGCCCCAGGTTTCGAAGGCGGGCGCGGTGAGGCCGCCGGCGAGGGATTCCGGGATGAGCGATCGGTAGGCCTGGTTGATGCCGGCGACCTGGGTCGGTTCCAGTCGGAAACTCTGGTCGATGCCAACGCCACCCAACGAACGCGTGTAGGCGAAGCGCACGGCTGTGCCTGGTCTCGGGGTCCAGAGCAGGCCCGCCTTCGGCGAAACCTGGCTGCGGCTTTCCTCGGCTGCAGAGATTGGCGGATTCCGGAAGTTCTGGGGGAAATGAATGTGATCGTAGCTGACGCCGGCCGACAGGGTCAGCGGCTCGATGATGCGCCAGGTGTGATAGGCGTAGGTGTTGAAACGATGGAAGTCGGTGTTGATGGCCTGGGAGTTGAAGACGCCGGCGGGGAAGGGCGGCATCGGTAGGCCGACCAGGCCGGACTGGGTGACTGCAGTGTCGAAATCGCCTAGTTGGCCGCGCAGACCGACCACGAAGCTGCGCTTGTCGTCCTGCCAGATCTGTTGAAGTTCGGCGGTCTGCGCCTGGATCTTGCTGGTGTAGCGGAAATCCGAAGGGAGAAAGCCGCCCGGGGTGACGAGGATCGGCAGCGCGGGATCGCCGTTGTTCAACGTGTCGTCCAGCCAGCCGGCGAGGAAAAGTGTACGTGAACCGGGCGTCCATTCATGATGGAATCCGGCGAGCACGATGGGTTCCTGCACCTCGTCAAAGCGGAAGGTGGCCAGGCCGGTGGTCGGGTCGTAGCGTTGCGCTCGGTCGCCGCCTTCGGCGTCGGTGTAGATCGCCTGCAGGTAGACGCTGTCCTTGGGGGTCAGGTGAAACTTGACCTGCGCGTTGAGCGAGAGGATTTCAATGTCGTTATTGATCCGTGTACCCGCTTCGTTCTGGTAGTAGGAGCCAACGCTGTAGCTGATGGAGGGCGCCTCGCCGTAGACGGCGTTGGCGTTGAGCCACTGGCCCTCGCTGGAGTAGTCGGTGGAGGATAGGAAGCCATGGGAACGTCCTTCGAAGAAGCGCGAATACTCCTGTGAGGTGATGGACTGAGCGAGCGTGCCGCCGCCCTCGGGCGCCAGCAGCGCGGCGGCGAGGAATTCGCCCACGGCGGGCGTTTCGAAGCGTTGATCGAGTCCGCGAATGTCCCGCTTTTCGTTCAGACTATTGGCAAGAAACAAATGAGCCGCGTAGTTTGCGGGGTCGTTCTGAATGGCCTTGTAAGCTTCGATGGCGCTGACGTCCTTCATGCCGGCGTCGCGGTAGATCAATGCCAGGTTGGCTCCCCGGACGGCGCGATCCTTATCGAGCAGCAACCCCGAGCGGTAGAGACCGCGATTCTCATTCAATGCGAGAGATTCCTCGAGATCCCGCACGGCGCGGTTGACGCGGTTTTGTTGCTGGTGGATGAGCGCGGAATAAAGTGGGGCAGTGGGGTCATTGGGGTCGAGTCGGCGGGAGAGAGACAGTTCCTTCAAAGCCATTTCCTGGTTGCCTTCGTGGCTGAAAGCCTTGCCGAGGTAGCTGCGGACGATGGCGCGACGCGGGTCAAGAAGAGCCGCGGTTTGGAGGTCCTCGCGGCCGGTTTCGCGCTGGCCTCGGGCGATCTTGCTGAGTCCGAGGCCCAGCCAGGCGGTCGGCAGCGCGCTGTCGATGTCGATGGCGTGTTGGAAAGCCTCGCCGGCCTGGATGTATTCGCCGTTGGAGCTGAGAAGGTAGCCTCGCAAGGCGTGTGCCTGAGCGTTGCGCGGCGAGAAACTCAAGGCCTTTTCCAAGGCGGTCAAGGCCTTGCCGGTGCGCCCGAAGCTGAATTCAAGCTCTGCGATGCGCGCCCAGGCGAATCCGAATTCGGGGGCGAGTTGGGCTGCGGTTTCGGCATGGGTCAAGGCGTTCTCCAGGGAGCCGAAGCGTTGTTCAAAATAGGATTCGGCCAAGCTGGCGCTGGCGGAGGCGCTGGAGTCGGGGCGGGCGGCTTGAGGTGCGGCCTGAGCCGTTTCGTCTTGATTTGCGATTGTCGCGGCAGGGTTCGCTTCGGTGTCGCCTCGGACGGTGGCAATCAAGGAGCGAAGCGCTTTCCCGGCTCCGGCGACCTTGAGGTTTGCTATTTGCGCTTCGGTCTCGTCCACCTTGCCGACACTGAGCAGCAGCGCGGCGCGGAAGACTTTTTCCGCGTCGGATATCGGTTGCCTTCCCTGAGGCCAGGCTGCGAGCGCCGCCAGGAGATCGCCGGCTTGGTAGGCGTCTATGGAGGCCTGCAATGCGTTCCTGGTCGAGGTGTCCAAGCCAATCTCCGTCACATCCACGACCGCGGGATAGTAGAGGGCCCATTGGACGACGGCGTCGGCGTCGAGGACTGCGGTCTTTTTGGGGCCTTCGTTGGGTGAGACCGATCCTTGCTCGCCCGCTGCCAGTGTGATTTTGCCTTTCTCGTTTTCCAAGTCGACCTCGCCGTCAAGCAGGGTGAGCTTGGTTTCACCGTTGTCCGCGACGGTCAGGTAGAATTCCGTGCCGCGAATGGCGCCGGAAACCAAGGGGGTTCGAAATCGTTGGTCACGCGGACGCTGGCGGCTGTGAAAATACATGGACCCCTTTTGCAGGGTTGGTGTTGCCCGTTGGCCGGCGGCTTTGGGTTTCTCAATAAAGAGGGTGGACGATGAAATGAGCCGTTGCCGCATACGGTTGGCAAGTTGAACGGTCGCTCGGCTGCGGGCGCCGGTGCGAAGGCGGTCGCCCGGGAACAGTTTGAGTCCTGCATTGGCCACGGCCCATTGCTTTACGCTGGCGCGCATGTATTCGACCCGACCTTCCATGGCTATCAGGATCGCCGGCGGCGTCGTTGCAGCGGCGACTGGCGGCGCGGCGGCTTGTCCAGGAGGGCTTGAGATGCCGCCGAGAATGAGCAATAGAAGCAACAGCGTAGGGCGCGCGCCTGCCGTCCTGCTTGCAGAGGTTGCACAAATTTTTGGATTCAGCGTTCTGTTTTGTGTCCTCATGTCGCCACTTTCTATGCGGTGATCAGTTGTTGGCAATCGCAGTTCAGTGTCCGCGACCTGGCTTGAATTCACCATTCTTCATTCTCCTCCCAAGGTTGGGCCAATTGTTGGAGCAGGGCCTTGGCTGTGAGCGGGCTGAGGTCGGGAAAGACGGAGAGGAGGCGCGCCAGAAGGCCGGTGGCGTGCGGGGCTGCGTAGCTGGAAGCGGTCAGTCGTCGATAGAGTCCTCCCTTCCAAGCCAGGAAGACGTTGTGGCCGCGAGCGCCAAATTCGACCAGGCTGTCCGGCCGGTGGAACAGGGCTTCCTTGTCTTCGGTGTTGGCAATGCCGACGGTGATGACCGAGGGGAAGTGGCCCGGCCAGCCGCGTCGGAACCGATTCTGATGATGGCTGGCGGCCACCACGTGGCGTCCTTCGACATAGGCTTGATCGATCCAGCTTTTGAACTCCTGGACGCGGCCCTGTTCCTCGCCGCAACTGAAGCTGCAATGCAGTATGTGATAGCCGCGTTCGAGGGCAATCTGCACACCGGCGGCGATGGTCTGGGCTTGTGAGGAAAGGCGATGGTTCAACACGCGGATACTCCCTATTTCGGCCTTGGGAGCGAGTTGATGAATCACGCCAACGATGGCGGTGCCGTGGCCGTAGACATCGTCCCCGCAACCGTCAATTGCCTCGCCGACAGAAGAAACGACAACGTCTTCGGCCAGTGAAAAGCCGTCAAACACCTCGTGGTTGGCATCCACTCCTGTATCGAGGGCGGCAACGCGGACGCCTGCGCCGGAGCCTTCGCGAAGGGCTGCTGCGGCTTCTTCAAGACTTGGCCAAGTTGTCGATGGTATGGGCATGTAACGTCTGGGACGGTTGGTGTTGCCGGTGTTTGCTTCGAAAATCGATGAACTAGGGGATCATTCCCAAGATATCACCCAAGACAGCGTGTTCGGTCAGTCGGGCGATGAGCGAAATGAGGTTCTCTGCCTCCTCGAGGTGGTTGGGGTTGAAGGATCTGCCTTCCAGCGGTTGCTTTGCGCCGGGGTCGTCGAGCTGGACAAAAGACGCGACGCCCAACCGTTTTCCGAACAGGTGATACGGAACGGCAATGAGACTTCGGGTCCGTAGTCCGAGCATTCGATCGAGACGCTTGCTCTGATTTTCGTTCAAGTGGGTGTCATTCTCGACCATGGACTGGCCGTTGACGAAGACCATGCCGATCAGTCCTTCGTCGAGAGGTTGGCGGTGACGCTCGAGGATACTTTCGGCATTGGGGCCGGAGTTGTAGACTGGGACCAGATGGGATTCCTCCTGGTTGATCAGCCACAAAGTGCCCTCGTCGGCCTGGATTTGGCGCAAGCCGAGATCAAGGTAATGAAGAACCAGAGGGTCCGATTTGGTGTGGAGCGCTGCTAAGGCGGTTGGCTCGATGGCCTGGTTGAGGCAATTTCTGAACTCTTGAGAGTCTGCGAGCCTGGCCTTCATGGGTTTTCGGGGTGGGGGGAGCTGGAAATGGGATCGTGTTCGCGCATCAAGGAGGCCAGGAACTCCACCCAGCCAGGCTCTTTTCTGAGTCGGCGAAGGAGGTCCTGCTGTTCGGCTTCGCTGACGGATCCTTGAGTCAAGGCCTCGAGAGCCTCCCGTGCTTCTGGTGGAGGAGGGTTCAGCGGGCTACGGCCCTCTACTTCGTCGTTAAAGTGACGCAGGAAGCCCGCCAGAGTCTCTAGTGAATCGTTCATTTCGCGTCTTGTTTCATGGTGTTACGAATGGGCCGGTGATTCTTGCAAAAAAACATAAAAATATTTGGCAACATCAATGGGTCCGGCCGCGGAGTCTCGGGAAACGGGTCATGAGTTCAGGAATCCCAAGTCGAGAGTCTGGCAGACCTCGAGGGCTTCATCCCAAGGAAGATCGAGGTGTGGGTCCCGCCTGCACAGTTCGCTTTCGACGGAGGATTTCATTTGCTCGCGCACTTTCTTCAGTCGGCGACTCGTTTCGTATTCCGGCCACCCCCACAAGGCTCCGGCTTCGCGCTGGGGAATGCGGTGCATGTAAACGATTTGGAATATCAGCCATGCGTCGTCGGGGCAACGGTCGATAGCGGTCTGGATGGCGGCGCGAAGGTGATTTACCAGCAGGGAGTCTGCGAGACCGGCATCCGGGTCCGGGAGGGCGTGAATGAAGGAGGTGCGGCCGGCTTCCTCCCTTGCGGCGGAGGGTTGGGCGACAAATTTCTCGCGTCGCTTGCGGTCCAGAAAACGGCGGTAGACGACGGTGAACAGAAAACTTTTGAGTGGGATCTTGCCGGTGTATTTTTCCAGCAGGCACTGGCGGTTCTTCGCTCGGAGGTTCTGTTCATCCTGGGGAAGAGCTGCGCCGCTCGGGGCCATGAATTCCGTGTCGTCGTCTTCCGTGACCGGCACGCAATCCCCCCACAAATCCGACAGGAGGTCCTCCGCTTCGGAGCGGGAGATGTTTCTCGCGACCAGTCTCGCGGTCAAGAGACCGTGAAGTTCCTCCCTTAGGCTGCCGAGTGAATCGGCGTCGCCGCGCAGGATTCGCGAGACGCGGTCCTGGTCGGTTGCGTTGGTTTCTGCTGGGGCCCCAACCATTCCGGTCCGATATTCCGCTCCAGTTGGCTGCTCGGCAAGGATTTTGGAGAGTTATCCCGACGTGGGCGCGTGGACGTGAGCGCTATTCCGGGCGGGCAATGGGGGAGAGCGGGGCAAAATGAAGACTGTTTTCCGAGCCCTTGAGGGCCTAGCCTTTGGCCATGATGAGCATGCGTCGATTGACGAATCCATGTTTGGCTCTGGCATTCTTGACGATGGGCGGGATGCAGGCGGTCGCGGCGGTCGGAGACCCGCAATTGCGGACGGATCACCCCTGGTATCCGGGAGAGTTGGCGGTTTCCACATTTGAGCGGTTGTTTGAAACCCAGGCGGAAATATTTGATCGGGAGGTTGGGTTGGTTCCGGCGACGGACGAGCAGAAAGCCCTGGCCGCCTGGTATTGGCGAAACACTCATTATTGGCATGGGGAGGCAGGCAAGCAGGATCCCTGGGGAGAAGGCCTCAACAAGGGACGGGATTTGCGGCCGCGGGAGTATTGGAATGGCCTGTTTGGTTATGGTTTCGGATTGTGCGGCACGACGCATTCGCAGTGGACGGCGGAGTTGGACGCCTTGTTGGGGCACGGCAGAAGTCGCGGCGTCGGGATGCTGGGGCACAATGCCTTGGAGGTGTTTCTCACCGGCAGCGTCTATGGCGCTGGCCGATGGGCTTTGCTGGATCATGACCTTTCCACTGTGGTTTTCGACCCAACTGGAACGCGGTTGTTGTCGGCGCGGGAGGTCAGCGAAGGGTTTGAGCGATTGACGGATCGGAATTACTTGCGCGGGCGGCAGCGGGGTTGGTTGGTTTGCGGACTGCATCCGAATGATGGGCGAAGCTATGCGAAGTGCTCGGTGGCAGAGTATCTCGCGGGTTACGCGGGGCCGGTTCCCATGGTGAACCTGCGGCGTGGTGAACGATTTCGACGCTATTTTGAACCGGGATTGGAGGATGGCGACACTTATGTTTATTGGGGACGCAGCTACAACTCGGAAGGCATTCCGGGGCCGGAGCGTTCGCGAACCTGGGTCAATCAGCCGGAGGCGATGCTGGGTTCCAAGACCGGGACGCCACATCGCGCGGGGCAGGTTCGTTTTGGCAATGCCGAGTCTGTCTGGCGGCCGCCCTTTGACGATGGCGGCTACAAGGACGGCGTCGTCCGCGAGGGCCCCGATTATGTCGTGCTGGAGTTTCAAACGCCCTACATCATCGGCGCGACGCCACCGGATCGTAGTCCGTGGGGGATATACAAGGACGGGTGCCGGAATGGCCTGCAGGTGTCGGGCAAGGCGCGGTGTCTAGTCGCAGTGTCGGTTGATCGAGGGGCTCGTTGGATCGAAGGCGGCAGTCTGGATGAGTCGCCGGATTTGACGGATGCGGTCAAGGGACGGCAGCAATATTGGCTTCGATTCGGGGCGGGCGCGAAGGATCTCAGGGATGCGGCAGTGGAGATCAGGACGGTATGTCAGTTGAATATAGCGATCCTGCCGCGCTTGAAAGACGGTGGGACGGAGGTGACGTTTGAAGCTTCTGGCCGAGCAGTGGTGTCTGCCGGCCCGGGGCGGGCAGTGGCTGCTCCGCATATCATTGACGGCGCTTTTGACACGCCGCGGGTGATGATGGAGTTGGCGTCGCCCCGGGGCGAGCCGATCCGAGCCATCCATGCGGCGGCGCATGTGGCTTCCAGCAATCCGCCGGATCCGCGGGTGAAGTATCAGATCGAGTTTTCCTTGGACGGCGGTCAACAGTGGCGTCCGATCGTGAAGGACTGGAATATCCCGCGCAGGGGCGAGGAACCGGGCGATTTTTGGTCGCAGAGCCTTTGCTATGGGGTGATTGAGCTACCCGAGCCGGCCACGGGCAAGGTCTGGGTCCGGTTTCGCAACGACGGGGGGAAGCGCTATCTGCGGGCGGAGGCTCACTTGGTGTATGAACCGGACAATGAAGGGGGGGTGGAGGTGGAATACGCATGGCAGGATGATTCGGGGATGCGGCGCAATGTAGAGCGTGTCGCCGACCCGCGAGACGGCCGGGTTTCCTGGAACATCCCCACCGGTGCGAACGTAAAGACGAAATGGGTCGAGATCAGGCAGAGGAACTTTCCATGAGCGGGTTTATCGAGACAGAGATGACAACCAACCGTCGAGAGCCAGAGCGTGGGCGAGGCCGGGCATTCAGGCGCATTCGTCCCTTTACATTGTGGGTGGCGTTGATTGGCGCAACGTGTGCGGCTCCCGGTCTGGAGTCGGCAGGCCAGGCGGCCTCGCGAATCGTTCCAGTGGTTTCCGACGGCGGCATGGTGGTTTCGGTCAGCCCCCATGCGACCAAGGTCGGCGTCGAAGTTCTGCGGCACGGGGGCAACGCGGTGGACGCGGCGATTGCAGTGGAATTTGCGTTGGCTGTGGTCTGGCCGGAAGCGGGCAACATTGGCGGCGGCGGGTTCATGATGGTGCATCCGGTAGACGGGCGTCGGCCGGTCTGCATTGATTATCGGGAGACGGCGCCCGCGGCGGCGTCTGAAACCATGTTTATGCGGGAAGATGGACGGCATACGCACAAGATCGTGGGTGTGCCTGGCACTGTGCGGGGCATGGAGTTGGGGCATCGTCGGTATGGGAAACTGCCTTGGAAACGCCTGGTCGAACCGGCTGTAAAGCTCGCGGTTGGCGGTTTTGAGATGGACCGGCATCTGACGGGATCGATCAATTGGGTGTTGGCTCACGAGGCGGTGAGGGAGGGCGTAAGACATCGTGAGTTGTTGCGCGTTTATGGGAAACCGGGCGGCGGTGAATGGAAAGCCGGGGATCGCATCGTTTTGAACGACTTGGCGGCGACCCTGCAAACGATCGCCGACCAGGGCGCGGAAGGGTTTTACACTGGCGATGTGGCTGAGGCGTTGGTTGCCGAGATGAAGCGAGGGGATGGCATCATTACCCTGGAAGATCTGGCGGGCTATCGGGCGAAAGCGAGAGAGCCCATCCGCAGCGAATTTCGCGGTTGCGAGGTCTATGGCGCGCCGCCGCCGAGTTCGGGAGGAGTTTGCCTGGCGCAGATGCTGAATGTGTTTGAAGAAGTGGATCTGCGTTCCCGTGAGCGCTGGTCCGTTGCGACCTTGCATTTGATGGCGGAGACCATGAAGCGGGCGTTCTGTGATCGGGCCCTCTATCTGGGGGATCAGGATTTCGTCGATGTTCCGAAAACGTTGACCATGCAGTCCTACGCTGCGTGGCTGGCCCGGGGCATGGATCCGGTTCGCGCCACTCCGAGCGAAGCCTTGGCCAGTGAAATCAAGCTGGCGCCAGAGAGTCCGGAGACCACGCATTTTTCGGTGGTGGATTCAACGGGCATGGCCGTGGCGAACACGACCACCCTGGAGGCGAGTTGGGGGGCGCGAATCGTGGTCGAGGGCGCTGGATTCGTGCTGAACAATGAAATGGGCGATTTCAACTGGTTCCCGGACCACACGGACCGGTTGGGCAAGATCGGCACGGAGCCCAATCGCATCCGTCCGGGCAAGCGTATGCTGAGTTCGCAGTCGCCGACAATTGTGGCCAAGGCGGGAAGGCCGGTCCTGGTGACCGGCAGTCCGGGAGGGAGAACGATCATCAACACGACCTTGCAGGTTATCCTCAACACACTTGAGTTCGGGATGCCGATAGCCGAGGCGGTCGAGGTGGAGCGCATTCATCATCAATGGTTCCCCGACAAGTTGATGGTTTCGACCTTTGACCGACGGATCGCCCGGGAAACGATCGAGACATTGAGGCGGATGGGGCACACGGTGGTGGAGCGAAGCGCGGCAACCCGTCAGGGCGACGCGCACTCCATCTGGATTGATCCGAAGACGAAAAGGCGGACCGGCGCAGCCGATTGGCGACGAGGCGGTTCGGCTTTGGGAGAATAGGCTGCGGCCTATTCTTCGTCCTCAATCCGATACAGATGATGCCGGGTCCGGAGGAACATGGCCTTGCCGGCGACGGCGGGTGAGGCCATGAAGCCGGGGCCACGGCGCGGATCGTCGCGCGGGGCGTTCTCGGCCAGTTGGTTGGTCGCAAGGACTTCCAGATTGCGCCCGGGCTTGATGACGGTGGTCTTGCCTTCGAGGCTGAAGAAGTAGATGCGGCCATCGGCGTAAATGGGGCAGGCGCGGAACTTGCCGCCAATCCGTTCCTTCCAGACGGTTGCGCCGGTGTTGGCGTCGACGCAGGCGAGAAAGGCCTCATCCAACGCCATGTAGATCAGGTCGTCGACGAGAATGGGGGAGGAGTATTTCGGGAAAGGGCTGTCGATCATCCAGTTGATGTGGGAGTCATTCACGACGCCGCGGCCACCGGCCTTGACCGACCACATCTGGGCGCCGCGGCTGAACCCGGTGACGAAGATCGCCGACCCCTTGTGGAAGAGCGGTCGCGGCGAGGCGGAGTAGGCGGGGTGGTCGACGCGCCAAAGTTCCTGGCCGGTCAAAGGGTCGTAACCGTAGGCGGCCTTGGCTCCGACACTGAGCATCAGCGGATTGCCCATGTGTTCCACGATCAGGGGCGTACTGTGGGCTTTGCGCCAGTCGCCGTCCTTCACCATTTGGCGTTCGATGTGTTCATCATTCCAGTTGGCGGAGCGGTCCGTTCTCCAGACGGTGTTGCCAGTCTGTTTCTCGAGCGCGATGTGGTATTGGTGGCTGGCGCCGTCGAAGGTGAGAATCAACAGGTTCTTGAAGATCAGGGGAGATGAAGAGGCGCCGCGGTAGTGATTGCAGGGCATGTCGTTCCGTTTCCAGATGACTTGGAAGGTCTTGGTGTCCAGGCAGGCCGTGCCGGAGCTGCCGTAGTGGATGTAGGCGCGGCCGGGTTCGACGGTTGCGGAGGGGGTGGCGTAGCTGTTGTCGCGCCGTCCGTTGCCGAGGTCTTCCGGTTCATCCCGGTGAAAGAGCTTTTTGTTGAGGAGCGTCTTCCCGTTGGTCGCGTCGATACAGAGGGCGAAGAAGTCGCGGCCGTCCTCGGTTGCGGTGGTCAGCCAGACCTGGTTGTCCATGACAACAGGGGATGAAAGGCCGAGGTGAGGGATCTCGGTTTTCCATTTGACGTTCTTATTCTCGCTCCAACGCAGCGGAACACCGAGGGGCGTGGAGGAGCCTGGCGCGGCGGCGTGGCCGTTGCCCCAAGGCCCGCGAAAGTCGGGCCAGTTGTCGGCGGCATGGAGTGAAGAGCAGGCCAGGATGCTGAGGGCGCAGGCCAGCGCCGAAACGCAATTGGGAAGGGGACTTCGGGTGTTGTCTGAAATCATGGAAGGGAATCTGACGTTGCCGGGAGCGACTGTCAACGAAGGCGGTTCACGATGCCCTATCTTGATCGTCAAATTTGTTTCCCCGGATGGGTGGGGCGATTATGATACCGGCATGAAACGGATTTCCATTCTGGCTGTCGGACTCTTTGCATTGGGTTTTAATTCGGTTCTTGCCGCGGACCGCATCGGCGTTGGAGCCAAGCCGCTCAAGGGAGCCGAGGTGATTCTTGATGGTTCGCGGAAGATGTTGGATGAGAAGTGGACCTACTGGGAAGGGCCGCGGTTTGCCTCGTCATTGCCGATCAAGTGGAAGGTGGTTGAGGATCCGGTGGATGACGGAACGGTGATCATGACGGATGACCGGGTTGCCGATGGCGGCAAGTATGGCACGGCGGATATTGTGACGAAGAAGAAGTATCGTGACTTTCGGCTGCATGTTGAGTTCTGGATTGCCAAGAAGCGCGGCAATAGCGGGGTTTATTTGCAGAACAGGTATGAGATCCAGATTCTCGATGGCGACAAGACCAAGCACGGGCTAGGCGCGGTGATCAACGAAACCGAATCGCCGTATCACGCTTATAATGGAACCGGCGCTTGGAATGCCTATGACATCACCTTTCGCGCCGCGCGGTTCAAGGACGGCAAGCGGGTGAAGAAGGCGATGGTGACGTTGTATTTCAATGGCAAGAAGGTGCACGAGAATGTGGAGATCACCCGCGTTTGGGGCGGGCCCAATTCCGGCCTCGATGGCGCGAACGACAAACAGGGCAATGGCATTACGGACACGCCCGGCGGATTGAAGCTCCAATGTGAGGGGCACGATGTGCGTTACCGCAACATCTGGATAAAGGAGTTGAAACTAACGGAGCCGGACACGGATTTTTGAAGCGGGCGAGCGCTCTCGTCCCCGCCGAGGTGGGACGGTGTCATCCATTGACATCGACTCCATCGAACAGCGATTCAAGGTTGTTCAGGGGGGCGTCGCTCTTGGGCTTCGGATTCAATGCGTGCTTCAGGTGGCCCAGCGCGTCGCCAATATTGCGCACTGAGCTGGGCAGGGTGGCGCCGCAGGCATTGGGGTGGCCGCCGCCCTGAAGTTTCTTGGCGATCGGCAGGGCCTCGCCGTTGCGGCTGCGAAAGCTGACTAATACCGGGCCCTTGGCCTTCTTGAACATTGTCATCAGAACCCGGTAGGGAATGTCCTCGTCCAGGAGCAGGTCGTGAACAATGGCGTTGATGTTGCCGACGGAGATGGGCACATAGCCAATTTCCGGAGTGATGGCCTCGACCTTCTTCTTGCTCCAGTCGCGACCGATCGGCGTTTCGATCTTTCGCTTTGCCTCGATGATGGCAAGCAGGGGGTGGTCGAGGATGGCTTCGATCCGATCGTCGATGACCGCCTTGAAATTCCAAAAACCATAGGACTTCACCAGTTGGGCGTAGTCGGTTGCCAGAACGAAATCCCGATCGTCCTCGCGGTAGAGATCAGCGACGTCGTTCAAGTGCATCAATCGGTCGAGTTCCGGGCTGGCGATCTCGTGCTCCTGGCAGAGTTCGTAACAGAGGGTTCCGGCGGACTTGGAAGTGTCGTGAATGAACTGCGCCTTAGCGGGAGCCGCGGGCGTTTCGTGATGGTCGACGATCAACCAGCCCGGCTTGTCCATGCGCTTGTCAAAGTTCAGATCGCAGACCCAGGCGGTCTTTTCGCCCATGGGACGGCGGGTCAGTCCTTCGTAACCCCAGGCCTGCAAGGGCACGTCGACGTCGAAGAGCTTCTTGGCCAAACGCACCAGCAGCAGTCCCGAGGTCAGGCCGTCGAGATCGGCGTCGTGGGTGATGATGACTTCAGGTTGTTGCAGGTCGAGTGACATGAGTGAAGGCTAGGGGAGGAGGGGGAAAGCTCCAAGCTCCAAGCTCCAAGCTCCAAGCTCCAAGCTCCAAGCTCCAAATCCCAAAGAAGTTCCAAATTCCAAGCTTCAAGCCGGAAATCCAATATTCGGTAATCAGTAAGTCAGTATTCCGAGATGCGTGCCGTTTGCCATCTGAGATTTGAGATCTGAAGTGGATGATGGCAAATGGCAAAGCCCGAGAATCCCTCTTCGTTCCGCAAAACCGGAACGACGGCGGGACAGGCTGAGAACCGCTTAACGCTGATTCAATCCTTGTTACCCCGTCGCCTTTTCGGAACTATCCGTCGAAACATTTTTCGGAAGGAAGACAAAGTTTATGGCAAAGAATTTGTTCAGTTTGAGAGGCGAAGTTGCGGTGGTGATCGGCGCGACGGGTGTGTTGGGCGGCGCGATCGCGGATGGTCTGGCTGCGGCGGGCGCGAAGGTCGCCGTGCTGGGGCGCAACCAGAAGCGCGGCAACGCCCGGGTGAAGGCGATCCAGGACGCCAAGGGGGAGGCGAAGTTCTTCAAGGCCGACGCCGTCGATCCCAAGAGCCTCAAGAGCGCGTTGAGCCGCATCAAGAAGGCCTATGGCGTTCCGACGATCCTGCTCAACGCGGCCGGCGGCAACGATCCCAAGGTGGTCGTCTTCGGCGACCGCAAGGTCGAGGACATTGAGTTGCCGGATTGGCTTTGGAATTTCAACATGAACCTTGTGGGCGGCGTGCTGCTGCCCTGTCAGATCTTCGGCCCGGCGATGGTGGAGGCCGGCAAGGGGAGCATTATCAATATCGCCAGCATCGCGGCTCACATCCCGCTTTCGCGGGTGATCTCCTATTCCGCCTCGAAGGCCGCGGTGTTGAACCTGACGCAGTTCCTCGCCCGCGAATGGGCGCAGACCGGCGTTCGCGTCAATTCCATCACGCCCGGCTTTTTCCCGGCTGAACAGAATCGCAAGCTCCTGTTCAATGACGACGGCACGCCGACCGAACGCGCTGCGTCCATCCTCGGCCACACGCCGATGGGACGTTTCGGAACCTCGGATGAACTGATTGGCGCCGCCGTGTTCCTGGCCAGCCAAAAGGCCAGCAGCTTCGTCACCGGCACGGACATCCGCGTGGACGGCGGGTTCCTTTCGACGACGATCTGATGGCAGCATGAACACCATCTCCTCCCAATCCGGTCCCGGTCACATCGTCTCCGATGCCGAAGTCGTCGAAGTCGTCGCGAAGGCCTGTCCCGCCGCAGATTACGCGGGCAAGAAGATCCTGTTGATCGTTCCCGACAGCACGCGCACGGCGCCGGTGGGAACGATGTTCAAGGCGATCTTCGAGCAACTTGGCGAGGTCACAACGGCGTTGGATGTCCTGATCGCATTGGGCACGCATCAGCCGATGAGCGAGGCCGCGATCTGCGAGCGGTTGGAGATCACCGAGGAAGAGCACGCGGGCAAGTATCGGAAAGTTCAGTTCCACAACCACGCGTGGGATGATCCCGAGCAATTGCGCGACCTGGGCACGATTACCGCGGAGGAGATAAGTGAGCTGTCGGACGGCCTGTTCTCCATGGATGTTCCGGTGGAGGTGAACAAGTTGCTGTTCGAGTATGATCAGGTGGTGATTGTGGGGCCGGTGTTTCCGCACGAAGTGGTCGGGTTCTCGGGCGGCAACAAATACCTGTTTCCCGGCGTGGCTGGTCCGCGAATCCTGAATTTCTTCCATTGGCTGGGCGCGGTGGTGACCAATCCGATGATCATCGGCAACAAGTGGACGCCGGTTCGCAAGGTGGTCGACAAGGCGGGTTCGATGGTCGAAGTGGACAAGCTGTGTTTTTGCATGGTGGTGGAGAAGGGCGAGATGTGCGGCCTGTTCGCCGGTGCGCCGGAGGGCGCCTGGGACGCCGCCAGCGAGGTTTCGCGCCAGGTTCACATCACCTACAAGGACAAGCCATTCCACACCGTGTTCTCCTGCGCCCCGCAGATGTACGACGAGATCTGGACCGCCGGGAAGTGCATGTACAAGCTAGAGCCGGTGGTGGCGGACGGCGGACACTTGATCATCTACGCGCCGCATGTGGACGAGCTTTGTTTCACGCACCATGACGCGATCCTGCGCATCGGCTACCACTGCCGGGACTACTTCCTGAAGCAGTGGGACAAGTTCAAGGACGAGCCTTGGGGGGTGATGGCGCATTCAACGCACGTCTATGGAATTGGCGAGTATGAAGACGGCGTGGAGACGCCGCGGGTGAAGGTGAGCCTTGCCACCCAGATTCCGGAGGAGGTCTGCAAGCAGGTGAATCTGGGCTACATCGATCCCGCCACGATCAATCCCGAGGACTACGCGAACCGCGAAGACGAAGGCGTGTTGTATGTGCCCAAGGCGGGGGAGATGCTGTTCCATCTGAAGGAACAGCCGAAGTGGGCTGGGGGAGAATGAAGTTGAGCGTTCAGAGTTGAACGTTGGATGTTCGCCTTTCCGCATTACCCGACTTCCCGAAAACGATCCGGCACAAACTCCATGTCGGTCGTCTCCTTCACGGCCAGTCCGATCTGGAAGTCCATGATTTCCTTGGCGATGGGGTGCTGGTAGTCGATGAGGATATCCCGCAGCGCGTCGCGCGGTGAGAGTTTGCGGGTGACCGTAAGCCGGTAGACCTTGATGGCGATGGCTTCGGCCGCGCCGGGCGTGAGCAGGTCCGGAATGTGGTTGCGCAACAAGTCGAAGTCCTCGTCGGCAAACTCGATTTCCATCCGTTTGCAGAGCGCGGTGATCAGATGGAAGCTTTCCTCGGGAGAAACGGTGGGGAAGATCGGGATCTTGACGTCCACGCGGCCGGGACGTTTGAGATCAACCTCGATCAGGTCTGGGCGGCTGGAAGCGAGGATCCAGATGATGCGTCCGCGGTTGGCGGGATTGCTCATCTCCTTGGCGAACATGGAATAGACGCGGCCGGAAAGGCCGCCGTCGCTGCCGCCGCCGTCGCGTTTGCCCAGGGCCTGGTCCGCCTCATCGATGAAGACAAAGCAGCGGCCCAAGCCTTGGAGGAGTCGGAAGATGGTTTCCAGATTGCCTTCGGTGCTGCCGATCCACTTGTCGCGGAAATTCTTGATCTTGACGACCGGAACGCCGGCTTCGCCCGCGAGGCACTCGACCATATAGGTTTTGCCGGTTCCGACAGGTCCACAGAGCAGGTAGCCCATGGGCATGGCCCGGGTATCGCCTTGGCGCCACATGGCCATATCCTCGCGCAGGCGGGTCTTGAGTCCGGACTGGGCGTGAACCTGGTCCAGCGTGCGCTCCGATTGAATGAACTCGACCAGGTCGTTGCAGTCCTTTTCGACGAGTTCCTTCTTCAGGGTGACCAGATCGTTGGGCCTGATGGGTTGCTTTCGGTATTCCTTGAGTTGGAGGAGGTTTTCCACCGCGTTCATGGTGGCTCCGGCCAAGGAGGAGGAGAGCTCCCCGACGTTGTCGCGGAATTCGCCCAAGGCTGAGGGGAAGCGAGGCGAAGTGAGGCGGAAAAAGGGCTCCAGGTCGTCGCGCGTCGGCAGCGGAATCTTGATGGCGGAGGCATGGTGGCTGTTGGCGATCAAAGAATGAAGATCGTTGATGTTCTCGGCCAGCAGGCAGGTGACGAGGGGGAAGTCGGTCAGGTGTTCCTCGGCGCCCCAGTCGCGCATGAGCATGGCGAGGGCGTTGATGTCGTTGCTGTAGCCGCCCGGGGTGGCAGGCGCCACCAGGTCCGCGGCCCGGATCCAACAGCCAATCTGCAAGGCTCTCTTGCCAAGCTTGGAGAGGTTGGCGGCATAACGGAAGTAGTGGGTCAGTGTTTCAATGGCGGGGCGGGGCGACTTGGGAAGCTCCTGACGCTCCTTGTAGGCCGGCCACTTTTCGAACAGGCTCCCGCCCTTCTCAATACGGATGCCGTTGCCAATGTCGTAGCTGAGAACCACGTCGAAGCGCGGCATGAGCACGTGTTCCAGGAAATCCGTGAGGCTGCCGAGTTTGGCGTCTTCGCCGAGGGGAAGGACGAAGCGGTCGTCAATGTTGCCGTAAAGAATGAACTGACTGGCGGCGCCGCTCTGGTAGAGGGCGATGACCTCGTTCGCCCAGGCGGGCATGGGGACGGTAGGCGTTGGCGGCAGCTTGGAGAGATCGTTCATGGGGTGGCGACGGGGGATTCCCGAAGTCTCGGTTCGAAATCCCAAGCTCCAAGCTCCAAGTTCCAAGGAAGCTCCAAGCTCCAAGTTCCAAAGGCGGGTTTGGAAGTGGGGGAGTCTGGTTGAGACGTCTTGCGCATTGGCGCGACTCTCGGTTTGCGAAAGGAGGGGGCGCGGCCTTTGAGATTTGGGATTTGGAGCTTTTTCGGAGTTTGGGATTTGGAGCTTGGAGCTTCCATGATTCCCTGCGTCTCAGGCGTTTCAACAAGATACTGCGATTGCGCAGCGCGCCTACTGCGTCTGCGCCTCGGGTCCCATTTGCTTGCTGGAGGAAGTTTCGGACGGCTTGTCCTCGGAGACACCTTCGCTTTTGGCGTCAGATTCGATGGCAATGCCTTCGGCGGCGGCGAAGTCGGCGAGGGCCTGGTCGGCGAGGGCCTGCTGTTCGGCCTCCTGTATTTTGAAGTCGGTGGTGTCGAGGCCGGACTTGGCGACGCGGGCCTTGCCGGCGGCTTTCTGGCGCTCCTCTTCGACCATCTCATGCAGGCGGTTCAAGGTGTCGCCGGCGCCGCCGATTTCGCTGACCATGCCGGACGCCATTTCGGTGAGTTCGGCGGTGGCCTGTTTGATCTTCATTTCATTGATGCCCTGCTTGAGGTCATTGATCTTCTTTTTGGCGGCGTCGACGGAGACATCGCGGGCGCGTACGAGTTCCTGGTAGGTTGTCTCGGCCTCCTCAAGTTGCGCGCGATTCTCTGCGAGTTGTTCGTTGACGTCCTGAAGGCGCAAGGCGTGTTGTCCGGCGGCGTCCTTATTGCCGGCGCGGAGGTGGGCAGTGGTCTTGGCGCGGATCTCGGTCTCCTCTTTTTCGAGTTTTTTGACTTGGGACATGAGTCGCTCACAGAGGCCGGCATGGGCGGCGAGGCCCTTGTTGTAGTTCGCGATCTGTTTGCGGAGATTCTCCTTCTCAACCTCGAGCAGCGCTTCGGGATTGGCCTTCTCCAGTTTCGAAACACCCAGACCGAAGAAACCTTTGATGACGTTGATGATGCGTTTGAACATGGGGAAGCCTTTCGTTTGGTTTGACGGCGAGCGTAGGTCGCCCATGCGGGCAGATCAATGCAAACCGGCCTATAATCGGGCGGTTTGATTGTAGGAAGCGCGCGGGGGCGGATATTCAGAATGGCGGAGCGCCATGCAATGCTCGGCATTGGCATTCGATCAGCGCCCTGGCCGAGCAATGCTCAGCGCTCCGAGTTCAGCTGGCAGCGGAGAGCTTGGCCAATTCCTGACGCAACGCTTCGGCGCGGACAAAATTCTCCTGCGCGGAGTTGACCAATGTGACACGGTCGGCTTCAGCAAGATCGAGTTTGGCGGAGAGGAGCTCCATGAGGAGCGCCTGTTTGTCGGTCACGATGGCGACGGCTTCGGTGGCGGCGCGGATGAGGTTTGTGGTGTCGGCGTCCATGCGGGGAGAATGGCTGCAGATGCCGGGGAATGCAATGTATCGGCTGTTATGATCGGTGTGAGGAATTTGGCGGAAGCGGTCCAGTGGCGCTTCAGTCGTCAGCGCCGCTTGATTGGTCATCCGAATCCGAAGAGGCGCTGTCTTCGCTCAACTTTGCCAGCAGTTTCCTGACGTCCTGCCAGCCGCCGATGATCACCCAGACGGACATGCCGGTGAAGATTGCCATGACGACGATGAAGGTCAGTTTCCAGATGGCGGCCCAGGTTTCCATCAATCGCGCTTGGACGAAGGTTGTTCTAGGGTTGAGGGAGCGCGCTTGTCCGGACATAGCAGCGAGCCACACACCATGACTACGAGGGAGAAGCAAATGGTGAACAAACCCACTTGGGCTCCGGTGAATCGACCGGCGATGCCCAACGCTTCCTGCACGGGGCCAAGGCCCAGGATGGCAATCGCGCCGGAGAGCAAAGCCAGCACGGCTCCGGTTGAGCTGGCCCGCCGCCAATAGAGTCCGCAGAACATCACGGCAAAGGCGCCGGTGAAATAGATGGCCCCGGTGACGGACATGTAGTCCCAGATGTCGTCACTGCCCTCGTAGAACAATCCCCACCAGAGCACGTAGACGCCGATTGCTCCGATCAGGACGCGGGTGAGGAACACGCGCGATTTGAGCGACATCTTCTTGCGTTGGAGCGGCGCCACGATGTCCTGGGTGATGACGGAACTCCAGCAAAGCAGGTAGCTGTCATGTGTGGACATGAACGCCGCGATCATTGCCGCGGCGATGAGGCCCAGAACGCCCGTAGGCAGGATGCGGCCCAGAAACACCGGCATGGCGTAGAGGTTGTTTGCGGCGGCGGCGGGATTCTCCGGAAAGAAAACGGCCTTGAGATCCGGCGCGGCGGTCATGATGAAGACAAAGGCGCAGATGCCCCAGAAGTAGGGGACCATGAAGCGGATGGTGAAGGACACGGAGGACCATGCAAACTGCTTCTGCACGGCCTCGGGACTTTCCATCGCCAGCGCCCGGGCGACGGAAGTCGGCCAGATTGCGCAGCCGACCAGTCCCAGGAAACACATCCATGCGGCGTAATCCACGCCGAACTCGCCTTCCGATTCGAAGGGGTTGAATCCTTTGCTTCCCATTTCGGCGGCCACGGTTTCGAAGATGTTGTTCCAACCGAGGTGATGGACGGCGAAGCCCGTGGTCAGGAGCACGCCCGCCGAGAGGATGACGAACTGGATGTAGTCGGTGATGACGACGGAGATCATTCCGCCGAGCACGGTGTAGACGAGGACGAGCGTCAGCAGAACGAACATGACGAGTTTCAACGCCCCGCCATCGGCGGCCATGCCGGTGACGCCGACGATGAACATGGAGCCGACCTTGAGGAACAGTCCCATGTTCAAGATGCCGCCGAGGGCCAGCATGACGCCGCCAAGAATGCGGGTCTTGCGACCGAACCGGCGCTCGTAGAATTCCGGAATGGTCAGCACGCGCATTTCGCGCAACCGGTAGACCATGAATCCGGTCAGTCCGACGACGAGTGTGACCAGACCCGAAGCCACGGCGATGTGAAAGGCTGCGAAGCCGCCGACGAATCCCTTCTGCGCGGAATACATGACCGTGATGAGGCCCATTTCCGTCCCGGCCATGGCGGCGATGCCCAGCTTGGTTCCCACGGCGCGACCGGCCCCGATATAGGTGGCCATGTCGCGGACGTGTCGCTTGACCAGCAGTCCGACGGCGAGCGAGGCGATGAGATACGCGATGACGATGCCCCAATCCCAAACGGTGAAGTTGGTTTGGCTCAGGGCCTGTTGCAGCGCAGGATCCATGGGGCGGGGATCAGAACTCCGCGCTGCCGGGTGTGCGGGCAAAAGGGATGACGTCGCGAATGTTGCCGACGCCGGTGACGAACATCAGCATCCGTTCGAAGCCCAAGCCAAATCCGGCGTGCGGAACGGTTCCATAGCGGCGGAGATCCAAATACCACCAATAGTCCTCCTCGCTGAGGTTGTGGTGTTCCAGGTTTTCCTTGAGGGCGTCGAGGCGCTCTTCGCGTTGGCTGCCGCCGATGATCTCGCCGATCCCGGGGACCAGCACATCCATGGCGGCGACCGTCTTTCCGTCGTCGTTCGAACGCATGTAGAACGGTTTGATCGCCTTGGGATAGTTGTAGACCGTGATGGGGCATTTGAAATGCTCCTCGGTCAGGTAACGCTCGTGTTCGGATTGCAGGTTGGCGCCATGCTCGACCGGGTACTCGAACTTCTTGTCGGACTTCAAGAGCAGTTCGACGGCCTCGGTGTAGGTGATTCGTTGGAAGGGGCGCTCGAGCACGAACTTGAGCCGCTCAATCAGGCCCTTGTCGACGAATTTGTTGAAGAGTTCGAGGTCGTCCTCGCAGTTTTCGAGGATGTCGTGGATGAGGTGTTTGACGAATTCCTCGGCGAGGTCCATGTCGCCGTTGATGTCGCAGAACGCCATCTCCGGTTCGATCATCCAGAATTCGCTGGCGTGGCGAGAGGTGTTGGAGTTCTCGGCGCGGAAGGTCGGGCCGAAGGTGTAGACGTTCGAGAGCGCGCAGGCGAAAACCTCCGCTTCAAGTTGGCCGCTGACCGTCAGGAACGCGGGCCGTTCAAAGAAGTCCTTGGAGTAGTCGACCTTGCCGTCCTGCATGGGCGGCTTGGCGGGATCGAGGGTGGAGACGCGGAACAGTTCGCCCGCGCCCTCGCAGTCGCTGGTCGTGATGATGGGCGAATGGATGTAGACGAAGTCGCGCTCCTGGAAGAAATCGTGAATCGCCTTGGCCAGCCGGTTGCGCGCGCGGAAGACGCAGCCGAAAAGATTGGAGCGCGGGCGCAAATGGGCGATCTCTCGGAGGTATTCGAGGGAATGCCCCTTCTTCTGCAGGGGGTAGGTGTCGGGGGCCTCGCCGACGACTTCAAGGCTGGTCGCGACGATTTCCCAGTTTTGTCCCTTGCCCTGCGAAGCGACGAGCCGGCCGTCGATGATGACCGCGGCGCCCGTGGCGGCGGATTGGATCTTTTCGTAGCCCGGGATGCCGGCGTCGATGACGGCCTGGATATTCTTCAGGCAGGAGCCGTCGTTGATCTCGAGGAAGGAGAAGGCCTTGGAATCGCGGCGCGTCCGCACCCAGCCCTGGATGCGGATGGCGTCGATGGCGTGGTCGCTGCTGAGCGCGTGTTTGACGAGCGTTCGTTGCATGGAGTGTGTCGGTATTTCGTCTCGGATGTTGGCAAATGGAATGGCGGTTGAACAGTCGAATGAGGTTCTTGGTTCTCGGTGCGTGGTTCTTGGTGCGTGGTTCTTGGTGCGTG
>CAZFLK010000041.1:0-38291 GCA_964519245.1 uncultured Verrucomicrobiota bacterium
TGATCATCGGCTCGCTCTCGGGGTGATTGATGTTCGCCGGAATGATCGCCCGTCCGCGAGCCACTTCGTCGCGCACGAACTCAGGAGTAATCTCCTTCGGAATCGCCGCGCCGAAGGAATTGCCCGGATGTTGCTGCAGCAACGAATTGCGCGCGGCGTCAGAGCCAATCTTCTCCTGCAACGCCTCCAGCCCCTGGTTCTCCCGGATGGCGATGTATTCCATCTCCGGCGTCACAATGCCCTGCTTGGCATACCACAACTGGGAAACCGGATGCCCCTTGCTCGCGCGCAGCGGCTTGCGGATCAATCCCGGATACTGAACCAGGCGATTCCGCGAAGACTCAGCCTCGGTCGCGCTTTGGACATGCACCTCGGACAGATAGCCGTCGTCTTCGGGCTTTACCGTCCGCCCGTCGTATTCCTCGACATCGCCGCGCTCCAGGATCCATTCACGGCGCAACGCCGGGAGTCCCTGCTCCACATCGCCTTCAAATGAGGGATCCCCCCACGGGCCGCTGCAGTCGTAGACCCGGACAGGTTCGTTGACCTCAATCTCACCGTTGAAGCCCTTGGTGTCGCTCAACTCGACCTCCCGCATCGGAACGCGGATGTCATCGCGGGTCTTGCCCGGCAGGTAGACGCGCTGTGACTTGGGCAAGGGTTGGTCGCTCTTGGGCTCGAAGGATTCTTGGGATGCAATCATGTCAGTTTTTCGGCGGCGATCCGGGGGAACGGGCAAAAAAGACGAAGGACGTCTTCCCTACGCCAGCATTACCTGGATCAGGTTTCAATGGGTCAACCGCGCCCCCGCGCGGAAATCTCAGCCTTCGCCCGATTCAATCGGACAGGTCGGCTCCCCGTCAACGCAGGGAGGATGGTTGCAGCGGATGGATGTGTCAAGGCGGGCTCAATGGAAGTCGCCCATCAACCGCTGAGCTTTGCCCTCCACTCGCGAGCATGTGCGGTGCACGGAGATGCTCGTCAGTGTTCGATGCGGGCGGTGACTTCGTGAGTCAATCGTTTGATGTTCTTCTCTCTTTCCCTCACGCGACGATATCCCGGATCACGTGACCGAAATCCAATTCCAGCCGTTTGTGTCCCGGAACCTCCATGCGGTGCGATTCCAATCCCAGCTGATGCAGCAGGGTCGCGTGGACATCGGTGACATAGTGCGGATCCTCGACGGCATGGAAACCGAGTTCATCGGTCGCTCCGTGCGTCACCCCGCCCTTCAACCCGCCGCCGGCCATCCAGACTGAAAACCCGAACGGATGATGATCGCGTCCGTCCGCACTCTGCGATCCCGGAGTGCGTCCGAATTCGGTGGCAAACACCACGATTGTTTCGTCAAAAAGGCCGCGCTGTTTCAAGTCATTGAGCAGCCCGGCGATCGGCTTGTCCACCTGGGCCGCGAGCTTGGTGTGGTTCGCCTTCAGTCCGCGATGCGCGTCCCAGGCGCCCGCCGCGCCGGGACCATGCATGATCTGGATGAACCGCACGCCGCGCTCGACAAACCGCCGCGCCGCCAGCAACTGCTGCCCGAACGATTTCGTGTTGGACTGATCAAACCCGTAAGCCCGTTTCGTCTCCTCCAACTCATCGTCAAAATTGATCGTCTCCGGCACGGCGGTCTGCATGTTGAAGGCCAACTCATAGGACTTGATCCGCGCTTCGAGTGCGGCGTCACCGGGATAGTGTTGCGCCGACAAGCGATTCAACCGGTTGATCAATTCGAAATTCAGCCGCTGTTCATCCAAGGGAAAATCCCCCGCCGGCTTGGCAAAAGGAAGCGGATTGGCGGGGTCGACCTTCAGTTTCACCGCGTCATAGGCCGGTCCGAGATAATAGGCGTCCTTCCGGCTGAAGTAGCGGTCGCCCATGGTGATGAACTGGGGAAGATTGTCGTTCAGCGAACCCAGCCCCCATTTCACCCAGGAACCGATCGTCGGGAAGCGTCCCTCCAAGGTGTGCCGCCCGGAAAGAAACTGCACCTGGGCTCCATGGTTGTCATCCGTCGTCCACATGGAGCGGATCACGGAAATATCGTCCATGCAGGAACCGATATGTGGAAACCAATCGCTGACTTCGATGCCGCTCTGCCCGTATTTCTTGAAACCCGTCTGCAGGGGATAGATCGTGTTGCGCTGCTGGCCGTTGGCGTCATTCACCACGACCACGCGGACCTTCTTCAGGCGCTCCGGATCCTGCACATGCTTGTATTCCGTCTCCCCAATGCTCTTGCCCGCCAAACGCGTCAGCTCCGGCTTGTGATCAAAACTTTCCATGTGGCTGACGCCGCCGCGCATGAAAAGAAGGATCACGCTCTTCGCTTTCGGCTTGAGGTGGGGATTGCCATCCGGCGGCCGCCAACCGCCCGTCGCCGACGCGCCCTCTCGCGCCAGCAGGGATTGCAGCGCAATCCCCCCCAAGCCAATGGTGGAACCGTCGAGAAATCTTCGCCGGGAAACCAAACCTGGTTGATTCAAATCCGAATTCATCGACTTAGCGGATGGTAATGAAGTCGTTGTGGTTGAGCAAGACGTGGATCAGGCGGGCGCGGACGCGCTGTTCGCGGCCCTCAAGGTTCTTCGATCCCAACAAGCGCCGCATCTCCGCAAGAAAACGGATCGCCTCGTCCACTTCTCCGCTGTCGGGCTGGCGGGACAGGACCGTTTCAAAGGCGGCCTCGACGAACGCCCGGTCCAGCTTCGCCGCGACGTCAATCCTACCGGCAATGCGCTCCGCCATTTCGATGGCGACTTCCGCATTGGCCATCGCCAGGGCCTGCAGGGGCACGACGCTCTCGCTGCGGCGGTAGCACTGGATAATCTCGGCGTCGTCGAAGGACTTCAGGAACGCCGCCCCGTCATCGCGGGAGTGCGCGAAGTAGATGCTGCGACGTTTCGCCGTGTCTTTTTGCCGCGGATCGATGGTCGGCCCGCCCAGCTGCGTTCTCAACTCCCCGGCCAAATTCAGGGCGCTGTCGCGAATGATCTGGGACTCCATCCGACGAGAGTTCATGCGCCAATAGAGTCGATTGTCCGGGTCCTTGGACCGGGTATTGTCATCCCCGCCCGCATTGCTGGAGGAACGACGATACGCGTCGGAGGTCATCATCAGCTTGTGCAGCCGTTTCATGCTCCAGCCATGTTCCATGAACTCGGCGGCGAGGTAGTTCAGCAGTTCCAAATGTTCCGGCTCCTTCGCCCTTCGACCGAAATCGAACACCTGCTCGACCAAGGGCTCGCCAAAATGTCGCATCCAGATGTGATTCACCGCCACGCGCGCGGTGAGTGGATTGTCCCGACTGCCAATCCACTTCGCCAGCGCCGTCCGCCTGCCGCTGCTCCTGCGGCTGTAAGTGGGCGCGTACTGTCCCAACTTGTGCGCCGGGGTTTCCAGCGCCTTCAGGCTGCCCTTCAAGGAAACATACTTCCGGTCGGTTCTCTCCAATGCTGCCCGAAGCTCGTCGCGGCTCGCGCGGGCGGCCTTCTGTTTCTTCGCCGCCTCCGCCCGCTTCTTCTTGTCCGGTTTCGCCAGGGAGGACTGCCGCGTCAGCTCCTGCCCCGCGCGTTCCAAGTCCAACTCGGCCTTGGCCAGGTCCGCACTTCGCACAGCTGCAGCGGCCTCGATAGCCAGCTTCTCGGCGGCGGCGGATTCCGGATCCGCGAACCGGGCCTGATCTGCGGCAATCCGGGCCTTCAATGCAGCTTGCTGCCTCTCCGCCAAGGCGGCCTCAAGTTCCGCCAAGGCAACGGCCGCTTTGGCGCCGGCCAAGGTGTCGAATCTGCCGCTCCCGCCTTCCGGTTCCGTCAATGCCACATGATCCGGCAGTCGTTCAATCTCCAGCGAGTGCAACTCCGCAGCCAGGTCAAAAGCGGACAACTCGAAGCGACCGCCTGAACTCCTGTACGGCAGTCGGTAGGCCAACGCCAGGTTGCCGTTCACCCAGAAGTTGATCACCTGCCCCCGCACCGCAATCTCCAACTCGTGCGTGACGTTCAGCGGAACCGGCATGGCCTTTCTCCCGTTGGCCGGATAACTGTTGCGACCATTCTCCGTGTGCGAGATCTGGGCCTTGGAGCCGGGGCTGACCGCGCTCAGGTAAGCCGTGTGGCTGATTCTGCCGCCATCGACGACATCAAAGCGAAGCGACATCGACTTCCACTTTACGCCTCCGGTTGGCTTGTAGCGGAGCTTGGCGCGAAAATTCTCCGGATGTGACCGTTTCGACCGCAGGTATCGGTCCGTGCCCGGTTGCGTTTGCAGCAGGTTGCCGTCGCGATACTCCCAACCTTCGCCGCCCATCTCCCAGTCGTCCGGCCGCGCCTCGGAAAAATCGTCGATCAAGAACGCTGAAGGCGGCGCTGCCCCGTTCCGGGCAACGTCCTTCTTCGTTCCGGCCTCATGGTCCGCCAATGTCGCCAGCCGTTGCCTCGCGTTGGCCAACTTGACCTTCGCCTTCGCCACATCCGCCTCCGCCCTGGCCAAATGATCCTGCTGGACATAATCACGCGAACCGGGCGCAAAGGCGAACGCCGGCAAGTCCACCGGCAGAATCTCAAACGCGTGCGAAGCGAACAACGCCGGCAGGTTCGGCTCGACCACCCGACTCTTGTCGGGATCCTTGTCGTTGCCCTTGCGATAGACGTAGGTCGGCGCGTCCAATTGGTCGTCAAAGGCCCGCGGCAAACCGCCCTTTTCAAAATCCAGAATGCCTGGCTCCTGGTCCAGCCGGACCTGGTGCGGCTCGAAGAAGGCGCGAAAGGCATAGTAGTCTTGCATTTCGATGGGGTCATACTTGTGGTCGTGGCATTTGACGCAATTCATCGTCAATCCCAGGAAGGCCTTGGCTGTGTGCTCCACGGTGTTGTCCAACCAGGTGTCGCGATTGAATAGATAGTAATTCCGCGCGAGGTAGCCCGTCGCGCGCAGGGTCTTCCGGTCGTCCGGCGCAACCTCATCGCCGGCCAACATCTCCAAGATCATGCGATCGTAGCCCTTGTCGTCGTTCAGCGACTCCACGATCCAGTCCCGCCAATGCCAGATGTGTTTCTGACTGTTGCGCAACTGTTTTCCCAGGCCGTACCAGTCGCTGTAGCGCCAGATATCCATCCAATGCCGCCCCCAGCGCTCGCCATGGTGCGGGCTTGCAAGGAGCCGGTCGATCAAGCGCTCATAAGCGCGGCTTGATTGGTCGGATTGAAAAGCCTGCAACTCCGTCCGCGTCGGAGGAAGCCCGATCAAGTCCAGGTAAGCGCGCCGCAGAAGCATCGGGCGGGACGCCTCGGATTGCGGCCGGATCCCGAGCTTCCTGTGCTTGACCGAGAGAAAGGCATCGATCGGATTGCCTTCGAATGAGCCCTCCGGCAACGCCGGTTTGATGATCGGGCGATACGCCCAGTGGTCGCGAGGATCCGGCTCGGGCTGTTCGTCTTTCGGCCCCGGCGCGCCCGCGTCAATCCAGCGCTTCAAGACGGCAATCTGCTCCGGCTTCAGCGCCTCGCCTTCCGGCGGCATCCGCTCGGACACGTCGTGGGTCGACACACGACGGAGCAGTTCGCCGCCGCGACTCGACGGATCGATCACGGCCCCATTCCCGCCCCCCTTCCGCAACAGATCAGCGGTGTCGAGACGCAGGCCGCCCTTGCTCTTCAATGCCCCATGGCAAGCGACGCATCGCGCCTGAAGCAACGGCTTGACCTCGCGCTGATAAAGCTCGACATCCGGCTTGTCCGCCGCCAAACCGCCAGCGACCCCAAAGGCCAGCAGCAAAGCGACGCCGGCTCGAATCATCACACGCATGCACGAGATCTTGCCCGCATTTCCCGATTCGTAAACAAACAAAAAAAGGCCCCGGCATACCAATGCCGGGGCCTGAGAATCTGCAAATGAGGCTTACCTCATTTCATCCGATCAAAATTCTGGCGCAGAATCTGCCAGGGCTTGAGTCCCTCGACCTTCGCCTGAAACTTCGTGTTGATGTCGGCTTCCAGTTCGTTCTTGGTCGGACGATCCACCTTGTAAAAGACCCCAAAGTGGCCCGGAAACTCCGCGCCCGCCAACTTGTAGGCGGCCAACTCGTCGGTGACATCATGATCCTCCGGAACCTCGTCAAACGAACCGCCTTTGCGCGGATTCGTCTCATTGAAGGCTCCCGGAAAGAATTCGACGCACTCGCTCAGGCATTCGACAAAGCTGAAACCGTTGTGATCCAAAGCCGCCTCGAAGGTTTCCAGCACATGCTTGGGATTGGTATGCGTCGTGCGCGCCACGAAGGTGGCTCCGGCTGCAATCGCCTGCTTCATCGGGTTGATCGGTTGATCCACCGCGCCCCACATGTCCGTCTTGCTCTTGAATCCCAAGGGCGAGGTGGGCGAAGTCTGCTTCTTCGTCAACCCGTAAACGAAGTTGTCCATGACCACATAGGTCAGATTGAGATTCTTGCGGGCCGTGTGGTTGAAGTGGTTGCCGCCGATGGAAAACGCGTCGCCGTCACCGCCGAACACAAACACGTGCAGATCAGGTCGGGACAAGGAAACGCCGGTCGCAAAGGGCAACGCTCGACCGTGGATGAAGTGAGCGCCGTGCCCCTGCACGAAATAGGGAAAGCGGCTGGAACACCCGATGCCGGCCACCGTGGCAAGTTTCTCCTGCCAGAGTCCGCGCTTCTCGATCAACTTGAAGTAGAGGGATAGCACCGCGAAATCTCCGCAGCCAGGGCACCACGTCGGATTATCAGCGGCAATTTGTTTCTTCTTAAGCGGAACGCGATCCTCATCGGCCAAGGGCGCGGCGGGTTCGTGTCCGGGATGAACGGGAGGTTCGGCTAGTTGAAGTGGGCTCATTTTCTTGAAATGGGATTGGGGGCAGTCAGGAGTCGTTCAAGCTTTCGCGGACTTGGCCAGGTTGTCATCGACCCGCTCGAGAATCTCGCGAACTTTCCAGGTCAATCCATCGGTCTTATTGATGCCTTCAATCTTCGGATCGGCGTAGCGGGCGCGAAGCAGGCCGCCCAGCTGACCAAAGCCATAAAGCCCCTCGTCGTTGGTCTCCACCACGTAAACGTGATGAAATCCCGAGAAGATGTCTTCCAGTCCTTCCGGCAACGGATTGATGTGCCGGATACTGATCGCGGACACGCTGTCGCCCTTCGCCCGGGCGCGATCCACCGCTTCCCGCATCGGTCCTTGTGTCGACCCCCAACCCACAAGCAGGACACTGCCTTCATTGGGCCCATAGACTTCCGGCGTCGGCAGCTCGCGCCCCAATGCCTTGAGCTTGTTGCGGCGTTTGGCCGTCATCTGCATGTGCAACTTCGGCGAGGCGGTCGGATGCCCCATCTCGTTGTGCTCCAAACCGGTCGCGATCGGATACTGACCGCTCTCGATCCGGGTTCCCGGGACAACCCGCGTCGTGATGCCGTCCGGCACGCTGAGGTCGTAGGGTTTGTGGTCCTTGACCGGCGTCAGATCCGGCTTGAATTCCTGGCAAACACCCTCCAGATCCGGATCGGCAAAGGCCTCAATGCGGGTCGCGATGGCCTGATCCGTCAGGATCAGCGTCGGCACGCTATACTTCCGAGCAATGTTGACCGCCTCGATCGCGACGTAGAAGCAATCCTCCACGTCGGACGGCGCCAACACCACGCGCGGAGAGTCGCCGTGCGCGCCATAGCACGCAATATTCAGGTCGGACTGCTCGATGTTCGTCGGCATGCCCGTCGAAGGACCACCCCGTTGCACATCGATGACCACCAAGGGAATTTCAGCCATCTGGGCCCAGCCCAAGGCCTCGCTTTTCAACGAAATTCCCGGTCCGCTGGAGCCGGTGCAGGAGACGACGCCCGCAAAAGCGGCGCCAATCGCCATTGAAACCGACGCAATCTCATCTTCGCACTGGATGAACGAACCGCCATATTTGGGGAGCTCGCGCCGCAACAGTTCCATGATGTCCGACCATGGCGTAATCGGATACCCCGCGCCAAATCGAACGCCTCCCGCGATCAGACCGTAGGCGAGCGCCTCGTTGCCCGACATAACAACCTGCTCGTAGTCCTTCCCCTCGGGTTCCTGAAACTCAAAAGTCTCGAAAACATCGCCGATCGAATAGCCATAGCCTGCATGAAACCCCGACAACGCATTCTCCAGAACATTGCCGGCCTTGCCCTTGAACTTCTCGCTGATCAGCCCGGCCAGCTTGTCTGCGTTCAGGTCGAAGGTGCGGGCAATCAACCCCAGAGCGAAAATGTTCTTCCCCTTGTCGCGGGCCGTGCCGCCGATGGCCTCGACGGTCAGACTGGAAATCGGGATCCCGATGTGCCGATATTTATCCCGGTATTCTTCCTTTTCCTCCACGTGATCCGAATCGTAGAGCACCACGCCGCCCGGCTTGAGGGCCTCAATGTGGTTCTCGTAGGAGTGCTGATAAAAGGCCAACAAGACATCCGCGTCATCTCCCGCGCTCAAGACCTCCCCGGTGCCGACGCGAACCTGGAAAATCGAGGGGCCGCCAGAGATCGTCGAGGGGATTGTCATGAAGGTCATGACCTCCTGTTCGCTGCGACCGGCGAGGCGGGCAAGAAAACCGCCAATCGACTGAATGCCGTCCTGGGAATTACCGGCAATTCGAATGACAACTTCAGAGATTTTGGAGGCATCAGAGCCACCTTCGGTCTCTGGGGAGGCAGGCGCGGGAGCTTCGCTCATTGTGTTTTGGCTATTAACTGTTCTGATACTCTAGAGATCCGATGCAATCGCCGCCCCTTTATTCAATTCTGGTTCACAAAATCGTAAAAAACGCCGTTTGATCGAACCAAATTGCATAATCTTCACCCATTCCAATGTCAATCCTTCGATGCGAAGTTTTTCACGCAACTCATGCCCGCCTTTCATGCTCACCACGAAAAGTCTCACTTTTTGATAAGCTATACTTATTTAAATACGAAGAATATTAAGTTTTATTTCTAAGCCGTCGCCGGGATCCGAAGCCTCGCCTGGAAGGGGCCAAGGGGCTACGGCTTGCGTTCAGAGCGCTCGAGCCATAGCTTCTGTTTGTGAGCGAAACCACCGACGATCCATTCCAAGACCAGTGCGACGACGCCATGGCGGACTACGCCTCCGGCGATTTCGACGCGGCGATCGCAAAATTTGAAGCCGTGCTGCAAGAGCGCCCCGATCACTTCGATGCCACCCAGGGCCTGAGCATGGCATTGTACCGCAAAGGAGAGTTCGAAAAGGCCATCGAACACGGCCACTCCGCCGAGAAAATGCGTCCCCACGAACAACTCGTGCACACCAACCTGTCCCTGTTCTACATGAAGAACGGCGACAAGGAGCAAGCGGAACATCATGGCCTTCAGGCGCGTATCGCGTCTTGGCGCGGCAACATGGACGCCCCGCCCACGGATACCGGGGCTGACAATGACGACCTCCGCATGGCGCCCGAAAAGCCCGCCACCGCGCCCGTCCCGCCGCCGCCGGACAAGTTCCCCGACATGCCATGGAAACGGAACAAGCCCATCGCCGGCGGCGATGCATGACCGACCGTTTTGCCTTTTGCTGGGCCGCGGAAAACGACTAGTCTTCACCCCATGAAAACCGCCTACGAACTCGCCATGGAGCGATTGAACCAGCAGTCGCCCTCGGTCAAGCTGACCGAAGAGCAGAAAGCGGCCCTCGCCGAGGTTGATTCCAAAATCGACGCCAAGATCGCCGAACGCGAACTCACTCTCAACGGCGAAATCGACCGGGCCCGGGAAACCGGCGACTACGACGCGATCGCCACGCTCGACCAACAACTGACGGACGAAAAGAGCAAGTTGGAAGCGGAGCGCGAAGACAAGAAGGAGGCGATCCGGAAGGGCGGCTGAACCGCCCCCCCCTCCCGCGCCGCCGGATTCGAATCCCAAGCCAAGCGATCAATACTCGTCAGCGCCGTATCGCTGGATCGTCATTTCATCCGACCAATAATCTTCCGGCAATCCGGCTTTCCGCTTCAACTGACAGAGGAATTCGCGTGGGTTTGGGAGCATGTCCCAAACGGCCGGAAGAAAGGTCCCCCGCCGGCCTCCAGCCTGAAGAATAACACCGTCCACTCCAGGCTGAAGTTGTCGCAACAGATCCTCTTCTGACGAAACCGGAACTGGCTCCGGCGGGCTGAGGACGGACAACTTGAGGTCGAGCCCGGGAATCTCATCACCCCCGACCGGATCGAAACGAGGATCCTTGAAGGCGGCATTGTAAGCATTGCACGCAACATCTTCGACCAGCGGCATCCGCGCCTCGAGGCTCCCCATGCAGCCACGCAACTGCCCGCCTTTCCGCAGGGTCACGAAACTCGCGCGCGGCGCGCGCAACGCCTCCGGGTAGTCCTTTGATTCGACGGTCAACATCCCGCCCCCACCTTCCGCCCCGCGTTCAATCGCGGCCCAGGCGACACCCCGGAGTTCCTCGACCTCGGAATCAGCCAAACGATTCATCGGATTGGCACACTCATCCAGCCGCCGCCTGAAGCTCCCGGCCGGTCAACTGCCGATAGGCCTCCAGGTACTTCTCGCGGGTCTTGTCGGCTATCTCCGGCGGCAACTCCGGCCCCGGATCCGTCTTGTCCCAATCCAAGGTCTCCAGGTATTCGCGCACGAACTGCTTGTCGAAACTCTTCTGGTTTCGTCCGGGCTCGTAGTCATCCGCCGGCCAGAATCTCGATGAGTCCGGCGTCAGGACTTCATCGATCAATATCAACGCGCCGTCGAGCAGGCCGAATTCGAACTTGGTGTCCGCGATGATGATGCCCCGCTCGCGGGCATAGGCACGGCCCTCTGAATAAATCTGAAGGCTCAGGTCCCGCGCCTGCGCGGCAAGGTCTCCTCCAACCAGCTCGCAGGCCTCCTCGAAGGATATATTCTCATCGTGCCCCTCCTCCGCCTTCGTCGCCGGAGTGAATATCGGCTGCTCCAGCTCCGAGCAATTCATCAGGTTGTCCGGCAACTCAATGCCGCAGATCGCTCCGGTCCGCTGATAATCCTTCCAGCCCGAGCCGACCACGTAGCCCCGAACAACGCACTCGATCGTCAACGGCTCACACTTCTTAACAATCATGCAGCGCCCCGCAAGCTGCTCTTCAAAGGGCTTCAACAGCTCCGGAAGAGGGTCCCGCGTCCCCAGCAACCGATGATTGGCGACCGCCGACTCCGTGCGGTCGAACCAGAAATGCGAAATCTGGGTCAAGACCTCGCCTTTCCGGGCAATACCGGTCGGAAGAATAACATCGAACGCGGAAAGTCGATCCGTGGCGACAAACAGGAAGGAATCGCCCAGGTCGAACACTTCGCGGACCTTGCCGCTCTTAACCTTCTCAATTCCGGGCAGTTCAAGTTGAAGTAGTGGCTCTTGACTCATGATGGGTTTCACCCTTGTAGCGGCGATCACCAACTCCGTCAGGTCCAAAAAGTTGATCCGCCCGCCTTTGGGCGCGGTTGCGCCCGCTCCGGAACGCGCCAGGGCGCCAGCCGCCTTACCAGCCGCAGCAACCTTGCCGCCACCGCTTCTTCCAGAGTCACTTCACCAAGACAGGCCCCGACACGACATGCTGAAGATGGCCTTCAAAATCCTTCCCGACAAAGGCCGCAAAGCCGACCTTGCCGCCGGCCGTTCCCGCGGGCACGGCGAACGTCACCTCCGCTTCCCCCTCACCGGAAATCGACAGAACCTTGCGCGAGATTTTCCTGCCCGCTTCGTTCTTCATGGTCACGTGAAGCGATTGCTCCTTCAACGCCGGCTTCAGAACATAGGGCACGACCAATCGGACCGTTCCGCCCGCCTCAACCGACTCCGGAACCCGAAGTGAGATCAGTTTCATCCGACGTCGCGCAGACGCCGCGCTCTTCCGGTTTGGCCTCTTCGGTTTCTGTCGGAGTTTTCTTCTATCCAGGGCTTCTGTCTCCACCCGTTTCATGTAGGCCGCCAGCGCGGCCGGGTTCTCGCGCCCGCGAAACGCCGCCAAGGCGTGATCGCCGGTCGTCACCATCCAATCTTCCAGCAGGCGGTGATGCCGCTCAAGCGCCTCCCGATGTCCCGGATCAGCGATCAGGTTGTGGAGGCAGTCGGGATCGTTCCGGACGTCGTAAAGTTCTTCCAGGACGCGGTGATCGAACAACTCCACCCGAGCGGCAACGCCCGCGTCAATCTGCGCCAGTTCCTTCATCCTACGATACGTGAGCGTCCCCATGGTCGCGGTCTTGAAGGTCCGTCCCCCATTCGCCCAGGCGTTGAAAATGTAGCAATAACGTCGGGTCTGCACGCTGCGCATCGGGTGGCGGCCGGCGCCGGAGTTCTCGTTGTACTCCTTTATCACGAAGTCCCTCCCCGCCTGTTTCTCACCGCGCACGACCGGAGCAAATGAGCGGCCATCCTGCCGCTCGGGAACCGGAAGGCCGGCCATGTCCAGCAGCGTCGACAACACATCCACTCCCGAAATCATGTGCTCGCGATCAACCGATCCCGGTTTCGTGACCCCGGGCCATTTGACAATCCAGGGCGTGCGCGTGCTGTGATGCCAGACTGCGGTCTTGGCGAAGGGCAATGGCATGCCGTGATCCGACAGGAACATCACCATCGTCTCGTCCTCCTCCCCCGATTCCTTCAGGGCTCGGAGCGTCGCGCCGAGGCAGTCGTCCGCGCGACGCACCGTCGAGTAATACTGCGCCAGCTCCTTGCGCACGATTGGATCGTCCGGCAGGAAGCCCGGCACGGGAACCTCCTCCGCTGTAAAGATGCGCGAGGGTTTGTTCTTATCCGGAACCGGCTGGCCGCCCTTCCCGGTCGCGTAGAAGGGTTTGTGCGGATCGGAGATGTTGATCAGGAGGCAGAATGGCTTGTCGGCCTCCTTCGCCGCCGCGATTCCCGCCTTCGTGGAGCGGTAATAGGACTCCACATCCTTGGGATGCTCCTTGCGACCATCGACGTTGTCCATGACCAGATCCCAGGGATAGGGATGGTAGGGCGTGGAATGACTGACCTTGCCGCGAATGCCGGTGAAGTATCCACCCGCCTTCATCAAGTCGCAAAGCACGGGGTAGTCCTTGTCCTTCACCGGGTAGAATCCCTCCACCCGATTGTTGTGGGGATAGAGCCCGGAATACATGCAATTGCGCGAGGGCATGCAGTTGCCGACGACCACATGGGCATACTCGAAACGCAAACCTTCGCCGGCGAGCCGATCCATGTGGGGCGTCACATCCGGCAATTCGCAGCCATAGGCGCCCATCGAGTCGCAGTTCATGTCGTCGACGGTGATGAAGAGAATGTTGGGCCCCGCCAAGCATTCCAGCCCGGTCGCCGCCACGGCCGCCGCCACCGCCCAGCATTGTCTCCTCGATCGCAAGAGCCTCCGCGCCATTCCCAGAATTCCATTCATGCCCGGCAGAATAACCTCCCCTCCCCTACTCAACGAAGATCAATCTCCCATTCTGGAAAAAAAAAGCCGCTCCCAACGGAGCGGCCGGAAAAGGCAAGGCGACGAGAAACTCAGTCGCCCGCTAGAATGCTCCACCCACCGGTCTGGTCTGCGCCGCGAGTCCCCAGTCCCAGCGTGGCTCGGGGTTCCAGAAACTCGACGTGCATGTCCGCGAACAGGTAGTTCCAGCGTCCCATGTGAAACAACTGAGCCTCCCGGTTCTTGTTGATGCGGCCCGGCCAATTCTCCAGATGGTTGTTGATGTTGTTGAAATTGCAGTTTCCGTTCTGGGCGCGACCGGCGACATTCTCGTCCGAAATGTTCTCCGTCAGCAGAATGGTGTCCACCTGATCGAGCACGATATTCATATTGACGGCCATCTGACGCCGGGGCGGCGCATTGCCGTTGCCGTTCTCAATCGTGTTCCACGCCGTGTTGCCTGCGGGACCGGGGCGACTCAAGTCCGCGCCGCCGCGTCCATTCAAGGCCAAACCAAGACCGGTCTTGTTCTTGGGGGAAGGCGGCCAGTCGTCCGCAATCACACCCCGACGATTGCCGATATTCTCATACCCACGACGATGCTTGGGAGGATTGTAGGCCCGCCTCGCCCGGGCCTGTCGGGTCTGGGTCGCATTGGGATAAATGTTGATCTTGTTGGCCGGGCAATTGAGCATCTTGACCGTTCGACCACGGCCCGCATGCAGGCCGGACCGGGCAGACACAAACTGCCGCCGTTTGTCGGCCTCCGTGAAGGTGCCCCCGATATACACATTCAGGTAATCATCCCACGAATAATTGTGGTTGCGATTGGCCGCGCCGGGCGGATTCGTTTTGCCGCCGTCCGCGCGGGTTTCCCGGAACATCATGCCCGCATACATGATCTCGTCCTTGTTGTCGCCAAGATACATGGCCGCAGCGGCGCCAAGGTTCTTGAGGTTGGCCAGGCAGGATGAAGCCTTCGCCTTGCTGCGAGCCTTGGCCAAGGCCGGCAGCAACATCGCCGCCAGAATTGCGATGATCGCAATCACGACCAGCAACTCAATCAATGTGAAACCGGAACGCCCGGACCTCATTCGGTGGTTGATCTTCTTCATGGTGTGTATTGGTTGAACAGGATGCTGAGCTTCAAGCCGGCATGCTTCACTTGTCCACATAAGCAAATCTGCGGGTGGTTCGATCGAAGATCAGTCGCTTCCCCGCCGGAACGCGCGGAGCCATGGTCAGTTCCCCCTCATTCAATAGTTCGGTCATGCTCTTGGGAAAACGGCCATTGTTGTCAAAAAAGGACTCGAGCGCATCGTTCGCCGCATTCAGCATGCTGTTATAATCCTGCTGAACATCCTCCTCGCTTTCGTCCGCATCGTCGCCCGGCATGACGGCCACCGGCTTCGGGGCCTCCTGTCCGACCTCAGGGAATGCGGGAACCGGCTCCGGCTCCAGATCGCCGATCTCAATTTCGGGCACGTCAGCGTCCGCAACCTCGTGAATATTGCCGGCAGGCTCCTCCATATCCGCCACTTCGTCGCCGCCGCCACAACCGACAAGCAGAAGCGAGGCCATGACCACGGGGGCCAGAAGGAGGAAGCTGCGGCGGCTGTCAGGTTCGGGGGAGGAGACTAATCGCATAATGAACGGGAGACCTGTTCGAAGTTGTCGAGGTGAACACTGCAAGCGAACCACAGGAATCCCATCCAGACAACCACCCATTTGGGTGAGGCCTCGCCGAATCAGTAATGAGAGCCGCGGGTCTTCGTCTGAATCCGGAACAGAAACATGTCTGCGGTGATGTAAAGCACGGATCCATCGCCGCCCCAGCAGCAATTCGCGGTGGCCTGGCCCGTGGCAATCGTGCCCAGGTGTTTCCCCTCCGGCGAGAGGACGATCACCCCTCCGGGCGCCGTGGCAAAGAGATTCCCTTTCCGGTCCACCTTCAATCCGTCCGGCAAGCCCTTTCCGCCGGCCCGCTGCAGCGGCTTGCAATCGAAGAACACCCGCTCATTCTCCAGCGTCCCGTCACGCTTGACGTCATAGGCCATGATCACCGGACTGCCCGGGTCCGAGACGTTGACATAGAGGGTCTTCTCGTCCGGCGAAAACGCGAGCCCATTCGGAAAGGTCAAGCCCTTGACCAAGGCCGTCACCTCGCCCTTCCTCGACAATCGAAACACCCCGTTGAAATCAATTTCCTTGGCCGGATCCTGGTTCTTCTTCGCCAGGCCGTAGGGTGGATCCGTGAAGTAGAGATCGCCGTTGCGTTTGTAGCAGACGTCGTTCGGGCTGTTGAAGCGCTTGTCCTCAAAGCGGTCGACCACCGGCTCCAGCAGGTTTCTCCCGTTCAATCGCGCGATCCGCCGGTCTCCGTGCTGACAAATGACCAGGTTACCGCCGGAATCCAGGGTCAGCCCGTTCGATCCCATGCCGCCGCTCCGCGGAACGGAACCGGTGTAGCCGGAAGGCTTCAGAAAGGTCTTCAATCCGTTTTTCTCCGACCACTTGTAAATCACGTTCTCCGGAACGTCGGAAAAAAGCACGTAGTCGCCGTTCTTGACCCAGGCCGGGCCTTCCGACCAATTAAACCCGTCTGCGAGACGCTCCAACCGCGCGCCCGGATCGATCAGCGCATCCAACGCCGGATCCAGGCGGACGACATCACCCTGCGTGGCGGCCGCCTGTTCGGGCGCGTTTCCCGCGGCGCCGCCGCCCGGATGCCGAGTGTCTGAAGTCGCACAACCGCCGCTCATCGCGACCAACACAACCGAAACCGCAGTCCATTGGAGTTTTCTCATGGGGGCGGAGCATGCGGAATCTTCGGCTCCAGGAGCAAGCCTAAGCTTGGCGAATTGACGCCCCCTGCATTGTCATTTCCCGCAAAGGCGCTAACACTCCAGCCGTGTTCGACGACCGCCTCCAAACCTCCGTTCCCACTGACGCCATCGCCGTGCGAGGCGCGCGTGAACACAACCTCAAGAACCTCTCGGTCGATATTCCCCGGGAAAAATTCGTGGTCATCACCGGAGTCAGCGGCTCCGGGAAAAGCACGCTCGCGTTCGACCTGCTGTTCGCCGAGGGGCAACGCCGCTTCCTGGATTCCATGAGCGCCTACGCGCGCCAGTTCGTCGAGCAACTCGCGCGTCCGGACGTCGATCTCATCGCCGGCCTCCCCCCGACGGTCAGCATCGAACAACGCAACACCCGCGGCGGCGGAAAAAGCACGGTCGCCACCGTCACCGAGATCTATCATTACCTGCGGTTGCTCTTCGCGCGCGTCGGCTCTCTGCATTGCCCCGATTGCGACATTGCCGTCGAATCACTCAGTCGCGACGAACTGGGCCGGATATTGCGCCGCCAGGCTGCCCGGCGCGGCGCCCTCAAACTCCTCGCGCCCGTCATCCGCAACCGCAAAGGCTTCCACTCCGAAATCGCAACCTGGGCCGCCAAGCACGGCTACCAGGAACTCCGCGCCGACGGACGATTCCAATCCAGCGAAGAGAAACTCCGCCTCGACCGCTTCCGGGAACACGACGTCGAAATCGTCGTCGGCGAATTGAACGCCCGCGCCGCGTCCGCCGCCGCAAACACGAACCAATCCCTGATCGACGACGCCCTGCGCCTCGGGGGAGGCGTGTTGTTCGCGGTCGATTCCAAGGGCGGCGAGACCATTCACTCCACCGAGCGCGCCTGTCCGAAATGCGAGCGGGCCTTCGACGAGTTGGACCCTAAGATGTTCAGCTACAATTCCGCCCGCGGTTGGTGTCCGACCTGCCGCGGCTTCGGCGAAACGTTCTATCTTCCCGATGTCGACCGTGGAGCCCGGGCCGAGGCCATCGAGGAATCCTGGTTCGACTGGCAGGAGGACGATCGGGAGGAATGCCCCGATTGCCACGGCTCCCGGCTCAACCCCATCGCGCGGGCGGTTCGTCTGACGCTGAAGGCTTTCGACTCCACCTTCGGTCCGGGCGCGCCAACCATCGACGCCTTCTCCCGGGCAACCGTCGAGGAAGCCGAATCCATCTTCCGCAAACTCCGCGTCTCGGGCAGCGAGGCGATCATCGTCCGCGACATTCTTCCCGAGATCGCCACCCGTCTCGCGTTCCTCTGCAAGGTTGGGCTGGGCTACCTGCAGCTTGGCCGCAGTGTGACCACACTCTCAGGAGGGGAATCGCAGCGCATCCGGCTCGCCGCCCAACTGGGGTCCAATCTCAGCGGCGCGCTTTACATCCTGGACGAGCCGACCATCGGCCTGCACGCGCGCGACAACCAACGCCTCCTTGACGCGCTGGAGACCCTCCGCTCACGCGGCAATTCCCTGATCGTGGTCGAACACGATGACGACACCATGCGCCGCGCGGACCACATCATCGACCTTGGCCCCGGCGCGGGCGTGCACGGCGGCGAGGTCGTCGCCGCCGGAACATTGAAGCAACTGATGCGCAATCAGGCCTCGCTCACCGGCCGCTGCCTGAACGAATCGCGAACGTTTCCCGCCAGGGGCAAACGCCGGCCGGTCAAACGGAGCAAGGACTCCAAGGCGCTGCAATTGACCGATGCCTCCCTTCACAACCTCAGGAACGTCGCGGCGGAGTTCCCGATCGGCCGTTTCACCGTCGTCACCGGCGTCAGCGGTTCGGGCAAGAGCACACTCGTCCGCGAGTGCCTGCATCCCCTCGCCGTCGCGTCGCTCGAACGACGAAAGAAAGGCGCTTCAACCGCCCCGGCCGCCTGCGGAAAACTTGCCGGAACCGCGGCGCTGCAGGCCGTTTATGAGGTCGACCAGTCCCCCATCGGCCGTACGCCGCGTTCCATTCCCGCAACCTACGTCGGCTTCTTCGACGACATTCGCAAACTCTTTGCCCAGGTCCCGGAGGCCCGCCTGCGCGGTTATCAACCCGGCCGATTCTCCTTCAACAGCAAGCAGGGTCGCTGCCCGGAATGCGAGGGCTCTGGAACCATCCGCTTGGAAATGAACTTTCTTCCGCCCGCCTTCGTGGACTGCGACACCTGCGGCGGTTCACGCTTCACCCCCGAGACCCTCGACATCGAACTCAACGGCAAGAACATTGCGCAGGTTCTCGAACTCAGCGTGGAGGAGGCCCTCGGGTTCTTCTCTCCCTACCCCCGCATCAAGCGCGCCTTGGAGGCCCTGCACGACACCGGGCTCGATTACCTCAAGCTCGGCCAGACCAGCCCCACCCTCAGCGGCGGCGAGGCCCAGCGACTGAAACTCGTCACCCACCTCCTGACCGGCCTCAAGGAGAACATCGCCCGCGCCCCGGCCAGCCTGAACAGCAAGCTGTTCATCCTCGAGGAACCCACCATCGGCCTGCACATCAGCGATGTCCGCCGGCTTGTCGATGTGCTCCAGCGTCTCGTCGACGCCGGCCACACCGTCGTGGTCATCGAACACAACCTGGACCTCATCGCCGAAGCCGACTGGTTGATCGATCTCGGCCCTGAGGGCGGCGACGGCGGAGGGCGGGTCGTCGCGACCGGATCGCCGGAACAACTCGCGAAGCGCAAGACCTCCCACACCGGACGCTTCCTGAAAGCCACGCTCAACCCGGAATGATTGACGCCTACGAGGAGATCCTGGACGGCGAGTCCGTGCAACGCCAGGCGCCCGGCGCGCGGCATGAGATGATCCTCTCACGACTCCACGAATTTGCCGCCGCCGCCATCCAGAAGATCCCCGGACTCCATTTACTCCCACGCCGAACGCTGCTTGAATTGACTCCCGGCGACTGGGTGCACCCGGACTTGACGCTCTTCGACGCGGCAACGCGCAGCCCCTACCTCACCGCGGAGGTCATCGACGCCCGCGATCACACCCCGGACACCGTCACCAAGAAACGACTCTACGAGGCCGCCGTCATCCCCCGGCTCTGGATGGTCGACCCGCGCTACAACAACGTCGAGATTTACCGCGCCACAACCCACGGCCTGGCGCTTCGAGGCATCTTCGCGGGCAGCGAAACGCTGACGGACAGGCGCCTGCCGGGGTTTCATCTCAGTGTCGATGAGCTGTTTGCGTAGCGGACGACCGAACCACTGCGCACCGTGGCGCGCACCACCGACCATGGCTCGAAGGGAACGTTCCACGCCCGCTTCTTCCAACGCGGAACACTCGGAGGAAGGGAGGACCACGCTGAACGCCCTTGCTTTTCGGTGTTCCCCGCAAACTGGTTGTTGCCGAAGAAACGCCCCTGCCTTCCGAAAAGCATCGGCTTCCCAACCCGCCTTCAAGCGACTAATCTCTCCCCATTCCATCACGCTCATGGACCCGCTGCGCATTCAATACTTTCAGAAAAAGCTCGAGGAACTCGAATCCGAGCTCGAGGTCGCCATCGAGACCAACACCGAGGATTCGGAACCCGTTTCGCTCGAACAATCCATCGGTCGCATCGCGCGCATGGAAGCCATCTACGCGCAGCAGACCGCCATGGAATTGAAGCAGCGGCAGAAGGATCGCCTCAAGGCCGTGGAGCAGGCCCTCAAGCGCATCCGCCAAGGTCGCTACGGCGTCTGTGTGCGCTGCAAGAAAGCAATCGCCGAAGAGCGACTGGAGATCCAGCCCGAAGCTGTCGTCTGCATCGCCTGCGCGAAGGGTTGACCTTTCTCAACCCGCGGCGCTGTTCAGGATCTTGGTCACTCCGACCCAGGTCGCGATGGCGCCGAGAAAACCGGGCAGGAAGAAAGTCAGGAACACGCGCAGCAGGCGGTTGGTCCACCAATGCGTGAACTTCGTCAGATCCTCGCCGGCCTTTTCCAATTCATAGACCCGCGGCGGCTTGAGCCAGGCCTGGAGAAATGCGGTCACCATGCCGGCTCCCACCACCGGCGTCAGGCTGGTGAAGGGCGCCACCAGAAACGCCGCCAGGATGACCAGTGGATGCGCCAGGGCGATGCACGCTCCCAACGCCGTCGGGATGCTGTTCACCAACACCCAGAACCAAAGGTTGCTCATCGCCTGGTCGAACCCCTTGGTATAGCCGATGTAGACCAGGCTGCCGATGATCAGCAACGGGATCGCAACGCCCACGTTCCGCCAGAAATGCGACGGCGGCGGCAATTCCTCCAAGGTCTCCACATCCGTCTTCCGATCCTCCCGCAAATGCTCGATCATTCCCTGCACATGTCCGGCCCCCACCACCGCGACCACCTTGTCGCCCCTGGCCGCGCGAATCTTCTCCGCCATGTACTGGTCGCGCTCATCGATCAGCGCGCCCTTCATCGTCGGCGCCGCCTCGCCAATCTCCTTGAGCATCTCGCTCAAGGCGTCCTGATCCTTGATCTCCTGGATCTGCTCCTCGGAAACCTCGGCCGGCTCAAATATGCTGGCCAGGACCGACGACAAAAGCCACATGCGCTTGAAGAAACCCGTGTTGCGCCAGGCCCGCTTCAGCGTGATGCCGACATCGCGGTCGCATAGCTCAAACGGGATCCCCTGCTCCGTCGCGGCCTTCGTCGCCTCCAACAACTCCGTCCCAGGCAACACGCCCAACTGCTCGCCCATCCGCTTCTGATAGGACGACAGGATCAGCTGCACAACCAACGTGGGCAACTGCTTCTTCTTGATGACCTCCAAGAGGTTCAGCTTCTCCCACTGATTCGGATTCGAAATCGTCTCGTAGCGCCGCTCGTCCAACTCCACACACACGGTGTCCGGCTTCTCCTCCTCGATCACCCGCCGCACCAACTCGGTGGACTGCCTCGAAATGTGCGCCGTTCCCACGAGAACAAACTCGCGACCGTCCAAGGTCAACCGATGAACATCTTTCGAACCGGCCGCCGGCTTGGCTTCCGTCGCGGGGGCGCCGTTCGTTTCTTTCTTCTCTTCGCTCATCGGGTGAATCGTTTTCGTCGGGTGGAAAAGCGCGGGAGAGTAATGACTTGCCCCCAACAACGCAACGCTGGGGCGCCCGCTGAAATTCCAGTTCTGGGCATTCCTGGCGGGGGGATGACAGATGACGTGATCGTGACGGACTCAACCCGCGACAACGGTTCCCTCGAACCCCGCAACGTCGCATTCACACCTCAACCGCCTCCCATCGAATCGTTCGGCTTGCAGCAATCGGTGAACTCCAAGCCGAATCGTTCGGCGGAACCGGCGGCTTCCGTGTTCCCCGCATCGCAGAAGAAGAGCCGTTCCGAATCGGCGTCCCCGTGGACGGAGCCCCCGTCATTGCTCGGATTCCAGGTCGTTCAGAAAGACCTTGGCGTTGCCCTCATTCAGGTTGATTTCATAGGCTCCGCCTCCCAAAACCCGCACTGAAACCAACCAACAAACGGAATAGGTCTCCGGCGAAATCCGCGCGTAGACCTGGTAGTCCCCCGGCGGAACCTCGCTGAAGAAGTACTTGCCGTTCTCACGCGTCCCCGCGGCCGCCTGCACAGTCAGCTTCGGCAACGCTTTCTCGAAGGCCCGGAGATGCGAATTCAGAGCCCGATCGCTACGACTCTCGTTGAGCGGGCTCCCTGAAGGCAACTCGAGATCGCGCTTGAATTCCAGCGCCGTCAGGATCGTGTCCGCGTTCTGGATAGGTGTGTTGTAGAGCGTCCGCGGAGCCGACAACGCGCTCCAATCGTCCGCGGCCTTGTCCTGCAACAGGCTCACCTGCATCCGCTTGAGGGGCAGCGGTTCGCCCCGCCGTTGACGGATGGCCGCCGATCCGAACACCGACGCCCGCATCTCGCTTCCCGGCTCCGGGGCCGCCGCGACGGCTCCGCTCTGCCCCGCCTGCCGATAGAGCAGATCCAACAATTCCAAATGCGAATCGAGCGTGGCGTTGATCCTGTCCACATCCGACTGCACGCGCTTGTCCTGATCGACCAAGGTCGCGCGCAAGGCGGCAATCTCCCGGTTCTGCGCCTCGATGGCCGCCTGGACTTGCGCCAACCGCTCGTCCGACTCCTGATTCCGGTTTCCCGTCGCGCCCGTTGCCCTTGCCTTGCCGCCGGCGGCCCCATTGCTCGCGCACCCGGCAATCATGCCCGCGCAGACCAACAGCAGCGAATTGATCAAGACCATCTTCATCCGCGCGTTTTTCCCATAAGCCTGCCAACACCGCAATCGATTTGGAGTTTTGAACGCGGGTCCACGTCCGCGCCGGCTCCGGCGCGCGCGGCGACGCGTTCCCCGTGAACAATTCGCCCAATTCCAAGATTGTTTCGTATTTTGAAATCCTGTAGACAATGCCCGGTGCAGTTGACCCGACAGCAACAGAAGCTTCTCGTTTCCGTCGTTCTCCTGCTGCTGACCGGGTTGGCCGTAAAAACCTGGCGGATCGCCAACCCTCCGCAACCCAGAGCCGCCTCAGCCGGGCAGATCCACTAGCAATGCAAGCCGAGACTTTTGAAGAAGGCGTGGAGAAGATTCTCCAGCGCGACCAGCGTTACGACCGCGAGGCGTTCCACTTCGTGCGCGAAGCCCTCGACCACACCCAAAAGGCCGTCACCCGCAAGAACAAGGGCGAACCCCGCCACGTCAGCGGCGCGGAACTACTGGATGGCATCCGCGAGTTTGCCATCGAAACCTACGGCCCCATGACCATGACCCTGTTCGAGGAATGGGGACTCTCCCGCTGCGAGGACTTCGGTGAAATCGTGTTCCTCATGATCGAACACCACCTCCTGAGCAAGACCGACGACGACAGCAAGGAGGACTTCAAGGCCACCTACCAGTTCGACGAGGCATTCCGCCATCCCTTTCTTCCCTCCCGCAAACTCCCCAGGAAGAAGCGCCCCTCACAGACCCCCGCCGAGAAACAATAGCCCGGGCGTTGTTCCCCATCAGCCGTTCCGCCGCCAGCGCCCCTCCATGACCAGATTCACGAAGTCCTCCCCGGTGGAGCTCCCGACCATGCCCCCGGGTGTCTCACGCACCGTCCTCAACAACGGACTCACCATCATCGTCCGGGAGGACTCCAGCGCCGAGGTTGTCTCCGCCCAGGCCTGGTGCAAGGCCGGCAGCATCCACGAAGGCGACCTGCTGGGCGCCGGACTCTCCCACTGCCTCGAGCACATGCTGTTCAAGGGCACCGCCACCCGCCAGGCCGGACGAATCGACCAGGAAGTCCAGGCCGCCGGCGGCTATATGAACGCTTACACCTCGTTCGACCGCACCGTCTACTGGATCGACGCGCCCAGCTCGGGAGCCGAAGTCGCCATCGACATCCTCTGCGACATCATGCAGAACGCCTCCCTGCCGGAGGAGGAACTCGCCAAGGAGAAACAGGTCATCCTCCGCGAGATGGACATGAATCAGGACGACCCGTCCCGGCGAGCCTCACGCCGACTGTTCGAGACCGCCTTCACGCAGAGCCCGCACCAATTTACCGTCATTGGCTATCCGGATATTTTCAACCGCATCACACGCGAGCAACTGGCCGCCTACTACCGTTCGAAATACACCCCCGACAACGTTTTCATCGTCGTCGTCGGCAATGTCAGGAAGGGCGCCGTCGTGGCTCAGATCGAGAAAGCCTACGCCAACTCGAAAGCGCTCCCCCGCCCACCGGTTGTCCTTCCGGCAGAGCCCCGGCAGACCGCGCCCCGCGAAGTCATCGAGGAAGCGCCGATCGAACTCGGGCACTTCCATCTCAGCTGGCACGTGCCGGACATCCGTCATCCTGACACCCCGGCCCTGGATGTGCTGGCCACCCTGCTCGGCCACGGCCGCAGCTCCCGCCTCTACCGGGAGGTCCGGCAGAAGGGCGGACTGGCGCACTCGGCCGACGCCTGGACCTACAACGTGGGCGGAACCGGACTCTTCGGCATGAGCGCCGCCATCGATGGCGACAGGTTCGACGCCGCGCGGAACGCCATGTTGCGTGAGATCGAGAAGGCAAAGACCGAGCCCATTTCCGCTGACGAGTTGCAAAAGGTGGTCAAGCAGTTCATCTCGGGAACCATTGCCAGCCGCAAGACCATGCAGGGACAGGCGCAGGACCTGGGAAGCAGTTGGATCGCCGCCCACGACCTCAACTTCTCCGAACGGCTGCTCGCCGCGGTGAAACGTGTGACTCCGGCGGACCTGCAACGCGTCGCCCGGCAATATCTCGTCCCGGAGAACCGGACCCTCTACGCCCTGCTGCCAACCGGCTCCGCCCCGCAAGACACTGGCTCCGGGGAAGCGTCCCAGGCGGCGCCGGTGGAGATGGTGCAACTCGACAACGGACTCCGCCTCCTGCTGAAACGCGATACGCGACTTCCATTCGTCCAGGTCCGCGCCGCCTTCAATGGCGGGGTCCTCGCCGAACCGCCGGACAAATCCGGCATCACTCATCTGCTTTCCAAACTACTGCTGCAAGGCACAACCTCCCGAGCCGCGGATGAAATCGCCGAGCAGATTGAATCGATCGGCGGGGCCATCGGCGCTTCGGGCGGCAACAACAGCCTCAGTCTCAGCGTCGAGATCCTCAATGACGACCTGGAGACCGGACTGGACGTTGCCGCCGATGTCTTGTTCCACCCCGACTTTCCCGCGGAAGCGATCGAGCGTGAACGGCAGATCCAACTGGCCGGGATCCGCGCCCAGAAGGATCAAATGCTCCAACGCGCGATGAGCGCCATGCGCCGTGAAATGTTCGGGGACGCAGCCTACGGTCCGGACGCCGCCGGGACCGAAGACTCGGTGATCGGCATCGCCAAGGAAGATCTTCAAGCGTTCCATCGCCGCCTCATCGCCCCGGACAATTGTGTGCTCGCGCTCTTCGGAGCCTTCGAGATGGAGTCGGTCAAGGCCGCTGTGGAAAAGCATTTCGCGGATTGGCCCGCGCCGCGGGCCGACCTTCCCGAGATTCGTCTGCCGGCGCCCTTGTCCGAACCCAGGCGCGTTGAGGAAACGCTCAACAAGAAACAGGCCGTCGTCGTGATCGGCTATCCGGGATCGACTTTCGACAGCGAGGATCGTTTCGCATTGGACCTGATCCAGGAAGCCTGCAGCGACCTCGGCTCCCGCTTGTTCATGCGCATCCGAGAGGAACTCGGCCTCGCCTATTACGTCGGCGCCCGCCACATGCCCGGCAAGGTTCCGGGCTACTTCGCCTTCTACACCGGAACAGAACCGTCCCAGGTCGAATTGGTGGAGAAGGAACTGCTCGCTGAAGCGGAAAAACTCGCCAAGGAAGGCCTGAGCGAGGAGGAATTGGTCCGCTGCAAGGCCAAGGTTGTCGGTCACAAGAAAATCGCGCGCCACGACCTTGGCTCCCACGCCATGGCCGCTGCTCTCGACGAACTCTACGGATTGGGCTTCGACCGAGCCGACCAGGATGACCAACGCTATGAGGCCGTCACGCTCGCGGAGATTCGCGACGTCGCGGCGAGGCATCTGTCCCCCGATAAACGGGTCGTCGCCATCGTCAAAGGAACCGACACAAATTCACAAGCCTAGCGCGCCGCGTCGCCGCGCCCCACCCGTCCGGTTGGGCAAGGTTTTGAGTTGGCAACGTCGCGCAGGACAACCGACACTCCCGCAACCCTCAGCGCTTTGCCATGTCCCTCAAACTCCGCCGTTTCACCGTCCTGCTCGCCGCCCTGATTCCGTTGGCTTCCGTCCACGCCGCCACGCGCGCCCCCAATCTGCTCGTCATCTACACGGACGAGCATCACTACAACACGCTCGGCTGCTACGGCGGCTCCATCGTCAAGACTCCCAATATCGACTGGCTGGCCGACAACGGGGCTCTCTGCAACCGATTCTACGCCACCACCCCGGTCTGTTCCCCCTCCCGCGCCGCCTTTGTCTCGGGCCGCTATCCCCAGAACACGCCGGTCGTGCAGAACAACATCCCCCTCGCCGGGGACACGCTGACTTTTGCCGGCTTCCTCAAGTCAAAAGGCTACGCCACCGGCTTCGCCGGCAAATGGCATCTGGATGGCAACGGCAAGCCGCAGTGGGAACCCGAACGAAAGTTCGGATTCGACGACAATCGCTTCATGTTCAATCGCGGCCACTGGAAGAAATTCACCGACACCAAAGAGGGGCCCCAGGTCGGTTCGCTGGACAGGAAAGGCAATCCTTCCTACGGCGTGAATGACGCCGACGAGAAATCCTTCGCCACCGACTGGCTGACCGACAAGGCGCTCGATTTCATCAACGAGCACAAGGACGGGCCTTTCTGCTACATGTTGAGCCTGCCGGATCCGCATGGTCCCAATACCGTCCGCGCTCCCTACAACACCATGTATGTCGGCGTTGATGTTCCAATACCGGTCAGCATCAAGAAGACGCCGGAGCAAACGCCGGGGTGGGCCCGCCCCGACAAGAACATCAACCCCCGCTGGCTCCGCGGCGTCATGCCCCAATACTACGGCATGGTCAAATGCATCGACGACAATGTCGGCCGACTGCTCGACAAGCTCAGGCAGCTCGACCTGATCGACAACACGTTCATCGTTTTCACCTCGGATCACGGAGACCTCTGCGGCGAACACGGCAAGGCCAACAAGGGCAACCCCTACGAGGGCTCCGCCCGCATCCCCTTCCTCATGTACGGCCCCGGCTCCGTGAAGAAGGGGCTGAAACTGAATCAGGCCCTCGGCTGCGTGGACTTCATGCCCACCGTGCTTCCGTTGATGGGCTTCAAGTCCCCGCGAACCGTACAGGGCCGCGACGCCTCCTCGCTCTTCCGGGGCATTGGGAAAACCCAATGGAACGATTTTGCCGTCCTGCGCGCCACCAACGGCAGGGGCTGGATCGCCGCCGTCGACAAGGACCTGAAACTCGTCATTTCCAGCAATGATCAACCTTGGCTCTTCGACCGGAACGTCGACCCGAATGAGTTGAACAACCATTTCGGAAAGCCCCAGTATCGCAACCGGGTTCGTTCTTTCGCGCGCCAATTGCTCGCCTACGGCCGGGAATTCAACGACGCCTCACTTGAAGACGACGCATTCGGCTCACAGATCAAGAAACTGGCTGAGTAAACCAACGGTCAGGAGGTAGAATGGCAGACGACAACACGCCCACTTCGCCGGAGCGCGGAATTCATTCCGCTTCAACCCTCGAATGCCCGCCGCGCGCGGCATTTCCCGACCGTTCAGCCGGCTCCATAACCATGCAACGCCCGCGACCGCCGGGCATCGCAAACGCTCTGCTATTGACACTCGCGCTTCTCACCGTCTTCGCGCAGCGTTCCCACGCCTGGTGGGACTGCGGCCATCACGTCATCGCCAGCATTGCCTTCGACAAGCTCAAGCCCGGGGAACGCGACCTCTTTCTCAATCTGCTCAGCCATCATCCTCGCTACGCGAAGGATTTCCTGCCGCCTGAATCGATTGCGAACGACAAGCTGGCCGCGGACCGCTGGCGTTTCGGAGCGGCGGCCTATTGGCCGGATGTCGCGCGTAAATTGCCCGCCTGGAGCCGCCCCAAATGGCACTACCAACTCGGGGCGACCTTGACCATCGGCGGGGCCGCCCAACTGAATGTCCCCGCCCGGCCCGGCGGGCTGCCGCCCGACGCCGATCTCGCCTCCCAGGACCTTCACATTGAACAAGCCGTCATCCTTTGTCGCAGGGCTCTCGTGAATCCAAGACTGCCAAAAGCCGAAAGAGCCATCGCTTTCTGCTGGCTGTTGCATCTCTATGGCGACGGACATCAACCCTGCCACGCAGGCAGCCTCTACACCGCAGAGACGTTCCCCGAAGGCGACCGGGGAGCGAACAGCATCAGGATCAAGGACTCCATGAGCGTTCACGCCATCTGGGATTCCAAGCTCGGCGAGAAATCCACGCCGGATGAAATCCGCAAACACACCCTTGAGATCGCCTCGGACTGGGAGCTCATGCTCTTCGCCCTCGAGAAATCAAGATCAACTCACCCCAGCGCCTGGCTGCATGAAAGCCGCGAACTGGCCAAACGCTACGTCTACCCCGTCGAGATCCTGGCCCTTCTGCCCGCCGCAGAACTGAATGACCGGGGAGCGGTGGAGTTGCCGCCGCTTTCAGAAAAATACCATGCCGACGCCTCGCGCATCGCCCGCCAACAGGCTGCCGTCGCCGGCATACGGCTGCATCGCGCGCTCGAGCAACTCGCGTTGATGTTCCCCCGGGACTAGCGCGGCGCCCGCCCGCTAGGCCGCCAGCGGCAGACTCCAGGCCACGCGGAACCCTTGCTCCGGCGTTCGGGCGACCGCCCGGATACTGCCGCCATGCAGTTCGACAATTCCCCGACAGACAGCCAGGCCCAACCCCGTGCCAGGCTGCCCGCCCTTCCCTCCGCCCACCTTGTTGAAACGCTCGAACATTGATTCGAGATCCTCCTCCGCAACGCCCTTCCCCTCATCCTCGATCTCCACCCGCCACGTGTCCCCGATCACCTTGCTCCGCAGCCGGATTTCGCCCCCCGGCGGCGAATACTTGATGGCGTTGGACAACAGGTTGAAGAGAACCTGCCGCAGCCATGACGGGTCAAACGAAGCCTGCGCGTCGTCGTTCTCTAGCAAGCGAAACCGCTTCCCGCCCTCGTCCGCCAGGATCTCGGCGTCCTCGGAAAACTGCCTCAGGTACTCGGCCGTGGAAAGCTTCCGGCAAGCCAGGGGCAAGGCTTCCGCCTCAGCCTGCGCCAACACCAACAGGCGTTGGATCACCATTTCCAACCGTCCCAGCTCTCCCAACGCCTCCTCCAACGCCAACCGCTCCTCCGGCGGCAGCGCCTCGCTCGCCAGAACTTTCTCCGTCTGCAGCCGGATCACCGTCAGGGGCGTCTTCAACTCGTGCGAACAATCTCCCGCAAATTGCCGGACCTGTTCGAACGCCTTCTCCAACCGGTCGAAGGTGTCATTCAACAAACCCGCCAACCGGGAAATCTCATCGGAAGAGCCGGGGATGTCGATGCGCTCCCGCAGATTGGACCCGGAAATGCGTTGCGCCGTCTTCTGAATCGCCCGCAAGGGCTCCAGCATCACCCGGGACAGGGCAAACCCCACCAGCAGACTCAAAGCAAACACCGCCGGTATCGACGCCAGCGCCAACTTCCTCACCTGGTTGCGCGCGTCCAACTGTGTGTCCAACGAGGTCCCCAGACGACAATGAAACGGCCCGATCTCGTACTGGCCCACACGCACCGGCATCCCTCCCGGCGTCTTCTGCGCGCTCAACCGGAATCTCAGGACGCCATCATAGGACCGTTCGCCATCCTCCGAATCCGGCAAGGAATCGCCACCCAGGTTCTCCGAGCGAAACAGCGGCGCACCCGCCTCCGAATCAATCTGAAAATAGAAAACGCTCGCATCCAGTTGCGTGTGGTCCTCAACCGCAAATCGCACCGCCTCGGCCGAAGCGGGCTGGTCCACGTCACTCAACAACAAAGCCACCTCCTCCGACTCGTTCTGCAGGATGAGGTCCGCGGTCTCGATCATCTGGCTCCAGATCAACGAACTGCCGATCCAGAGGGTCAGAAAGACCGTCAACGTGGCGACCGTTGCGTAAAATCCGATCAAACGGATACTCAGGGTCGTTCTCATCCCAACGAATACCCCACACCGCGCGCCGTCCGGATCGGGGAACTCTCGTCGCCATCCGACTTCAGCTTCGCCCGCAACTTGCGGATATAGACGTCGATCAGGTTCGTCTCCATGTCAAAATGACAATCCCAGATCGCCTCTGAAATCTGCGTCCGGGTGACCACCCTCCCCGCATTCTGCAGCAGATACTCCAGCAAGGCATACTCCCGTTGCGTCAGTTCGATCTTCGTTCCGCCGCAGGTCACCTCCCGCGTCACCAGATCCATCCGCACTCCCCCATGATCCAGCACGGACTTTCGATTGCGCTCGTGTCGTCGTGTCAGCGACCGGACCCGGGCCAGCAACTCGGCAAAACTGAAAGGCTTGCTCAGGTAGTCGTCCGCCCCAAGATTCAATCCGGAAATCCGGTCCTCCACATTCCCGCGGGCGCTGAGGATGATCACCGAGGCCGCGCTGTCGCCCGTCCTGAGCTCCTTCAGAAACTCCAACCCGTCTCCATCCGGCAGGCTCAGGTCGAGTATGACCACGTCGAATTCGTCGGCGTGGTAGGCCTCCCTGGCCGCGGCCAGGCTTTCCACCAACAACGCGGCATAGGCCTGTTCCTCCAGCCCCTTGCGGACAAACTGGCCGAGCTTGCGGTTGTCTTCAATAATCAGAATCTTCATACCAGTCAGATAAGGACGCCAAACAACTTGCCCACCGCAGCCGTCAATCCCATCGCCGCCGTGCCCCAGAGGCAGACCCGAATCGCTCCGCGCGCCGGATCCGCTCCTCCCACCCGCGCAGCGAGAGCGCCCAGACCTCCCAACAGAAGGATCGCGACCGCTGAAACCAGCCACAGCATCGAGTCCATGGGCGCCAACCACGCTGTCAACACCGGCGCCGTCGCGCCCGCCGCAAAAGCGACCGCCGACCAAACCGCCGCCTGAATCGGTTGCGCGCTCAGTTCCTCGGTGATGCCGATGTCGTCCCGGGCATGCGCTCCCAAGGCGTCCCGCTCCATCAACTGCCGCGCCACTTCCCGGGCGAGGCCAGCATCCAGTCCCCGGTCGCGATAAATGCCGGCCAACTCCTCAAATTCCCCCTGCGGATTCGCCTGCAACTCCCGGGCCTCCAACTCCAGATCGGCCTTCTCCGTATCCGCCTGCGACTGCACCGAAACATACTCCCCCGCAGCCATCGACATCGCCCCGGCGACCAGTCCCGCCACGCCCGCCAAGACGATATCCCCACGCTCCGCCTCGCTCGCCGCGACGCCCACCACCAGGCTGGCGATGGATACGATTCCATCATTCGCGCCCAAGACCGCGGCGCGCAGCCAACCCGACCGATGGATCCGATGGGGCTCCTGATGCGTCATGACAAGATCAAGCCTGCAATCGTCCGTCGTTTCCAGCGATTTTGTTTCCGGAAGCCAACGCCGCGCGCACCACGAAGTGGCCGGGCAGTTTGTCTGCGTCAGTGTCGACATGCGGTTCGCCGAGCGCGCCCGGACAGGCGGCTCAATCTTCGCCGACCTTCCGCTCAAACCAGAAATAGAGCGCGGGCAACAACAGCAGCGTCAGGCAGGTCGAGGTCAGGATGCCGCCGATCACCACCGTGGCGAGGGGACGCTGCACCTCGGCGCCCGCTCCCGTCGCGATGGCCATGGGCACAAACCCGAGACTGGCGACCAAGGCCGTCATCAACACGGGTCGCAGACGCGTCAGAGCCCCGTTCACCACCGCATCGTAGACCGATCCTCCCTCCTCGCGCAGTTCGTTGAAGTAGTTGATCAACACCAGCCCGTTCAATACGGCGACGCCGCTCAAGGCGATGAATCCCACTGCGGCGCTGATGCTGAAAGGCAACCCGCGCAACGCCAGCGCAAAGACGCCGCCGGTGATGGCCAACGGAATGCCGGTGTAGACCAGAGCCGCCTGCCGCAAGCTTCCCAACGCCGCAAACACCAGCAGAAAAATGAACGCCAACGCCGTCGGCACAACAAACATCAGTCGTTCCCGCGCCGCCTGGAGATTCTCGAACTGCCCGCCGATATCGATGTAATACCCCTCCGGCAATATCACGTCGGCGCGGATTCGCTCCCGCGCCTCCGCCACGAAACTTTCCACATCGCGCCCCTCGATATTGACCATGACCGCCGCGCGCCGCCGGCTGAGCTCCCGGTTGATGGCGTCGACCTGTGGAACCAACTCGAAGTCCACCACCTTCTCGATCGGAACCGCGCCGCCATCCGCCGTCCGGACCGCCAGACCGCGCACGCTCTCGATTCGTTCGCGCTTGTCGCGCCCCAGACGCACGACAATCTCCCGCTGACGGTTCCCCTCGAGCAGCGCGCCGACCACCTCGCCGCCGAGCGCGGCCGCGACCACCCGGTTCACCTCGGCAGCCTGTACGTTCAGCCGCGACATCGCCGCGCGATCCAACCGCACCTCCATGACAGGGATGCGGCCGTTGCTCTCAAACTCCACATCCGCCGCGCCCGGAATGCGCTCCAACACCGCAATAATCTCCTCCGCTTTCGCCTCCAGCGTTCCATAGTCCTGCCCGAAGATCTTCACGGCAATATCTGAGCGAATGCCCTCAAGCATCTCGTTGAACTTCATCTCGATCGGTTGGGCCCACATGAAATCCTGCCCCGGAACCCTTCGTTGCACTTCCTCGGTGATGATGGCCGACAACCTGGACTTGGTGATCGTCTCGCCATTCTCCTTCCTCCATTGCTCACGCGGCCGGTAGAAGATGTAGAGGTCATTCTCGTTCGGCGGCATGGGATCCGTCGCGATCTCCGAGGAGCCGATCCGCGAGAACACACGACTGACCTCGGGCACGTTGTCCAGGATCGCGCGCTCGGTCTCGAACTCCATTTCCAGCGAGGTTTCCAGGCTGGCGCTCGCCGTTTTGTAGACCATGGCAGTGAAGGAGCCCTCATCGAGCTGCGGCACGAACTCCGCGCCCAGCTTCTGAAACACGACGCCGGCATAGACGCAGATGCAGATCGCCCCCAAGGCCACCGCGGCCCGAAGTCGCAACGCGCCGCGCAACAAGGGCGCGTAGACCGCCTTGCAGCCGCGCACAAAGAAGTTCTCCTTCTCGCTCAGCTTCCCGCGCAACAGGAACGCGCAAAGAACCGGCATCAACGTCACCGCCAGAACCAACGCTCCGCCCAACGCCATCATCACGGTGATCGCCATGGGGCGAAACATCTTCCCCTCCACACCGCTCAACGCCAGGATCGGCACATACACGATGGTGATGATCAACACGCCGAACACCATCGGGTTCGCCACCTGCCGACTCGCGGCCAACACCACATGGCTGCGCTCCGCAATCGTCAACGGCCTGCCCAACTCTTGCTGCCGCATCGCCAGACGCCGGACGATGTTCTCCACAATCACCACCGCGCCATCGATGATCAGCCCGAAGTCCACGGCGCCCAGGCTCATCAGATTTCCCGAAACCTCGCCCTGCACCATGCCGCAGATCGCCATCAGGAACGACAGCGGGATCGCCAGCGAGACTATGATCGCCGCGCGCAGATTGCCCAACAGCAGCAACAGGACCACGACCACCAGAATCGCGCCTTCAAACAGGTTCTTCTCCACGGTCGCAATGGTCCGGTCCACGACGCCCGACCGGTCGTAAACCACCTTGATCTTTACCCCGGGCGGCAGTTTGCCGGCATTGATCTCACCGATGGCTTCCTTAACCCGCTCCGCGACGATCCGGGTGTTTTCGCCGACCAGCATCATCACCGTGCCCAGCACTGCCTCCCGGCCATCCTCCGTTGCCGCGCCCGTCCGCACCTTGGCCCCAATGGTGACCGCCGCGACATCGCCGACCTTGATCGGCTCCCGCCCCGCCCCGAATTTCAACGGCAACGCCACAATCTCCTCCGCCGTCTCGATCCGCCCTACGGTCCGGATGACAATCTGTTCCCGGGCCTGATGCAGGAGGCCGCCGCCGACATTGGCGACGTTCTGCGAGATCACATCCGCAATCTCCCCCAATGTCAGGCCCGCATCGCGGAGGGCATCGTGATCCGGTTCGACCACAATCTGTTTGTCGTAACCGCCCGCGGAATTGATCTCCGCCACCCCCGGCACGCTGCGGAGCATGGGCTTGATCGAGTAGTCCTGGATCGTCTTCAGCTCCATCAACTGCAGCCGGCGCGTCGCCGGGGCCTCTGCGAAATCCGGCTCGTAATCGACCGTGTAATAGATGATCTCACCCAACCCCGTCGAGATCGGCGCCATCTTCGGCACGATGCCCGACGGCAACGCCTCCATCACATTCTGCAGCCGCTCGTTGACCAGCTGCCTCGCCCGGTAAAGATCCGTGCCGTCCTCGAATTCCAGGGTCACCTGCGACAACCCGAACTTCGTGGTCGACCGCATTTCCGTGATTCCCTGAATGCCGGACAACTCCGTCTCGATCGGGAACGTGACCAGCAACTCGCTCTCCTCGGGCGCCAGGTCGATCACCTGCGTGTTGATCTGGACCTGCACATTGGTGATGTCCGGGACCGCGTCAATCGGCAACCGCAGCGCCGACCAAGACCCGAAAGCCAGGATCGCGATCGCGCCCATCAACACGAATACGCGCTGCCGCATCGAGAATTCCAATATTCGATCAATCATCTCAGCCCTCCCCTCCGGTTGAATCCAGTTGGCTCATGCCTCCGACCATCGCCAGCTCCAGTATCCAGAGCGCATTCGATCCCCGGGTGACCACGCGCTCGCCGGCCGCCAATCCGGAGCGGATCTCCGCCCGACCATCAACCACCTGCCCCACCGCAACGCGCCTGCGCAGCAGCCCCTCCCCGGTATCGACGTAGACGAAGTCGCCCAAGGCGGCACGGATCAATGCGGATGCCGGCGCGCTCACCGACTCACGCTCGTCCGAAACCGGATACTGCACCGCCAGATCCGCCTCCGCGACTTCACTGCGCTCGTCGAGGTCGACGCCGATGAGCAACTCCACGTCCCCGCTCACCTGCACAAGGCTGCGATTGATGTCAAGGAGGCGGCCCGTCCAACGTCCGGAGCCTTGGCGGCGGACCACCTGGACTTCCGAATCCTTCGCCGGAATCTTGTCCGCCGGGGCTACCGCTCGAAGGCGAACGCCGCCACCCTCCCGGTCGCCCAAGCTCCGGGCGACCGCATGAAAGGTGTCCCTGAATCGTCCGGTTCCCGCTGTCTCGGTCTCCAGTTCCATGGCCATGCGCGTCTCCTCGGCCAGCATGAGACCGACGCCGGACTCAAACCGGACCGGTTCCTCAACCGAAGCTTCCATCCCACCCGAACTCGCCGTCCCGCCCCCGTTTCCACAACCGAGTATGACCAGGCTAAGCGCTGCGGGACCCGACATTGCGAGTAGGCCCGCAAGTCCTCGAATCCGTGCGTGTCGGGGGCGGCGCCCGCCGCCCTCGAGAATGGCCCGTCGTCGCGCCTTCATCGAGCGGCCTTTCCCGCCAACGGCGTCCCGGTCAGCAACTCCAACTCCAGCAAATGCTCATAGGCCTCCTCCTTCTGCTCTAGCAGAGCGTCAATCGCCTCAAGATACTGCGTCTGCAGCTCGAGGTAGGTCGCCACTTCGATCGCTCCCAGCCGAAAATGGCGATCGCCCATCTCGGCCGCCCGCTTGAACTCATCGACCGCGCTTTCGTTCCAATCCCCCATCTGTTCCCGAACCGCGCGATAGCCGGCCGCATGGGCCGCCAGATCCCGATGCAGGCGACGCAGCGTTACTCCGACTGACGCCTGCAGCTGCTCCCTCCTGGCCTCCGCGGTTTCGATGCGGCCTTCATTGCGATTCCAGATCGGCAACGGAACACTGAATCCCAAACCCACGATATTCTCTGACCCCCCGCCCGTTTCCCGCATGAAGAATGGGGACAAGGTCACCGAGGGCCATCTCTCGTGCCTGGCCAGCTTCACCCGAAACCCCTGTTGACCGATCTCCTCGATATGGAACCTGAGATCGAAGTTGTTGGTCTCCGCCATCTCCATCAAACGCGCGTCCGTCGCCAACTCCGGCAAGGCCGGCCTCATGGCCTGCAATGGCGTTGTCGACTCCAACGGGAGGCCGGCCAGGTAGTTCATCTCCCGCCGATGCTCTGCGGCTTCCCTCGCAAAGGTCCGCGCCTGCCGTTTCAACTGGACCAAATGCGCCTCGATCACCCGCTGTTCAAGCAACGGCGCCACTCCGGCTGGATCACGCTGTGTCAAGGCCTCCAGCAACCCCGCCGTACGCCGCGCCACCCGGTCCGCCGCCTCCGCCCGCTCCCGGGCCGACTGCCAGCCAAACGCCGCCGCGCGTATCCGGTTGCCGATTGTCGCCCTGAGCTTCTCCAACCCCAGCCTCGACAGCTCGATCTGCCCGTTGGCGATCGCCTTGCGCAGCTGAATCCGCTGGGGAAACTCAATCCGCTGCGACATCGACGCGGTAAAGGCATAGCCGTTATCGATGCCGCCGGCGTTGACGCGCTTGTGGCCCGCGCCGATGGAAACGGTCGGGTTCTGCCGCGCGCCCGCAGTCTTGAGCTGCCCGCGCCCAATTTCCAATTGCGCTTCATACGAGGCGATCTCGGGATTCTCGGCCAGCGCAGCGGCGATCATCCCCTCCACATTGTCAGGTGTTCTCTCGGCGGCTCGCCCCCCGAACGACCAGCCGATCAGGCACAATGCCAAACCGGCGCTCAGATGTCTTTGTATGGCTTTCATTCTCAGTTGCTGCTTGGCGCATCGCCCCCATGAGGCCGCGCCGTAATTCATGGATCTGACGCCACCTCTAACCGCGTTTCTTGGGGATCCAAAGCGAATTGCGACCAGATGAACAAATGTTCATTTGGCGTTCATTTTCCGTTCATTCAGCCCCTGTTTCGCGATGCTTCGGACCGTTCCCCGGGCTCGGTTGTCAATTGATGCCGCAGCCGTAGACCGCTAGAATCCGCCCATGTTCCGCGCCCTCCTTCTCCTGGCCGCCATGGCGGTCGTCAACGCCGCCGCCGCCGCGTCAAAGTCCCCCAACATTGTCCTCATCATGACCGACGACCAGGGCTTCGGGGAGTTCTCGACGCACGGCAATCCCATCACGGACACGGCCCACATCGATCGACTCGCTCGGCAAGGGATCAGCCTCACCGATTTCCATGTCGCCCCCATGTGCACGCCGACCCGGGGGCAGTTGCTCTCGGGCCTCGACGCCTTCCGCAACGGCGCCATCAACGTGGCCAACGACCTCCATCAGGATCACGACGTCGCCGCCCAGCATCCGGAGATCGTGGCCAAGATGCGCTCTCACCTGAATCGTTGGTGGGATGAGTTCAAGGACACGGTCATGGAGCCGCAGCGCGTCATCATCGGCAGTCCAAAGGAGAATCCCGCCACCCTCTCCGCCTGCGAGTGGCTGGATGTCTTCGTCGATCAGCAGGTCCAGATCCGCCGCGGCGTGAAGAAGAACGGCGTCTGGCATCTGAACGTCGCCCAAGCCGGCGACTACACCTTCAAACTCCGCCGCTTCCCCGAGGAATCCGGCAAGGCGCTGCGCGAATCAGTTCCCCAGGCCCAGGTCACCGACGGCAGTTACCCCGGAGGCCCCGGCTTCGACATCCACCTCGCAAGACTTCGCATCGGGACTCAAGTCTTCGAAGAAGCGGTCGCTTCGCAGGATCAACACATCGCTTTCAAGGCAACGCTCTCCGCCGGCGACACCACGCTCCAGACATGGTTCCTCGGCGCAGACGGCAAGGAGCTCTTCGGCGCAAATTTCGTGACCGTCGAGCGGTTGGAATGAGCGTCCAGCGCCGGCGCGACTGACGATTGACAGCGTTCCCGAACTTCCCGAATCATTCACTCCATCATGAAACCTCTCCTGCGCACATCGCTCCTCGCCCTGCAACTCACGTATTTCATCGCCTCGATTTCCGCCGCCGACTTCAAACCTCTCTTCGACGGCAAGACTCTGAATGGGTGGCAAGCCAAGGACATGAGTTACTGGTCGGTCCGCGACGGGGCCATCACCGCCGAGTCCACCCCCGACCATCCCTGCGTGAAGAACCAGTTTATTGTCTGGCAGGGCGGTGAGGTGGCCGACTTCGAACTCAAGGTCCGATTCCGCGTCAAGGGCAACGGCTGCAACTCGGGCGTGCAGATCCGCAGCGTCTTCCGCGAGGATGGCCTCGCGGTGGGTTACCAGGCCGACATCTACCAATCGGGCGGCTATCTCGGCGGCGTCTGCGATGAAATACACAAACGCAAGGGCAAGGAACTGCTGACGGCCAACGGCAAGAAGACGGTCATCGACAAGTCCGGCAAACGCACGGCCACCAACATCGGGGCGACCGCGAAGTTGAACCCTTGGCCCGCGTGG
>CAZFLK010000042.1:0-37222 GCA_964519245.1 uncultured Verrucomicrobiota bacterium
CGGGCTCTTCCAAGAGGCTTCCTTCAAGTGGCACGTCGAATTGGATCGATCCTATGTAATCAGCGACAAATGGCAGGATGCGGAGGCGGCGCGCCAGGTGGGCTGCGTTTCGCTGCTGTTGAATTCCCCCAACTGCGGCACAGGCCACCACGACTACGTTGTCCCGGACATTGAATCCGCCTTCGAGCGAATCGTTCAGATCGAACAAAAACGACCACTGCTCGCTGAGAATTAGGCCGCCTCTCGCTATGCCTCCCGGCAGTCGGTCCGAAACAGGCCGACCACCGCCCACGCCAACGGCCGCGGACGCTTCATTTCTCGGATTTGGCTGAAAGTTCCTTGGCTTCGGGGCGCGGTTCGTCGGATTTCTCGTCCGGTTTCGCTTCGGGTTTGGCGTCCTTCTTCTCCCGTGAAAGCTGCGGCACATCGGAGCGCGCATATCGCCTTTGTCCGCCCTTGACCCGCACAAACCCGTTGCTGTCCGACATCAAGGCCGGACGGGAAAAATCCGCATTGTGGGTCTGCCGAAGAATCAAACGCCCGTCCCCTCCAAACACGGAATAGTTGTAATCCCGCGCGATGGACCTGGGGGTCTGCAACAGGATGTGCAGATTGTTGTACTTGTCCAAGCGCAGCTCTTTCCGGCTGAAACTCATCATGTAATCGATCGGCGTCACCTTGTACACCTTGGTCTCATCCTGGCTGCTCACCCGCAGATACATCTTCATCCGGTTGTTCATCAGATTCACCTTTTGCAGGGAATAGCGCCGAATCTCCGGCGAACCGTCCTCCAACCGGCCGTCCAAGACCCCGAATTCCTTCTGCCAAACCGTGGCCCCACGAACGATATCCACCTTGAGCGGACTGCTCTGAATGGTCTGCCGCCATCCCGGCTCGCGGATCTCCACCGTGGCCGTAATGAAATACCGTCCACTCCGGCTCATGTCGAAATAAGGCGCAATGTTGAACGGGCGGACCGCCCGCATCGGGGAGTCGAGCTTGAACTCACCCTTGACCGGCATGTCCTGCATGATGCCCACATGCTTCGTGTCCAACGCCTGAACATCAAACACCAACCAGGCATTGTCGCGGCCGAAATGCAGCGGTCTCCCGGATTGATTCGCGATGCGAACGCCAACCACCAACTCCTCGTTCGGCAGGTATTCCTCCTGCTGACTCACCAGGTCGACCACCACGACCTGCGCCTGAACGCACAAGGAAACAAGACACAACAAAGCCCACGCCAGAAAAACTCTCATAAAGCGCTAATGTACGGCCGTTGGACTTCCACGCAAGAAGGAATCAGGCCGCAGCCTCCAATCGCCGCCGACGATCCATCACTCGCTCAAAAACGGAATCCGGATCCAGGGCAAGCAGGCACTCCATGGTATCCGTCCGCCGACAACTGGACTTCCTGCAGGGAACACACGGCAAGGCATCCGCCTGAAGAGTTTCCCTCAATTGACCGTAAGGGCCGGTCTGCCGCGGGTCCGTTGGCCCGAAGAGCCCCGTCACCGGCGTCCCGAGCGCGGCGCCGACATGCATGGGGCCGGTGTCATTGGTGATCAGCATCTCTGACTGGCGGATCCATTCGATCATCTCCAGAAGGGACGTTCGTCCGGTCAGATCCAATCTCCGTTCGGGATCCGACTGGGTCAGGGCCTCCCCCATGGACTGGTCGCCTCCACCCCCAATGACGGCAAACCTCACATTCGGCACAGCGTTCTCAATCCGCTCCATCAACCGATCAAAGTGCGCCACCGGCCACCGCTTTGTATTCCATCGCGCCCCGGGACAAATGGTGATCAATGGCCCTGGGCGGCCCGCCAATTGTTGAGCGACATGAGCCGCCTCCGCTTCCCGTCGCGGCAACCACTCAAATTCCCAGGTCACCGGAACGCCCAGTGGCTGGAGCGTCTTCAAATACCAATCCACGGCGTGTGGGGAATCCATTGGCCGCCGCACAGCCACATCGTACGCCAGGCTGGCTCCCTCCCGCGGATTGTCCAACCCCACCGTCAATCCGCCATTGACCCACCAGGAAAACGCCGCGCTGCGCGCCAACCCCTGAAGATCCAGCACCCAGTCAAACCGCATGCGCCGCGCTTCGAAGACGGATCTGACAATGCCCCCCCAATGCCGAGGAGAGGCCCACTTGCGCCGCTGAAAACGCAGCAACGTATGAATGTCCGGATCGTCTTCAAGCAGGGAATCAAGATCGTCGGAAATCCACCAGGAAACCTCAGCGTCCGGATGAGCGGCCCGAATCATCCTCAGCAGCGGCAAGGCCTGCACGACATCCCCGAGGGAACTGGGCTTGAGAATGAGAACCTTCACTCGATGACCACACCACCGGCTGCGCAAGGGAAGCGGCGACCCGTTCGACGCATCGGCCCCGCCCCCGGATCACTTGCCGTAGTCGAGACGCTCCGCCAATCGCTCCGGAAGGCCCGCGTCCAAAATCTTCTGCTTGGTGGTCTCCTTGTCATACTCCAACCGGCGAAGCTCGATGGTGCCCTCGTCCATGTCGTAGATGACATAACCGCAACGCCAGTCCCCATCCCGAGGCTGGCCAATGCTGCCAACATTCACGAAATACTTCTTGCCGGGATCGACCTTGAATTTCGAATACGTCCCGCCGTGCACCTTGCTGTCCCGGATGAATGCGACCGGAACATGGGTGTGCCCGAAGAAGCAGACGCTGGTGTTCTGGTAGGTGAAGCTGGCGGCGGCGTCCAGCTTGTTGAAGACATAACCCCATTTGCGCGGCACATCCAACGTCGCATGCACCAGGGTGAAGTTCGAAACCAACCGCAGATACTTCAATCCGGAAAGCCACTTGCGATCCTCTTCAGTCAACTGCTGACGGGTCCAAAGCACGGCCTCGGCAGCTGCGGGATTGAAACCAGACAAATCCATTTCCTGCCCGATGAATTCATCATGGTTGCCTTTGACGACCGGCATGCCCGACTCCTTGATGCAATCGAGACACTCCTTCGGGTTGGCGCCATAGCCGACCACGTCCCCAAGACAAGCATAGTGCGTACAACCGTTCTCTTCGGCGTCTTCCAGAACAGTGCGCAGACCTTCCAGATTTCCGTGGATGTCGGCGAGTATTGCGTACTTCATTTCAAAAAATGCTATCTGACAATTTCAAATCCGCGAAACTCCGTCGTCGCCTCGCTCCAATCCGTCTCTTCGTTCCGAATCAACCGGCCAAGCCCTTCGTCCCGAATGGCCTGCCGAAAGGCCTCCAACTCTTCCCGTTCTCCCTCGGCAATCAATTCCACCCGGCCATCATCCAAATTGCGAACAACACCCGTGACATCAAACCCCAAAGCCACCGACTTGCAGGTGTATCGGAACCCCACGCCCTGCACCCGGCCCGAGTAACAAACTCTCAATCTGCGACGTCCCATCTCGATAAACGACATAGTCGTCGTTCCTACACCGGAACAACGCTCCCTTCAAAACGGGCGAATCAGAGGTTCCGGTCCCGCGATGAAGCCACAAACCCTCCCTTTTGCGCAAGGACTTTTGGCATGCAGTCTAACGCCGTCGCTTGCGAGCGCGCCGCTTGGCGGCCAGGAGACGATCGGTCGCGCTCTCCTCGCTCTTTGATTCCTCCTCGGCGGAGGGCTCTCCCTCACCCGCGGCTGCAACCGGCTCTGAAGACCGCACCGGGAGGTCGACCGGGGCCGACGAAGCCTCATCCGGCTGAAACAGGTCGCTGCGCGCCTCGACCTGCCTGCCAGCCCCGGTTTTCCGCGCCCGAACAGTGTCGCGCCTGGCCAAGAGGGCAGACAATGATTCGTCCTCCCCGCCCTCGCCCCTGACCGGCTTCCAGAACAACAGCCAGCGACGCAGGGTCCGGGTCGCCCTCGCCCATTCCTCCCGGTCAATCTGAATTCTGCGGACGCCGACATCCAGGGGAAACAGCAACACCGCCAGCTTCAGCAACAACTCCCAAAGGCTGCGCGGCTGAAAGGTCTTCTCGCGATCATGCACAAAGGGATTTTCTCGCATTGTCCGGGGATCAAGGACCTCGCCGCCGCCCGCCTCCGCGACGCGGCGAAGCCGGTTCAGGTCGGGCTCGCTGTCGTTGAACTCGGGGGAATAATCGACGCTGGCGCCCAAAGCCTGGGAGCCGACCGGACGGCCATCGCTCATTTCCATCAGGTTCAACATGTAGGAGCCCACCTCCTTGGTCGGAAACCGCGCCTCGTACCTTCCCGGCCCGGTCTGTTCCAGGCGCACGACCTCCTTCTCGCCGCTCGGGCTGACCACAGCCGTCTGCAGGCGCAGGAAATTCCGGTAGTCTCCCTTCTCATCCACCGCCTCAACCGAGACCACCCCTTCGCCATTCTCGATTGCCACCTCGGTCGTGAAATCCGCGTTCTCGAGCCGGCGCAGGCTCCAGTTGGCAATCTGCGTCCAAAATTGCCGGTAGCTGTCCCAACTCAGCCAATTCCTGGCCCACCTTGCCTTGGCGTCCGACGTGAACGCCACGGAGCGGCCCAGTCCGTATTGCCAATGAGCCAGCAACGGGTCCCCCTTGTCGGAAACCAGCGCCGTTTCCGCCCTCGGCTTGTCGCTCGTGGCGACATACCCCTGCAGGACAGGATACCCCTGAAGCCCGCGCGTCAACTCCGTGGCTGCCGCCACCTGCGGCGTAAACGGCTCCTCAAAGATCGCCGACTTGAGAATCACCGCGGTCTCCTTGACAAAGATCTGCGGCAGCATCCCTGCATTGTTCACGTCATAAAATCGACCGTTCCCCTTGTTTGCGATGTCGATCATCGTCTGTGGCCCCGCGTGTCCGGAAATCAGCACCGTGCTCACCGTGATTCTGGCCTCGCGCATCTTGGCCATCAATTCGTCCTCCGGGGGCCCGGGATCGCCGTCGCTGAAGACGATCATGTGCTTGAGATTGGCGTTGGATTCCTTCAACCCCTCGTAGCCCATGGCCATGAGCCCCTTGAAACTGGGAAGATCGCCCTGGTTCATGCCCATGATCTTGGAGCCAATCTCCTTCTTGTCGCCGACCTCCTGCAATTCAAACAGCCACTTGTCGCTGCCGTCCCACAGCAACACGCCAAGCTCGTCCTGGGGGCCCAGGGCCTGCAGGGCCCCGAAAGCGATGTCCCGTGCGATCTGGTTGCCATTGTTGAACTCCATCCCGTGCATCAGCAGGGCCAACGCTCCCTTGGGCAACACCTTCTTGCTGTCGAGCTCCATGCTCACTGGAAGCATCGATTCCAACGGGGTGCCGCGGTAGGCGCCCGCGGCAAAGGACTGATCGCCCCCGATCGCAACCACCCCCACGCCAAAATCGCGCACGGCGCTCTCCAGCAGTTTCATCATTTCCCCGCCAAGTTCACCGGCGGCTATGTTGCTGAGGAAAATGGAGTCGTAGCTCTGCATCTCCGCCAGCGTTCCCGGCATGACCTCGAGCCCCCCGGCCGTGATATCCAACCGGGCAGACCGCAGAGCCTGAACCAGTTGGGCATCCTGAGCCGGGTCGCTGGAAACCACCAGCAAGCTGGGGTCCCCCTGAACATTCACAAAGCTGGTCGCCTTGTTGTTCTGGGGCAACAAGTCTACCGCCGCGTCCACCTCCACCCGATACTCATAGAATCCCGGATCCTCCAAGGTCTGGGGAAAAGTAAACAGATTCTTCCCCGGCGTCAGATCCACAGTCTGCTCGCCCAGATACCGCTCGTTGCGAAACAGGCGCACCGTCGAGGTCTGCGCCCGGTCCGCGGTCACGAAGATCTTCGCGTCGAAGGTCTGCCCCTCCTTCAACTTGCCGGGAACCCCGATGCGTTGCACCGTCACGTCGTTGCCCCGCGTGGAGCCCAGCGGCAGCACATCGACGGTGACATCCATGGTCCGGGCGTTGCGCGCCTCGGCGAGGACGTCGCCCAGGTTTTCGTTGCCGTCCGACACGAGAACGAGCCGCTTCTGCCCGGCCTCAGGAAACGCCGCGGTCCCCAAACGCACGGCCCCGGCGAGGTCGCTGCGTTCGGTTCCGATCACCGCGTGAATCTTCTCGAGATCGACGATCGCGTTCGGCGAGAACTCGATGGCCGCCTCGGTTCCAAACACCACCACCCCGGCCTTGTCTTCCTCCTTCTTGTCGCCCGCATACTTGTTGATCAAATCCAAGGCCATCTCCTGCTGCCTTGACGGAATGCTGTCCGAACGATCCAGCAGGAAATACACGTTCATGCCCTCCTGCGGAATCAACCGCTGAAGGCCCGCAATCGCGAGGATGACCAGCGTCACAATGACGAACCGTAGCCCAAAGGCGATCCAACGACGCCAGGGGCTGATCTGCACATGCGTCTTCAGCGCGAACCAGATCGTGAACGCGAGCGCGGGAAGCAGGAGCAGGAGCCACTCCGGATGGGTGAACTGGTAATTCATGCCGCCCCCCTCCCTCGTTGATTCTCCCCGCGCCCGACGCCAACCCGCACATCATCCTGTGGAGCCTTTCTCCCGGCGGGCTCACCGGAACCGGCCCGGGAATCGAATTCCGGGATCCGCGCGCCAGGACCCGCCTCCTCCATTCCTCTTTCGCTCATGCCCTTCTCCAACGCCGCCCCGATCGGTTTCCAGGTCCCTTTTCGACGGATGAGCTTCTGCACCCGATGGTTGGCTGAATCCGCCACATAGAGATTGCCCTTGGAATCGAAGACGATCGACCACGGATTGGCGAACTCCCCCAAGCGCGCGCCCGGTCCCCCGACCGTTTCCAATGGCCGGTCGTCCGCATCGAAGATCTGCAGCCGGCTGTTGCCAAACTCGCAGACATACTGCACGCCGTTGCCATCAAGGCGGATGTCATACGGATAACTCATTTCCCCGACGTCCGCGCCGGCGCGTCCATGCTCACGCAGGAACTCCCCCTTGCTGGAAAAGACCTGGATCCGATGATTGCAGGAATCCGCCACATAGACGCGATCCTCCGGATCAACACCCAGGCCTTCGGCACGATTGAATTCACCCGGCCCGTCGCCTTCTTGACCAAACGAAAAATGAAAGGTTTCGCCCCGGGGTGAGAAACACTGCACGCGTTCGACGACTTGAAACTCGCTGACAAAGAGCCGACCGTCGGAAGCCATTGCAACCGCGCGGGGAAAGGCGAGCATTCCCGGTCCTTCTCCCCGCTCGCCCCATTGCGTCACCAGGGAGCCATCCGGGGCATGGTGGTTGATCCGCGCGTAATGCGGCTCCACAACCACGATGTTCCCGTCGCCATCCGCCAACATGCCCTTCGGGCGCCCCCGGTCTGTCTCCGGCATCTGCCAGTGAAGCAGGTAGTCGCCAGACTCCGAGAACTTCTGCACCCGCCCCGTCATGTCCACGACATAGAGATTATCCTCCGAATCGACGGCCAACGAACGGGGCTTGTTGAATTGTCCGGGGCCCGTTCCGCGCTCTCCGACCAGCTTCGCGCCTTCAAAGAACCGGCTGTCCAAGGCGAGCGTAGCGATGCTCTCGGACGCGGAAGTCCGGCCTTCCCCGCAACCGGCGACCAGCGCCGCCGCCCCACAGACGCCACACAAGGACGCAGTGCGGACCAACACGCCGCGTCGCAGCGCAGCCCTGACCGTCGTCCAGACGACCAACGGCGCCAAGGCCAGGCACAACAGAATCAGGCAAAGGGCGTTGACCTGGGAATTGTGCCCGTAGTGCAGCAGATTGAACACCTGCATCGGCAAGGTCTGCATCCCCGGCGGCGCCACGAGCAGGACCGCGTCCACATCCCACAAACACAGCAAGAAGGCCGCATACCAGACAATCAACGTCGCCCCGCCCGCCTGCGGCCAAATCCCATGCCGAAACCGCTCCCAACGCGATGCGCCGCAGAGAACGGCGAACTCCAACCCCTCCCGGTCAAGTGAACGCAGCGCCGTCCGCATTCCAGACCAACCGATCGCTACGTAGCGCAGCGTCAAGGCGATCAGGACGATGCCCGCGCCGCGATAGATCCAATCCAAGCCCGGGCGGTTGAAAACGGGAATCAAGGCCACGCTGAGCAGCGCGCCCGGAATGAAGAAACCAAACCAACTGAGGCCGACCAGTCGACGCCGCCAAGTCCAACCGCCGATTGCCACGATCAGGGTCGCGCCCCCCGCCGCCAACACGGCCGAGTGGCGGACATTCGCCCGGTTCGCGGACCACGCCCCTCCCAAATCCGCCCACGTTCGCTCGCTGAGGGCCAACTGCGCCATCGGAAGCGCAACCGAAATCGCCACAACCGAGACCGCCAGAAGCGAGTTCAGCTGAACGACGCCGATGCCCAGGCGAGCCCTGAACAATCTGGGATCCACCTCTTTCCCGGTGTGCGGCAGGCGAAACTGCCGGTGTCGGATGGCAAACAACAGGATTGCAGGAGCAAGCAGCAGCGGCCACCCGGCCTGGAACGCGCCCGCAGCGTCATTCGCCGTATTGAACCGCAGCCAGATTTCGGCTGGCCAAGTCTTCACCTGTAGAATGGCCGGCACGGCAAAATTCCCCAGGGCCAACACGAAGACCAGGCCCATCGCAACCCGCAACGCGGGCAGGACTGAAGGGGCCATCAGGTCGCGCAGAAGCCATTTTCCCCGCAGCATGGGATCGCATTCCAGCAACTCCGCGTCCAACCGTCGCCAGGCCATGTGCGCCGCCGCTCCCACTACCGGCCACAGCATCAGTCCGAGAATCCAGGCGCAACCCCACAGGGAATACACATCGAAGGGGATCACCGACCGCAACCGTCCCGTATTACCCAGCAGGTCAATCCAGATCCCGGTCACGAGGAACGACGGCAGGGCAAAGGCGACGATCATGCCCCCGAAAGCCAGCCGCCGTCCGCGTCGCCCCAGCGTCAGGCTCCACAGGGCCGCCGACAAACCGAAGACCGTCGCCGCCGCCGTTGCCAGCAACGCGACCATCAGACTGTTTGTGAGCAACGCCCAGTGCATTTCATCTCAATCAATCAATCAATCAGCGCAAAAACACGTCGCTCAATTCCTTTGCGCCCGTTTCAAGATCCCGCAGCACACCGTTCCAATCCGGGAAGCCCGGTTGCCCGTCCGCCGCGACATCGCCTTCCAACGCGTTCACCTCGACCAATCGATCCACCGTCTTCGGCGAACTCAGGTATTCCATCAGTTTCTGCGCCGGGACCTTGTTTCGCGCGCCCTTCACCAAGGCCGCCGTGTTGGGAACGAACAGCGTCTCCTCGATCTCCACGGCTGCGATCGGCAGGCCGTTCTTTTGTCCGGCCGCGATATCGTCATAGTCGGTCAATCCAATCGCCGCCTCGCCGGCTCCGACCAGGCGCACGACCACCGAGTTGCCGTCGACAATCATAACCTCGTTGGCCTGGATCCGTTCACACCAGTCGCGCCACGCCTCCACGCCCCACAACTGCCGCAGCGCCAACATGTGGACCGAGGTCGTGCCGAACATCGGATACGCCATCGCCGCCTTCCCGCGCCATGGTTCGCCCGTCAACTCCTTCAGGCTTCGCGGCGCGTCGGCGAGCGAGATCAGATTCGTGTTCACGACCAGTTTCCGGGACCGGAAACCGAAGGAGCGCCAGGGCGCGGATGCGTCGAACACGCCTGCGGACGCCAGTTGACGCGTCCGCAATTCCTCGTTGCTCCACCAGACATCGCACTGGGGATTCTCACGCTCCGCCAGGAGGCGATTCGCCAACCCCACGGTCTTCACCGCCTCGCTGTCGTAGACGGCCCGAACTTCAATGCCTGTATCCCGGGTGAACCCGGCGAGAATCTCCTGCGAATAGACCTGATCCTGGGAGGTGTAGACGACGACATGGGGCCGGTCCTTAATGGCGCCGATCACAGGCAACAAGAGCGCCGCAAGCGCAGCGATGACCACGACGACAATAACAACGCCGTAGCGCCCCATAGCTTTAACCAACATCCAGCCTTCTCCGCTCGTTCGCGGCTGACTGAATTGCGCGTTGTTGGCGTTATCCTCTGGCATCTCGCGGCCTTCCCTCACCAATTTCTGAAAACAAAACGCGTCCGGACCGCGGCTCTGTGAGCCGCTGCGACCTTCGTTGCCACCGGGGCGACCAGCACGTCCAACGCGCCTCGCATTCGCGAGTTGCTGCGGGTCCCGGACCCGCGTTCCGAAAAGCAGACTGCCACATCCTGTCCCTGTCCGTTCGATTCGTTCATCGCTTCCATCACCCAGCCCTCACGCCGTCCTGCGGTGGTAGAACCACCATTCAAACAACAACACGCAGAGCCCCATCATCGCAATCCAGCGCCAGATCTCGACGTTGGCCTTCTTCGATCCGGTCGCTGCGACACTGCCATACTTGCCGAATTCCAACTCCTCCTGAGGGCGGATGTCGCTTTCCAACGCATCGAGAAGATTCACACAGAACGGCGTTGTGTTTGTCCCGGCCGTGATACGGTAGACACCCTGTTTCGTTGTCCCGCCGAACAAGATCTCGGTCGCCCCTTCATCCAGAACCAGATCCTCTTTCGCGCCGCCCGGCAACTCGACCGACGCCGACTCGACCGGCTCTGCCAATGGCATGCGAAACGGCTCCCCCGATCGCACGGCCAGTTCCGCGGCGTCCGCCAAGGCCGGGTCCAGCCACTCGATCGCGTTCTGCATGAAAATCGGATACGCCACCCGCAACGGCCAGGTGCTCTCCAGCGTATCGAACCCGATCCACACGACTTTCTGTCGTTCAAACTCCCCCGCAAGGACCAGTGGCGTCTGCGGCGCCTCCACGATCGGCAACGCCCAACTCGGCGTCTTGACCGTCCGACTCTTGGCGATGTCCACCGTGTCCAGATTGACAAAGCGCAGCAACGCGTGCGTCGCCTTCGCGTCCACGATGGATGGATACTCCGCCTCGCCCACCGCATCAAACCACCCGGGGCGCGCGACGTTGATCGCCAGCACGTTCGGCTTGGGCCATTCCACCGGTATCACGCCGTCCAATACGACCACATCCTGATCCGCGGCGTCGTCCGCCAGCGCGGAAACAATGCTGAGGTCCAAATTCGGAATCGAGCGCAGCGACTTTTCCAGAAAACGATTGCCGGCGGTCGCCAACAGGACCTTGACCGGATGCGGCATCAGGCTGACGGCGGAAGCCTGGTTGTCGACCTTGAGGTCGTCCTCATGGGAAAGCGTCACGGTGAAGACGCCATCCTCCGACTGCGGCACGAGAAAAACCTCCTGGGCGTTGGTCCCGCCGGGCACGTTCATGGATCGCGACGCCAGCATGCGGTCGTTGAAGCGCAACTCCAACTGGGTTCGTTGCGTCTGCTCGGAGTAGTTCCCCACGCTGGCGAACACCGCTTTCTGCGTCGGATCGTCCGGGTGCGCCTTCACAGCCAGTTGCACCACGCCGAGATTCTCCGATCGCTCCCCCACCTTGTGATACACCATTGGAATATCCTTGATGTGCAATCCTTCGATCTCATCGACCGCGCCGTCGCTGAACAGGTGCACCTCGGCAAAGGTCCGGTTCTCGATCAGGGTCTGCGCCAGCTTGAGCGCCTCCACCAATCGGGTCGGGGAATCGCTCGGTTCACAGGCGTCCACTGCGCGCCGCAAAGCGCTTTTCTCCCCCGTGCTGGACTGCATGACCCGCGTATTCGCCGCCGCGCGCAGCACCACCATCTGGTCGTGGTCCTTCATCGAGGAAACAAGGTTCCTCACCTCGTCCCGGGCCGCTTCAAATCGCGAAGGCTGCACGTCCGTCGCCCGCATCGAGGCTGATGCGTCCAAGATCGCCACATACAACGCCCCCTGACGCTGGTCGCCCGAAAAATAGGGCCGCGTCAACGCAAACACGATCAACGCCAACATCAGGATCTGCAGAATCAGCAGCCAGTTGTGCCGCAACTTCTGAAAGGGCGCGCTCGCCTGCGTCTCCGCCAGGAACTTTTGCCACAGCAGGGAACTCGAAACCAGCTTCACCACCCGCCTCCGCTTCAGCAGATAGAACACAATCACCACCGGTATCGCGGCGGCGAAAGCAAAAGCGGTTGGGGCGAGGAAACTCATCGTGGCAAAGCTCCAAAGAAGCTCCGAATCCCAACTCCCAAACACGGAAGTGAAGCCTGAATTCGGAGTCCTCGACAATCCCGAATCCTCCGCGTCGCCGTGCGTCGCCAAATCGACCCCCAAACATCCGAACTCCATGATTTGGAACTTGGAGCTTGGAGCTTCTTTGAAATTTGGAGCTTGGAGCTTGGGATTTCTGTTTCCCGCAACTCTGCCACCTCAACGCATCGCCCGCCTACCTCCATATTTCCGCCTTTCTCAACTGCTTGAGCAGGAGTTCCTCCAGGTTGGTCGCCGAGGAGGCGGTGAAGAACGAGACACCCCGCGACCTGCAGAACTCGTCCAGCTTCCGGCAAAAGTTCGCAACCATGCGCTGATAGATATCCAACCGATAACGTCCGAAGGTCACCTCGGTCTGCGCGCCGGATTCCGAGTCGATCAGGCGCAGGTCGCCATAGGTCTCCGGCTCCAGTTCCTCCGGCGCCAGGATCTGGATCGCGCTGACCTGGTAGCCGCGCCCCACCAATGCGTTCAGGCCTTCCTCGTAGCCGGCCGGGTCAAGAAAATCACTGAGCACGATCGCCGCGCCAACCTGCCGCGACTCCATGGCCCCGCGACGCAGGGCCTCATTCAGATCGGCTTCCCCGCCCGCCGTCACCCGGGTGATATTCTGAAAGAACCTTAGCGCCGACTTGCGCCCCCGCACGGACCGCAGCGAACTCCTGACCGCTGTCTCCTCCGCGTTCTCCGGAAACGGTTTGATCGAAACGCGGTCGAAACCGCACAGCGCCACATAACCGATCGCCGCGGCGACCTGTCGCGCAAAATCGAACTTCCTCGGCGTCCCGAAGCCCATGGATTCACTCGCATCCAGGAACACCGTCAACGGCAGTTCGCGCTCCTCCTCATACAACTTCAGGAACAAACGGTCCAACCGCCCGAACAGGTTCCAATCCAGGTAACGCAGGTCGTCACCGTGCGAGTAGTTCCGGTGATCCGCAAACTCCACCGACTGCCCCCGCGCCCGACTCGTCCGTTCCCCTTTCGCCGAGGACTTCGAACGCCGCCGCGCCAACAACTGAAACTGCTCCAGGCGTTTCAGCAGATCAGAGGTGAGAAGCGGCTCAGACATGGCACACAAGACCAGGAACCGCAGATCTACGCAGATCAAAACAAATCAGAACCGCGCGGCAACACCTGGGCTCCGTGGAATGCACGCAGTCCAGAGCCGACAGGACACATCCGTGTTCATCTGTGTTCATCCGTGGTTGAGAATACTCCGGCGTTCAACCCGCCGCCGACTCCACCACGACATCCCGCGGCACGGCGTCCAGGATCTCGGTGATGATGTGATCCGTGGTGATTCCTTCGGCCTCGGCCTCGAAATTGAGGATCAGGCGGTGGCGCATCGCCGCGTGGGCCACCGACTGGATATCGTCGAAGCTCACGTTGAAGCGTCCCTGCGTCAGCGCCTTGACCTTGCCCGCCAGGACGAGGGTCTGCAGGCCTCGCGGACTGCTGCCGAAACGAAGATATTGGTTGGCGACCGGAGCCGCGGTTTCCGTGCCGGGATGCGTCGCCTGAATCAATCTAACCGCATATTCCTTCACATGCGTGGCCACCGGCACTTCAACCACCAGTTTCTGGAGTTCGATGAAAGCGTCCTTGGCAACCACCTTGTTGAGATCGGCCGTGTGCCCTTCCGTGGTGCGATTCAGGATCTCCGTCAACTCATCCCCCGTCGGATAGCCGACCACCAACTTGAAGAAGAAGCGGTCCAACTGCGCCTCCGGCAAAGGATAGGTCCCCTCCTGATCAATCGGATTCTGCGTCGCCAGCACGAAGAACGGCCGCTCCAACCGGCGGATGGCCCCGCCGGCCGTGACGCTCTTTTCCTGCATGGCCTCCAGCATCGCAGATTGGGTCTTGGGCGTGGCGCGATTGATCTCATCCGCCAAGATGATATGCGCGAATATCGGCCCGTGCTGAAACTCGAAATTACGCCCGCCGCCCTCGCTCTCGACCACGAGATTGGTGCCCAGGATGTCCGCCGGCATGAGATCCGGCGTGAACTGAATGCGGTTGAACGAGAGATCCATCACCTCGCTCAAGGTGCGCACCAAGAGGGTTTTCCCCAGCCCCGGCACGCCCTCCAGCAACACATGACCTCCACCCAACAAGGCGATCAGGGTTCCGTCCACGATATCGTCGTGCCCGACGATCATCTGCCCTATCTCCCCGCGCATCGCCGCAAAGCTGTCGCGAAACGATTGAATTCTTTCTTCAACACTCATAAGCGTGGTCCATTCTGTTCGTCCGTCATTGTCCCTCGTTCTCAAATCAACCCCGACATCCCGACAGAGAGGCGCAGTCTCACCGCCAAACAAACTCCCATTCAACGCAAGGGGGACGCAGCCCGGGCAAACCCGTTGTCCTCAGAACCAAACCCTCTGCCTGAATGCGCTTCCAACCGTCGGGCTCACGCCTCACTTCAAGTCGTCAAAATAATCCCGGACGGCGCCTTGGTAAGCCCGCGGCACACGCTCCTGGCTAAGCGCGCTGCGCGCGTCGTTCTGGGCGGCCGCCACGGCCTCCTCATACTGAATCGAACTACGCCCCTTGATGCTGACGCCCTTGAGGGTGATGCTCGGCATCTGGCCGCCCGGGCCCATCTGCCCCTTCACCTTGGTCGGTAGAAAGCCCTCGGCCAGTTCACCCTCGCCGCGATCTGATATCCCCTTGCCCTCCATGTCCGGACGGACAACTCCCGAATTGTCCCAGGCCTCGTAGACATCCGGCGGTTGCATGGTCAGGCTGTCGTCCGCCCACGTGCCCACGCCTTTTCCCGGATTGCCGCCATTGCCCGCCCTGGGTGGACCATCGCTCGAGCACTGCCCCCAGCCCTGGCAGTTGCCAATGCAAATCGACGCCGTCTGCATGGCCTGCAGCGAGGCCAACAACCCCTCGCAGTCGGCACACTGTTTCAGCAGGCCCTCCATCTCCTTGGACGCCGCCTCCAAGGCCTTGGCCGCGCCTTCTCGGTCGCCCTTCTCCGCCAAGGTCGCCGCTTCCTGGATGTAGTCGGCGACCTTCTCATAATCCATCGCGGGATCCACCGACCGCCGAATCTCATCAATCGCCTGCTTGAGTTCCTCCTCGGTGGTCTTTTCCGATTTCAACTGCCGCGCCAGCTTCTGCATGCGGGCTATGGCGGGAATCCCCTGACCTTTCTCCAAGCGCTCCGGCAAGTCCTCGCCGATATCCGCCAACTGCTTCTTCAACTCGCTCATTTTCTTCGCGAACTGTTGAAGTTTCCCCAAGTCGACCAGGGCGACGTCCATGTCCTTCAAGAACTTGTCGATCTCGCCCTGGTTCAAAGCCTCGGAGGCCTCATCCAGTGAATTCATGTCCAGCCCCAGGTCCTTGGCCTGTTGCATCAACTCGTCCATCGCCTCGAACATTTCCTGAGAGGCCTTGCCGTCGGACTGCGACCCCTCCTGGCCCATGGCAGCGGCGGCGTCCTTCAGCTTTTCCATGGCCTTTTCCAGTTTTTCCAAGGCCTCGGTCTTGCCGTCGATATCCTTGCCCTCCAGCTGCTTCTTCATGGCGTCGATCTGCTTCTGGATCGATTCCGCGGACGGGGCCATCTCGCCGCCGGATTGTCGGGCCGCCCGCTGCAGTTTGCGAATGCCGGCCTTCTTGGCCAGCTGCTGGGTCTGGTCCTTGATCTTGTCCTGCACCTTGGAAAGTTCCGCCAAGGCCTCGTTCCGGGTGAGCTTCTTCTTCTGCAGGGTCTGTCCGATCTCGGCCACCTCCTGCATCGCCTTTTCCGTCTGCGGCAGGACCGGTTTGCGTTTGGCCAGTTGCCGTTTCGCAATCTCCTCAAGATGCCTCCCGGTATCCTGGATGTTCTCGGTTTCGCGCTTCTGCTGCAGGTAATCATCGCTGCGCCGCTCCGGCACAAATCCCAGCCCCGCGCCCACCGCCAAGGCCACCAATGCCCAGCGGCTCGCCCGCGGCAGACTGAACGGCAACAGCTTGCCCGGATCCAACTTGCTGGCGTGAGCGGCCGCGTCGGTCACCACCAGCCTGCTCCAATGGTCCCGTTCCTGATCCTGGGAAAGCTCCAAGGCCGTGCTCAGCCGTTCCTTCAACGCCGACTTGCCGTCCAGCCACCGCGCCGTTTCCATGCGCGACGGGGCCCGCAGCCACCCGGCCGCCACGCCTATCAAAGCCGCCACTCCCGCCAATCCGGCCCCCACCGTCAGCGTTTCCACGGGAACAGGAAACAGCTTGTAGACAGCCAGCACGATCAGCCACGCGACAGCCCCGGCAAACGACCCCCACCAGAACCCAAGCCACGCCTGGTGCAAACGGCGCCGCCGGCCCGCCCGATCCACGGTTGTTTCAATGATTTGAATCTCGCTCATGATTGTTCGCTGTTGGCGCTTCGACAACCCCGGCGCCATCTCAACGCCTCCCCAAATTCATTTCACTGCCGCTCGTATTCGCCCTTGCTGGTTTTCTTCAAGACCGTGAAACCCGCCTTCTTCGCGTCCACAATAGACAGGGGTTTCGTGATCGAAGGTGTGGAAAAAGAGGAAATGATCTTCCGCACCGGCTTCTTGCAGGCCGGACATTTCTTCAATTCCTCAGCGCTCAATGGCCGCCGCAGCGAAAATGTCCCGCCACACACCTTGCAGCCCCCTTCGCAGACCTCATACTCGTATATCGGCATAACTTTCGTGCGTCTTTCCCCGACAATTTCCTGAGAAAATAGCCCGAAGCGCCCCATCGCACAAACATTCTTCTGGACTCCATATTCCATTGATTGCATATGCAAACTAATGCATATCACACATGTCTACAAATGCCTCTGTGATGTCCAGCGATTGCGCATTCTCAACCTGCTTCGCGAGGGGCCCCTGTGTGTGTGTCACCTGGTTGAGGTTCTGGCGGCGGATCAGGTAAAGATCTCCAAGCAGCTCCGCTACATGAAGGAACTGGGCATGGTGGAGTCCAAGCGGGAGGCGCAGTGGATGATCTACAACCTGCCCACCGAACCACACAGCCTGCTGACCGAGAATCTGAAGTGTCTTCAAGATCTTGCCGGCGAGTGTCCGGAGATCCGTTCCGACCTCCGCCAACGCAACCGCATCATCCAGGAAATCAAGCACACCGGCTCGGCCTGTCCGGCGGTTGTTCTCAGCGATTCCGAATGCGGATGCGACGCGAGAAACCGCGCCTGAACCGGGCCGACCAACCCCATCCAACCTGATTGCCCTCCCCCCCACCGATTGCCATTCACGCCGCCGATTCGATCAATCTCGCCTCACCGATCTCGAAGCCTGCCAGGCGCATCCAAAAACTGTCCCTAACCAACGGAATCCAAACTATGAAGAAACGACTCGAAATCTACGATCCGGCCATGTGCTGTTCCACCGGCGTCTGCGGGCCTTCCCCCGACGAGGAACTCGTCGCCTTGGCGGGCGAACTCCAGAAACTGAATCAGCAGGCCGAGATCCAACGCTTCAACCTCGCGCAACAACCCGCCGCCTTCGCCGCGAATCCGGTAATCCAACAGATCCTGGAAGAGGAAGGGCCGGACGCCCTGCCCGTCATTCTGGTCGATGGCCGGCTGGCCATGAAAGGCGTCTACCCAACCGAGCAGCAACTGCGGCAGTTGATCGGCGCGGAGGAATCCTGTTGTTCCGACGATTCCAGCGACGACTGCACCGCAGAGGAGACTACGGGGAACAATGACGATGATTCCTGCTGCGAGGGCAACGCCTGCTGCTGAGGTCGAGGATGATTGACGGACTGTTGCATCAAGCGACCCGCTTCCTCTTCTTCACCGGCAAGGGCGGGGTCGGCAAAACCACTCTGGCCAGCGCCGTCAGCGTGGCGCTGGCGGACGCCGGGCTTCGAACGCTGCTCATCAGCACGGATCCCGCGTCGAATCTGGACGAGGTCCTGGAAACCGTCTTGGGCAACGAACCTCGTCCCGTCCCCCAGGTCCCGAACCTGAGCGCGATGAACATCGACCCCGACGCTGCCGCCGCGGCCTATCGGGAACGCATCGTGGCCCCCTATCGCGGCGTCCTGCCGTCCACGGCCATTTCGAGGATCGAGGAACAACTGTCCGGAGCCTGCACCACCGAGATTGCCAGCTTCAACGAGTTCACCCGCCTCGTCGGAGACGCGGAAGCCATTGAAGAATATGATCACGTCGTCCTCGACACCGCCCCCACTGGACACACTCTGCGCTTGCTCGATCTGCCGGCCGCATGGAATGACTTCATCGCGGAAAACCGAAGCGGTTCCTCATGCCTCGGCCCCCTGTCCGGGCTGGCGGATCAGAAAGCCGTCTACGAACGCGCCGTTGCAACCCTGACCAACAGCGGGCAAACCACCTTGGTCCTGGTCGCCCGAGCCGACCGCAACTCGCTCGCTGAAGCCGATCGCGCCGGACAAGAACTGCGCGCCAGCGGCATGACCCATCAGCAGGTGGTCATCAATGCCGTGTTTTGCGCCGCCAACCCGAACGATCCCGCGGCCGCAGCCCTGCATTCCGAAGCCGAGGAGGCCTTGACGCGCATGCCTGAACCGCTGGCTTCACTGCCTCGCCACCAGATCAGCTTCCGCCCCGCCGGCGGCGTCGGCGTCCAACGCCTCCGAGCCCTGCTGAATCCCAATGACCCGATCAAAGCGCCGTCAAGGAATCCAACCGACATCCCCAAGTTCCCCGCCCTGGAAGAGTTGATCGAAAAACTGGATCAGCGCCGGTCCGGCGTGATCATGACCATGGGCAAAGGAGGCGTGGGCAAAACCACCGTGGCCATTGACATCGCCCGGCAACTGGCCGGCAGGGGACATCAGGTTCTGCTGGCGACGACCGACCCGGCCGACCATGTCACCGGACAGGTCCCGGACCGACCGCCCAATTTGGAGATTCGAGCCATCCGCCCCAAAGAGGAGACCCAACGTCACGTCCAACACGTCCTGGAGACCGCCGGCAAGAACCTGGACGCCGAGGCCCGCGCCCTTCTGGAGGAAGAGCTTCGCTCGCCCTGCATCGAGGAAATTGCGGTCTTTGCCGCCTTCGCCCGACTGGTGGCCGCCGGCGGCTCGAAACACGTCGTCCTCGACACCGCTCCCACCGGGCACACCGTCCTGCTGCTGGACACCACCGAGGCCTACCATCGCGAAGTCGAACGAAACGCAGACCACCTCGCCCCCGAGGTCCTCAATCTTCTGCCCCGTCTCCGAGATCCTGAGTATACCAAGGTTCTGCTGGTTACCCTTCCTGAAGCGACTCCCGTGCACGAAGCTTTCGCCCTCCGCGACGACCTCCAACGCGCCGGCATCCAACCCTACGGCTGGATCATCAACCGCAGCCTCAACGGGATTCCGACCCAGGATCCTCTATTGCAGGCCAAACAGATCATGGAGGTCCCCTATCTTCAGGAAGTCGCCAATCAGGCGCTCGCACATACGGCGTTGATTCCACTCCGGACGAAGAGCGTCTGAATCCGCCGTTGAAGATGGGAGAACGCCAAGTCTTGCAGCCGGCTTGGAACAAGCCGGTCAACTGGCGGAAGTGGAGGGATTCGAACCCCTTTTGCCATATCGAAATCGCCAAAAAGCGCAGAATTGCGAGGGGGGGGGGGGCGGAACGTTCCGCCCCAGGAGATCCACACCCTTGGCGACCCGATTCGCGCCCGGCGTTTGGCTCTGAATCTTACCAGAACGGAGGCTGCGGAACTGATTGGGGCGAGCCTCGGAACACTGGAGAAGTGGGAAGCGAACGCGTTGCCGGCCAGTCAAAGATTTCGCTTGGCTCTCGCCGGGTTCCGTGGCCCCGACCTCGACGGCTGATCCCGACGTTTGGGAATCGATCGCTGTTTGAAGCCTGTTGCCCCCTGCCAGTGCAAACACGATGCTGTCCACATGACGACCGCTGCCTACCTGGACAAGATGCTGGATCCGGTGTCCCGCTGTTTCACTCCCGAAGTGGCGGACCGGCTCGTCCACATCGAACCCGACCCTGAACTTCAAGCCCGCATCGACATTCAGCCTCCCAACTTCCGGCCGAAATCAAACACCTGAACTTCGGTTGCCATCGACAGGTTTCCACAGCTCGGACCTCACAGCTCAGGCGCATCACACTGCCAAGCTCCACCCCGTTCAATCTCCTCCCGTCATAGCTTTGCTCACCCCTGAATTGCCATGGCGCGGAAGACGGCGACCACATCCGTCAGCAATTGAGTGTGGATGGCGAGTTCGCTCAACTCAGCTGCGAGAGCACGCCGCTCATCTTCCAGGACTTCCAGTCGGGAAACTATCCCGGCGCGGCGTTTGTCGTCGGTCTGATCCCGAACATTTCGGGCTTTGATCACAATCTCCCCCGCAAGTTCCGATTCGATTTGGCGATGATGAAATCGAAGGAACGCGACTTCGACATCTTCCACGGCGCGTAGCGCAACAGCCCGGTATTCAGCAGCGGCGACTTTGGCGCGCGCGGAATGGAGCCGGGATTGGGCCAATCTCTCCGGATCCCAGATCGGCAGGTCAAGCCGTGGGCCGACCTCACTGATCCAATTCTGGAACGGATCGGTCAGTGAGCCTGACGCGGTCGTCCCGGTGAGCCGCAAGCTCAGCGATGGAAAGAGATCGAGGCGGGCGGCGCGTTCCAGCGAGAACGCCTCCTGCAGCCTCGCCTCGGCGGCGACAAGATCCGGCCGCCGCCGGAGGGTATCCGCTGTAAGAGAGGCAGGCAGCGTCGGAACTGCGGCGCGCAGCTTCGCCCCCCGGCCTAGATACTCCCGCTCCCCGGCGACGCCGCCGCGCAGGCGATCAAGCAACCGGACCTGCGTTTCAGCGAGCATCCTTGTGCGAACCTGTTGTCGCCTCAGATCGGCCGCCTCGGCTTCCTGGCGTTCCACGACGGAGACCTCCAGAATCCCCGCCCGAAACCGGTCGCGGTATATCGTGAGAATCTCGCTTTGCCGCTTCAGAGACGCCTCCAGAATCTCAACCGCCGCCCGGTAGCGTTGCAATCGAAACCAAGCCGTCGCGACCTCCGCCGCCAGCAACAAGCGGCCTGCATTCAAATCGGCCTCGCTCGCGACGACGCGTTGTTCGGCGGCGGCGCTACGGTCACGCCATTTGCCGAGCCAGTCCAACTCCCAGCCGAACGCTCCTCCGGCTGTCCAAGGCATTACGCTCACCGTCTGAAATCCGGACTCCCGAGTATGTTCCTTCCCGGCGCGGTATCCGGTTGTTCCAGACGCTGAAGGACGGGCATTCGCGGTGGCGAAGCGACCTTCTGCGCGAGCTAACTCCACACGTTCCGCGAGTGTGGCCAAGTCGGCGTTGGACTGGAGGGCCTCCTGAATCAGGCGCGTCAACTCCGGATCGTTGAACTGCTCCCACCAAGTTTTCCCAACGATGGCGGCCACGTTCCTGGACTGAGCCGACCAAGTCGCTGGAGTTGCGACAACTGGCGACGGTCGATCGCGGGGCGGTATGGCGGCGCATCCGCCCAACAACAGGCTGATCGCGATGGAAACGATGACGCGATTCACGGCTACTTCGTCACATGGATTTTCTCAGCGTTGACGACCAACGCCGAATCCGATGAGCCGGGAGCGACCTTGCCCTGAACCGTAACCGTGGAGCCGGGCTTGAGGCCGCCGAATCTCGTTAACGTCTGTTTCAGCACCATACCGTCCCCATCCACGACCTGGACCGACGCAATGGAAGCCTTGATGATTTCTTGGCTCACGCAGCAAGCGTCCCACGGCGTCTCGCACGCGTCTCCAGGCACAGCGTCGCAGGGCGTCACCGCTTTCGAATCGGCAACGGTAAAAATGGCGCGCCCCTCAACCATTGGTTCCGCACGGCCGCCGATGTACCCCGTAACAACAATGTCTGCGCCCGGCGTGACTTCTTTCCGGGCCTCTACGACGCTGACGGCGTCAGTCAAGGCGACGGTCGCCAGCAAACCTTCCGGCAGGGAAACGGTCGGGGCTTCCGCTTGTGGTTGCGCCTCCGACGAAGGCGTCGGAGCTGACGCTTGCTCCCCACAGCCAACAATCAACGTGGCGAGAAGGGCTGCAGCGGTTGTGATGTGGACTTTGTTGATGCGTATCATTTTCGTTCTTGGGTTTCAGTCTTGTTCTGGGTTCAAATCTCAGGCGGCGCGGAGCGTCGCGGTCAATTCCGGTCGAAGGCAACTCCACGCGGGCGGGAGTGTTCCCACGATCCCCAGCCCCAAGCCGACTCCCATGCCAAGGGCCAGGACATCGGGATCGAACTGCAATGAGAACGCTCCGATGGAGAACGGTATCGTCAGGCCGTCGAGCCAGAGAAGGCCGACGGTCGCCGCCGCCAGCGAACCGGCTATCGTTGCGGCGGTGGATTCCTGGATGAGGCTCAACAACAGCGCGCGTCGTTTGAAACCAACGGCCTGAAGGGCTCCAAATTCACGAATGCGCGACGCGAAGGCGGCATACAGAGTGTTCAATCCACCGAAGACCGCTCCGGCGGCGATCAGAGCGGCGCAAACCCAGGCCATCCAGCGGACTGGGGCATAGAATCGGGCGAGTTTGCCGTAATAGTCGGACTCTCGCATCGCGACGAGTTCAAGATCCAGCCGCTGCTTCGTGAAGACGTCCACGTCTTCAAGTTCGGCGCTGTCGAGCGCAAGCACCACGCAGGAAAGGCTGTCGCGTTGGGTCAGGGTCAACACGTCGCCGACATTCATCCACAATTCGGCCTCCATGACGGTCCCGGGCGCGTCAAAGATTCCGGTTATGGTCAGTTCGGCCCCATTGAACCGAATCGTCCGGCCAATCGCAAGTTGGGAGGAGTCCGTCTCCAGCTTATGGTGGGCAAAGCGACCGACCATGACTTCTCCCGGCCGTGGGAAATGGCCTTCGAGAATTCTCACCTCCCGGTGCACCCATAAGGCGCGGTGGGAAACGCCTCGCAGAAGGGCTTGGCTGGTTTCGCCGTCGGCAAGTTGCACCAGACCGTTGTAGTGCGCCTCGCCGGACACGGCTGGCTGGCCGTAGACCTTCCGCAGTCCCGGAATGGCCGCCGCGGCGATTTCCGTTGCGCTCGGCGGCGCCTCGCTTCGCTCGATGCTTTCCTCGCTACCCGCGCCCAGTAGGATCACGTTCTGGGGGGATCCAGAAGCGACGAGCACGCGGGCCATGCCGCGATTCAAGGTGGCGGCCATCATCAAGAGCAACGCCACCAGCGCGCTGCCCGAAATCAATTGGGCGCAGCGGCCGGGGCGGCGCATCAAGTTTCTCAAAGCGTATGTGAAAGGCAGCATGGTCAAATGGGCGGTCGCCGAAGTGTATTCATCCGTCCCGCAGGCTTGTCACAATCGATTGGCGGGTTGCAATCCACGCGGGATAGAGACCCGATACCAGACCAAGCATCAGCGCGACGACGACTCCGCGCAGCAGGACTTGAGCATCAGGCATGAATGCCATGGTCAACCCCTCATTGCCCACGGTGATGCTCTGCCAATGGAGAAAGCCGACGGCCAAGCCGACGCCGATCGCGCCGCCAATCAGGCCGATCAGAAGGGCCTCGGAAAGCGCCAGCCAACCAATCGCCGCGTCCGGATAACCCAGCGTCATCATCACGGCCTGGTCGGAAATCCGCGACCGCACGGTCAGGAGAATTGTGTTGGCGACCAACCCCATCACCGCCACCACGGCGGCCAGTCCCAGCCAACGGGTAAAGCCGATCAGTTCGACCAATTCGCTGGCGGTTTGGGCGAAAAAGGCTTTCTCCGGCCGGGTGTCCGTAGGATGAGAATCCGTGGCAAAGCGACGGTCGATCTCCTCGGCTACCGACTCAAGACGCTCGGCGGAATCGACTTTCACATTGAACTGGGTCACGACCCCGAGGCCGATCCGCGAAGCTTGTTGCAGGAAGGGCAGGTGCACGTAGGCCACGTTTTCATCCTGCGGTCCGCCGGATTGGATCACACCCGCGATGTAGACTGTCACGCCCGCCGCGTCGAATCGGTCGCCGACCCGCAAACCGCGACGCCGAGCGAGGTTGCGCCCGACCAGGGCGGCGTCGGATCGTTCGCGCCACTGCCCGACGGAGCCCTCCGACACCTTGATCTCCGGCGCAAAACGCATCAGGTCTTCCGTCGGCACGCCGCGAAACGCGACGATGTCGAGACTGGCTCCGCAGTTGTTGACGACAATTTGAATCGGGATCACCTCCTCCACGCCGTCCAGTTGCCGTATGGGTTCAAGGTAGTGTTCGGGCAAGCGGCTGGTGGCCGGGCAAAAACGATTCTCACGGTAGACCACCAGGGTCGTATCGGTGACGCTGGATTCGGTGGCGCGACGAAGCGAGGACTGGAGCGTCTCAACGGTCGCAAACAGGAACATGCCCGTGGCGACGCCTGCCAGGGTCAGCAAGGTGCGCGTGCGATGCCGCGCCAGTTGCTTTCCCGCCAAACCCAACAAGTTGAGCGCGTAACGAAGGATCATGGGACTACCGCCTCCCCGTTATGGACCAAGCGGCCCTTTTCTAGATGCAACTGGCGATCTGCCGCGTCGGCCGCGCGTGGATCGTGCGTGACCATCACTATGGTTTTCCCGTGATCGCCGGCAAGGCACTGCAACAACTCCAGAATGGCGGTCGCGGACTCGCGATCCAGGTCGCCAGTCGGTTCGTCCGCCACCAGTAGCGGCGGATCAGCCACCAAGGCGCGAGCGATAGCGACGCGCTGCTCCTGTCCACCGGAAAGCTCATTGGGCCGATGATCCATGCGGTCGCCAAGCCCGACGAGATCCAGAACGGATTCGACGCGGTGGATTCGCTCCTTGCGAGTGAACGGGCGCAACAGCAAAGGCAGTTCGACGTTCTCGAAGGCCGTCAGGACCGGCATGAGGTGGTAAAGCTGGAAGATGTAGCCGACATGCTCGGCGCGCCAACACGTGAGTTGCGACCGGGTAAGACGGGTGAGGTCCGTTTCCCCAATTCGCAGTTCGCCTTCGGTTGGGGAGTCCACACCGGCCAAAAGGTTCAACAAGGTCGTCTTGCCGCTGCCGGACGGTCCCATCAGGGCCAGGAATTCCGTCGGGGCGACATTCAGGTCCAGGGCCTCCAGTGGCGTCACGTCGATGGTGCCCTTGCGATATCGCTTGGTGAGCTTCCGGCATTCGATGAACGATTTTGTCATGAGACTAACGGGAAAAGGTTCCTCGGGCTTCAAGCGGTTTGATGCGCGCGCCGTCGTTCAGCGTTGAAGGCGGGTTGATGATGACGCGTTCGCCCGGTCGGACGCCTTCTGGGACCGACAGATCGCCGTTGCGTTCCTTTGATCCAAGTCTGACGTCGCGTCGTTCAGCGTGACGGTTGTCCGCCGATACCACCCAGATGCCGGCCTCCTGACCGTTGCGATCCACGACGGCGGCGGAAGGCACGTAAACGGTCAAGGGACCCGCCGCTGTCGTGGATGAGCCGCCGGGAGGCACGCCGGACAACAAGCCGTGGAACTCGGCGCGACACAGCATCTCCGGCCGCAGACGGGGATCTGGATTGTGAATGCGCACCTTGGCTTGAAGGGTATTTCGCTGCCTGTCAGCCTCGCCAACAATGCGTGTCACCACGGCCTTGAATCTCTTGTCCGGAAGAAGACTGCATGTCACCTGGACACTCTGGCCGAGCGCCAGTTTTCCGGCGTCCGCGAGGGGCACATCAACGCGCGCCTGGAGCTTGTCCGGCTCATACAGGATGGCCGCCGTCGACGCGTCGGGATGGTCCATATTCAGCATCAGCCGCTTTCCTGGAGTGGCGAGAAGCCGAAGCACGACGCCGTCAACCGGCGAACGAACCAGTGTGCGACTAACGGCGAGCTTCGCTTCGTCACGCGCGACCTCAGCGGCGGCGATCTGTTGGCGTTGAACTTCAATCTGTTGCTTGACCAACGTCGATTCGGCTTTCCACTCCTCGACGGCGGCGGCGGCGGCGGCGACTTTGGCGGCTTGGCTCTGCTCCCGTAGATCAGCCTGCACGCGTTCCTGCTCCGGCAGCGTGCCCGGTTTCAGCGAGCGCAGCCTCTTTGCGGCGTCTGCCCGCTCCGCCAGTTGCGCGGTTTCACTTTCGTGCTGACGCGCGGCTGTTTCCTGCCTCGTTTGCGCCAACTTCAATTGGGCTTGAAGTGATTGTTCCAAGGCCTTGGCTTGGGTCAGTTCAGCCACGGCGCGGCGCAGGCCGAGTTTCGCGTCGTCATCGACCAACGTGACGAGCAACTGTCCATTGGTCACTGTCTGCCCCTCCAGCACATGCACCTCGCGAGCGACGCCGCTGTAGAGTGGAGTGACCCGGATCGGCAGCGGGTCCGGCTCGAGCCAGCCCGTTGCCTGAAAGAGCAGTTGACCGCTGGCGTTTGGGGACGCGCTTGCGGGAGCTGCCTCATCCAACTCCCCGTTGGGGGTGGCCATGGCCGGGACGAATTCAACCGGAATACCTGGCAAGAGGCGTTCCCGAAAGGCGTAGCCGAAAACGGCGGCGACGCCGATCAGGAAAAGCACAGGCAGCATCAAAACCCACACCGGTTTGCGATGCTGGTGAGCTTTACGCGAGGACGCAGATTCACTGCCGGAACCTTCTTCGTCCGGTGTTAGCCAATGTTGTTTCGCTGTTTTCACTTTGATTGATTGCCATTGATCAGCCCCCATGACACGGGCGGCGGGATGCGGGAAAACGGATATGAACGAACTCGCGCAGGAGCGCGTTCACGACCAGAAAGGAAATCCGGCAATCAGATCAGAAGGCGGACGGTTCGGGCGAACCAAAGAGGGGGACCGGAGTCCGACGGATGATGAGAATAGTTCCCAGTTGCGGGCGGAACAACGCCAGTCTCCAACTCCAAGAGCTGGGAGTTGTAAACAATGACGACAGGAGCCGGTTCAATCGTGTTCTTTTCCACCGGCGTTTCTTCCAGACGAAAGACCAATTCTGCGCAGCAGCTGCTCCGGTTGATTGATTGAGGTGAATCAGGATCACAGTCGCGGTCGCTTCCCTGATCTTTAGGGCTGTTTTCCCCGTCGTCACAGCAACAGGAGCCAAGTCTGATCTCTGAGCGGTCACAACCAACGCAGATCAAGTGCGCAGTGCCGCCCAATACGGAGTAAGCCGTCACCATGAAGGCCAGAAACCATGCTGTGTGGCGGAATGGTGTCACGTGACTCCACTCATAACCGTGAAGATTGACGAATGCAAGCAGGCTCCAAGACACGCCGACTTAATGAAACTGCAACTCATTGACCTCCAAAGGGTTAACTGGCGGAAGGGGAGGGATTCGAACCCCCGGAACGGCTATTAACCGCTCACCCGATTTCGAATCGGGCGCCTTCAACCAGCTCAGCCACCCTTCCGCCGAGGGCAGGTGTGTTACCCTACCTTGAACGGATTGGCAATGGATTTTGCGAAACGATCGATGCCGCTATCGCAGGTCCTCGGGCAGGGGCGTCTTCAAGTCGGCTCCAAGGTGGTTCTTATGATGAATGGCGTCCATTTCCTTGAGCGCGCGCAGAACGCCGTCGGAAACGCGGGTGAAGAATTCCGTCCCGGTCTCCATCTCTCCGGTTGGCTCCAATTGACTGGTGGTGACGCCGCCCCAGTGACGTTCAGGCGCCAGGTACAACGACAAGGGCTTCTCATGAAGCAGGATGGCGTGCACATCAGCAAACCTTTCAATCGGATAGTCCAAGGTGATTTTCGTGCCGTCGAAGGCGGGGTTCGTCAGTTTCTGGCCCTGGGTGATAAAGCGAAGCACGCCCACTTCGACGCCATCACGAAAACAGGATATGACCGCGGGGAACGGCTTCGTGGCGGAGGTGATATAGTAGATCTTGTAGTGATCGAAATCGATCGAGATGGGTTCGTTCGCCATGATGCTATACTGACAGAGGTTGCGCTGACCCGGACCGGTCAGCTCGTAGTCTTCCGATCGTCTTTGTTCGCCAAAGTGATGTCAACCCTGCGCGTGACGCGATCCAGTTCCGCCGCGGAAACCACGCCCGCCTGCACCTTGGCGAGTCCGTTCTCCCGCAGGCTGCGCCATCCGGACTTTCGCGCCAACTCGCGAAGGCGCCCCAGTTTGACGCCCGGCTCGATCGCGTCGGCCAACTCGTCGTTCATCAGAAAGAACTCATACACCGCCGTGCGTCCCCGGGCTCCGACGTCGTTGCACTCCACACAGCCACGCCCTTTCATCGCGCGAACTTCCGACTCCTGGATCCCCAACGCTTCGGCCATTTCCCGTCGAAACTCATCCGGCAGACCGGGGTCCGGTTCCCCGCAATTGCGGCAAATCCGACGCATCAATCGCTGGGCGACGCTGCAGACCAACGAATTGCCCACCAGGAAAGGATCGATCTTCATCTCCAACAGCCGCGAGACGGCGCTGACGCTGTCGTTGGTGTGCAGCGTGGAAAAGACCAGATGCCCCGTTTGCGCCGCGCGCATGGCAATTTCCGCGGTTTCAATATCACGAATCTCACCAATGAGCGCCACGTCCGGATCGTGGCGTAGGATCGCCCTCAGACCGCCCGAGAAGGTCAATCCAATCTCCGGCTTGACCTGGATCTGCGTAATGCCCGGCAACTGATACTCGATGGGGTCCTCGATGGTGATGGTCTTTCGGGACTGATCGTTCGCATGGGCCAACCCGGCGTAGAGCGTGGTGGTCTTGCCGCTGCCGGTGGGCCCCGTCACCAGGACAAGCCCCTGGGGCAATCGTGTCAACTGCGAGTAGAGCGCCTCCTCTCCCTCGCTCATGCCCAGCTGCCCCAGGTCCAGGAACAAACTCTGTCTCCCCAGAATCCTCAGACAGACCGCCTCGCCATGCTTGGTCGGCACGGTGGAGACACGCAGATCATAGGCTTCCTCGCCCGTTTTCATCGCAATCCGCCCATCCTGCGGCAGACGCTTCTCCGCGATGTTCAGACTCGCCATGATCTTCAGCCGCGACACGATCGAGCCATAAAGCCGCCGCAGGTCGCCCGGCACCGGAATCCGCTGCAGCAACCCATCAATGCGATAGCGGAGCTCGATGCCAGCCGCATACGGCTCCAGATGGATATCCGTCGCCTGCATGCGCAAGCCCTCCAGGAGGATCTGATCCACAAAGGCGGAGATGGTGGCGTCGGACTCGCCTTCCGCATCGTCCTCCATATCGAAGACAATCTCGCCGTCCGCATCCTCGCCCTCCTTCTCCTCGCGCAGCTTCTGGACGCTTTCCGCGCCCAGACCAAAGCGACTCTTGATGACGGCATGAACATGGCTGGGCGTGGTGAGCGCCGCCCGGATGCGTTTCCCCAGGCGAAGTCTCAAGTTCCCCTGCTCCATCTGGCTGGGAAGCTCGCTGAACGCAATCGTCAACGCCTCGCCCTCCAAGGCAATCGGAATCATGTTGTAGTGCAGGATCAACTTCAACGGAGCCTGGTCCAAGATCTCGCGCGGAATCTCCAGCGCGTCGAGATCCACGAAATCCAGCCCTTCAACCATCGCCAAGGCCCGATACGTGTCCTCCTCCGACGCGCCATTCAAATCAATGATCGCCCGATGCAGCGGGATCCCCAGGCGCGTCTGCCGCCGCCGCGCCTGCTCCAACTGGGCGCGCTCGATCGCCCCCTGCCTGAGAAGAATCTCGCCAACCTCCGCTTTGCCGCCTTTTGTCATGGCCCTTCAGTTGTTGGGAACCTCGATCTCGCCAATCGACTTGAACCCGATCCGCGAGATCTTCGACTCCGCATCGATCAAGACGACTTCGGCGCGTTCGATCGTCGCCAGTTTCAGGTCGCCCGTCACCGTCTCGCCGGGACGCAGCTTCAAAGTGTTGCCCTCGAACGACAAGTAGGCCTTTCGTCTGCCATCCTGGGTCTCATAGTAGCCCAGGTAGCCGATCTTGAGCAGACGGGTCGCTGGAGGTTCCTTCGACTCGGGCTTGGCCGGCGTGAAATAGTCCGTGTAAAAGGGATTGGAACTGTTGGTCGGCACAATGAGAGCCCCATAGGATTCCATGTCCAACAACAATTGCGCGGCTTTGAGCGGCAGTTCAGTCGTGGACTCCGCGCCAACGCCTCCCCCCCCCTGACTGATCGTCGGGGCGCCGCCGATGTCCGCGAAGACAATGCCGAACAAGGCCAGCAACCCGGCAAAAACCAAGGCCTCCGCCAGTCGGCTTTCCTCAACCAAACGACTCATTCCGCCCCCCTTTCAATATAGCCGCCCACCCGCAGATCCAGGCGCACGTCATCCGGATCCTCTCCGGCCCTCTTCCGAAGCATCAGCCCGTCGATGAACAGGGCGGGCTTTGCCGGTTGCCCGGAGCGCAGGCCATGACGCTCCATCTCCCCCCGATCCATGGGCAGCGACTTCAAGAACGTCGAAATGTCGGCCATCGAACCGGTTGCCGTCAGCTCAAACACGATCTCGTCGAACAACGCTTCGTCCTCACCCGCGTCGCTGCGCCGGACGCGGAATCCGTCAATGGACTCGATGGCCCCGACGCCGGACTCGATGGCGGACACCACCACATGATAGGCAATGCCCAACTGTCCCCATAGCCGGCGCGGCTCCCGCATCTCCTCCGTATATTCCGGCAAGCGCTCGAAGGGAATCGCCGGAATGCCCACCTTCCGGCTCTTGGCCAACTGGATCAACTCGTCATTCAATGTCTCGCGCTCAATCTCGAAATCGATCAATTGAAACGGCGCTGCCAGGCGCGCCTCGAACTCCGGCCTCAGAACAATTCGCTCCAGGACCGCGGTCTCCATCGCACGCAGGGCCGCCAAGGACTCTTTCGCGGCCGCCAACCGCTCCTCCGAGTCCAGCGGCATTTCCCGGGCCAGCATCCCGCCCACCGCATTCAAATCCGCCCTCAAGGCCCGGCTTTCGGAGACCAGGCCGCGGTAGACGAAACCATAGTAGAGCGCGGCGACCAGACCGCCCGCGATCAAGGCGCGCCGCAGCGTTTGTATTCTGTTCGCCACGCGTCCCATGACTCAATCTTCGGACGCCTCCAGCGCCTCGCTGAACCGCGACCGGAACGGGACCTCCTCTGCCGCCGAGGCGACGGAAGCGCCGCCGCCCTCCCGCGCCGAACTCACCGGCGCGCCAAACACATTCTCCACCATCTGAATCGAGAACACAAAGTGGCGCTCAGGCACGACCACCTTGGGATCCACCAGCAACCTCCGGCGATCGGAGGATAGCAAATCGACATGGTCAAACAACGGGTTGCGATTCAGGTCCTCCACCAGACGTCCGACCGTGTCCCGCACGCTTTCCATCTCACCGGGCACGGTCGCAACCGCGATGAATCCCCCGCGCGTCTCTTCGACCGGCAAGTTGGGCAGATCCGTCTCCGCCGCCACGGGAGCATCCGCAACCTCGGTCGCATTGGTCCGGCCGCCGGTCTCCGTTTCCGGCAACTCCGGCATCGACACATAGGACTCCGTGTCCGCAAACAGCGCGTACCAAACGCCTCGATCCCCGGCGGTGGCCTCGAGCGCCGCCAGCGTTTCAAGGGTGTCCAGGGAACGACGCTGCCTTTGGAGGACCGGCCGCAGGCCATTGTAGCGCGCAATGATCTCCCGCTCCAGGCCGCGGGCTTCCTGCGTCCGCTTCAACGCGGCGGTCTGCCCCGCCAACAACTCCCTCCGCTCCACAACTTGAGCGCGCTTTTGCAGCGAACCGTAGAGCAACACCACGAAGGTTGCGAACAGCGCCACGAAATTGGCGGCCTGAAAACGGCGCACGCCCCACACCTTCTTCCAGGCGGCCCGCGCCTCACTCGGAATCAGGGACGCGGCCTGCGGAGCCTCTCCGGCCGCCGCCACTGCGGTTCCCTGCGAAATCTCAAACCCGGGCTCCAACATGCCTCCCCCCCCCTTCCAGGAAAAGGCGCTTGCCTGATTCAGGCGCTCCAACAAACCCGGCATCGGCGCCGGCCCCGCAAAGAGGAGCATCTCAAATCCGATCGGCTCGACGCTGTGCTCACGTCCCCACTCTTCCAGAATCCTCTCGATCTCCTCGCGCCATTCATCGATCGCGCCTTGCAGCGCCGGCAGGGCGTCCACGCCCGTGGCGAGATTTCTTGCCAACCGGTCCGACTCCGCATCGACAATGGATTTCCCGCTCGCCGAGACGACCGCGTCCGTGAACGCATCACCCCCAATTGGAAACGCGCCGGCGTAAACGGCCTGGCCTTCGTGGATCAATGTCAGGGTCGTGTCGCTGGCGCCCAAATCGACGACCGCGACATTTCCCGCAGAGAGTCCCGCCAACTCCCCAGCGGCCAGCAGGGCATTCCCCGCCGTGGTAATCTCACAGATTTCATCCATCTCGAGGCCCAGGCGCGTGATCTGCCCACGCAACTCATCCTCCTGACAGAAGGTCACCCAATAGGGATTCTTGCGCTTCCCAAACGGTTTCATCGGAGCGTAGTCGAAGGCCAACTGGCTCTCGTTCAGCCCGCTCAGCTTGGCAATCTCAGCCTCGATCGACCGCCTGATCTCACGATCCTCCGTCCCCGCGAGATCGACCACCTGCGAGAGGGCCAACCGTTGCGGCAGGCAAAGACAGATCGGCGAGTCTCCATAGCCTTTCAAAACGCCCGCCAACTCCCTGCGAATCTCCTGCGGCTCCAAGGATGCCCCCCCTTCACGCACGCTGATGCGCCGCGGCTCCATCGCCCGGGGACCGTCCCCCGGATTGCGGACGTGCAGCAACTTGAGGCTGCTGGATCCGGGGTCGATGACCAGGAAGCGGCCGGCTCTCCCCGCACAACGCCCGCTGATGTCGGGATTGGCAGATTCGGCGCTCACCCGGCTACCTCTCCGTCTCCTCGCCGTCCCCCTGGTAGACAATGAATTCGCCCGTTTCCGACAGCAATGTCGCGGTCACAAAAATCAACAGGTACCTGGGTTTGTCGACCTCCGTTCGTTTGCGAAACGCCGCGCCGATCAACGGAATGTTGCCCAACACCGGCACGGACTCCACAAAGGTAAGTTGATCTCGCTCCAACACGCCCCCCATCACCACGGTCTGCCCGGATTTGACGACCACGCGGGTCTCGATCTCCTGGGTCCGCGATTCCGGCAGCCGGATGTCAAAGGAGCTGATCACATTGCCCGCCACATCCCGATCCGTAACCGTGGCGAACGTGACCAGTTTCACCTCCTGGTTCACCTCCGGATGCAGCGCCAGCAGGATGCTCTCGCCGTCCCCGCCGATACTGGCCACCACGTCCAATGCGACGCCCGCCGTCACGGAAACCGGTTTGCCGGTCGGCACCAGCGAGGAGGCGGTCGACCGCTCTGTCACCTGCTGACTGACCGAATACTCCTCGTAGTAATACTGGACCTTGCCGTCGCTGATCCGGGCGGGACGATTGTTCATCAGAGTCAATCGAGGCGCGCTCAGCGTCTGGCTCTCGCCGCTCTGCTCCAGCGCGGTGAGGGTCAGCGAAAGGTTGTCCCGACCAAGAATGCCGGCAAACGTCTCCTCCAACCCCAGTCCCACCGCCGCGTCCGGGTCCAGCAGTTCGGTAAAATCCTTCACCTGGGACCGGCCCGGGCCGCGCCCGGTTTCCCAGGATGCCCCCAACTGCTGGAAGATCGCCTCCGTCACAGTCACAAACCGCGCCTCGATGAAGACCTGTTGAATCGGCTTGTCGAACTCCTCAATGATCTTCTCCATGACGTCCAACTCCTCTGGCCGCCCTCGCGCAACAATCAGGTTGCGCTCATAGTCGATCATATACTCCGACCCCTTGAAAAACTGCTTGATCGCCGTTTCGATCGCCGGTTCCTCGGGCGCGCCGTCCTGCACGAACTTCTCGATCTTCTGTTTCTCCGTCACCGTGGTCACTCCCTTGGCCGTGACCGAGGTCCGGTCCACCTCGCTGACGCCAAACTGCGCCGGCACGACGAACCCCTTGTTCAACCGGTAGAAACGCGTCTCTTCCAACAGATTCGTCTGCGAACCGTCAACCACCCAGACCAGGTCGTCGCTGACCTGGAAATGCACGTCCAGGTTGCGCGAGACATACTTGAGAAACTCCTCCAACCGGACATCCGCCATATTGACGCTCAGTTTCTTGGCAAAGGCCGGCAGGGTCTTGTCGGCAATGAAATTCACTCCCTCCGCCTCGCCGATGTCGAAGATGATCGACTCCAGCGAAACGTCATCCAGGACGACCGACACCCGCCTGTCCAACGCCGCCGACATCCTTCCCTCTCTCGAATCCGCCGGAAACATGGGCCCCTTGCGGATGACTTTCTTGCCAAAACTCTCCGGCACGAGCGGGGTCGCCTCCAGGGCCTGGATCGCGTCACGCAAATCCTTCCTCGGCGGCAGCCCCCGATCCTTCTGCTCGTTCAGGAGATCCATGACACTCGGATTGAACGCCGAATTCTTGGCTTCAATCTCGCGAATCCGATCCTCCAACGCCGCAGACCGCCGAACCTGCCGTTGCTTGGACACCCAGCTGAACAGTCGCTCCGCCGAAAGATCGTCCGGGGCCTGCGAAACCAACTCCGCGGCCTTGCGCTCCGCCTCCTCCCACTTGCCCGCTTCGGCCAGGGAAAAGACCTCCCGGATTGACGCATCATATTCCCCGGAATAGGCGATCGGCGGGGCGTCCTTCAGCCGAGCCGCCTCGCGCCGGGACGCGCCCCGACCGCTGACCACCGGAGCCGCCTTGGACTCCTCCATTTTGCTCGTCGCTTCCAGCGCCCGCCGGGCGTCGCGATTGTCCCGGGCCCAGTCGCGCAGACGCGCTGCCTCGGCGTCGCCCGGGCGTTGGGCCGTCAGGTCTTCCGCCTTGAGCGTCGCCAACTCCCAACGATTCTCCCGCGCCAGGGCCAGGATCCGCTCCGTTTCGGCATCCAACACCCCTCCATCCGCGGACACCGGGACGCCCCCCGCAACCTCCGGCGTCGAAGCATTCCGGCTGCTGCGACACCCCGCCGCCAGCATCGCCAAGACCGCGCTCATTCCGACTAATGCAGTCCAATTACGCATAAATTTCTTCCGACGTTCTCCGCACATGGTGAATTCACAGGAGTAGACCAGTCCACAGGCCAAATTCAAAGGAAAGAAAAGCGACCGGCGCCCCCCGCGGGCTTCTGTGATGGTGACATGATCGAAGAATTGCCGAGGAGTTGGAGAAAGTGGGAGGCAACCTCCCCGAGGAGCGGTGACATTCCTGTCGCCATCGGCCCGGAACGGGATACAGCCGATCAAGGGAAAAACTTCCACCGCAAGCAACTCCGCCCCCTCACCTCAACCTCTGCGAGGCCGACGGCGACAGGAATGTCGCCGCTCCTGGGTCAAGTCAACATCCCCTCCAACACATGGCCATGCACATCGGTCAACCGTCGTTCCAAGCCATTGTGTCGAAAAGTGAGCCGCTCATGGTCCAGACCAAGCAGATGAAGAATGGTCGCATTGAGATCGTAGACCGACGACACATCCTGAACCGCCTTGTAGCCGATCTCATCGGTGGCTCCAAAACTAACGCCGCGCTTCACCCCGGCGCCACAGAGCCAGGCCGTAAAGCCGCCAGGATTGTGATCGCGCCCCTTGGCGCCCTTCTGAAACATCGGCATGCGGCCAAACTCCGTGCACCAGACGACCAGGGTGTCCTCCAACATCCCCCGCTGTTTGAGATCCTTGATGAGCGCCGCCGCCGGTTGGTCCAGGACGGGCCCGTGCACGTCGTATTGTTCCCGCAGCTTCTGATGCCCGTCCCAGTTCAACCTGCCTCCCGTGGCGTAGGCCCCGTTGAACAACTGCACGAAGCGCACACCGTTCTCCAGCAACCGCCGCGCGAGGATCGCGTTCTTCGCGAAGGACGCCTTGGTCTCGTTCTTGGTGTCATCCGCCCCATACATCTTCAAAATGTGCGCCGGCTCGGTGGACAGGTCGCTGATGCGGGGAACAGACAACTGCATGCGCGCCGCCAGTTCATAGCTCGCGATGCGGGCCGCCAACCCTCCGTCGCCGGGATTGCGGTCCAGGTGCTCGTCGTTGATCAACTTCAACAGATCTCGCGCGGAACGATCCGCGGCCGCGCCGACGCCTGAAGGCGGCGCCAGATTGCCGATGGGTTTGTCCGAATTGAACGGCGTGCCCTGAAAGACCGCCGGCAGGAATCCGGGGCCCCAGTTGTTCACGCTCGCCTGCGGCACGCCGCGCGGATCGGGAATCGCCACGAAGGCCGGCAATTCCTGGTTCTCCGTCCCCAAGGCATAGGTCACCCACGCGCCGATGCTGGGGAACCCGTCCAGCACAAAGCCCGTCGACAGGAAATTCTCCGCCGGCCCGTGCGTGTTGGACTTGCTGGTGAGCGAATGGACGAAGGCAAATTCATCCGAAAGCGCGCCCAAGTGCGGCAGCATGTCCGAAACATATTTCCCGGTCTGGCCATGGGGACGAAACTCATACTGCGGTCGCGCCAGGTTTCCAGCCGGCCCTTGAAACGTCACCGAAGGCCCTCCCTCCAACGCCATCCCGTCCCGCTTGATCAACTCGGGCTTGTAGTCGAAGGACTCCAAGTTGCTGCAGGCGCCAGCGCAGAAGATGACGACCACGTTCTTCGCCTTCGCCGGATAATGCGGATCGCGCGGCCAATGCGGACGCGCCGGATCGACGGTCGGGCGAATCGAGACGCTGGAAGCCTCGGCCGAGGATGACAGCAGCCCGTCCTTGGATAAGAGATCCATCAACGCGATGGAACCCAGGCCCAAGCCTGTGCGTCCCAGAAAATCGCGGCGGTCGAGGAATTGGCGCCCGGCGTGGGTGAGGTCGTTTTGGCTTGGCGAATTCATCGGGCGTTATTCCATGAAAAACTGTCTGCGCCATCACCCAAGGAGCGGCGGCATTCCTGTCGCCGTTGCGCCAAAGGGGCGACCATAGGGGCAGGAACGACCAATCCACCCAAACAATCCGCTGCGCTCTCCCCGATCAACGCCGCGGCGCCTGCTGCGCTGGCAGGGCGACAGAAAAATCGCCCCTCCTTCAATTCCCTCGTCCACACTAACGCTTGGTCATTCACGGCAGAAACAGGAACTCATTCGAATTGAACAGCGCCCGGCACAGGGTA
>CAZFLK010000043.1:0-37156 GCA_964519245.1 uncultured Verrucomicrobiota bacterium
TCATGGGCACCGGTTTTTCCGGTGTCTTTTTTCCATGAGTCAACGACACGATCTCGCCCCGCTCAGCTGAACCTCCCCGGTGTCATTTAATTTGAGTCAACGCGGGATGGAAACACTCGCGAGGTGGATCTTGGCAAAGTTTCGAGCGTCTGACACCTTTGAGCAACAGACCTATGAAACGATTCCTAGTTTTCCTCGTGACTGTTCTTGCTGCCGGGTCGATGTCGGCGGCGAAGAAGCCCAACATAGTCTTCATCATGGCCGACGATCTTGGCTGGTCGGAGTTGGGTTGCTACGGCCAGAAGAAGATCCGGACGCCGTTCATTGATTCGCTGGCCCGACAGGGGTTGCGGTTCACCGACGCCTACACGGGCAATGCGGTGTGCGCGCCGTCACGCTGCGTGCTGATGACGGGCAAGCACCCGGGGCATGCCGAGGTGCGGAACAATCGTGCGATGAAGCGCTTTGGCGAACCGGAGGGGCAGCATCCGCTATCAGCCGAAGCCGTGACGATCGCGGAACTGCTTAAGCGGGAAGGCTACACGACCGGGGCCTTTGGCAAATGGGGGTTGGGCAACACCGGTTCCACCGGCAATCCGACCAAGCAGGGGTTTGACCGGTTCTACGGCTACAACTGCCAATCGCACGCGCACAGTTACTATCCGGAGACGCTTTGGAGCGACAATGAGAAGGTGAAGCTGAACAACCATCCGCCCGTGCCCGGCCACGCGTCGTTGGCCAAAGGAGCCGATCCGCAGGATCCGAAATCGTATGATGAATTCAAGGGCCGGGACTATGCGCCGGATCGCATCAATGAGCAGGCGGTGAAGTTCGTTCGCGACAACAAGGATCGTCCGTTCTTTCTTTATTATCCCACCATCATTCCACACGTGGCCTTGCACGTCCCGGACGAGGAGTTGGAGCCTTACTTGAAGTTGAAGTGGAACGACCCGCCCTTCACGCGCTCGGGCGGCTATGGTTATACCCCGCATTTCACGCCGCGCGCGGCCTACGCCGCCATGATCACGCGCATGGACCGGTATGTCGGCAATGTGTTGAAGGAGCTTGAGAAGCACGGATTGGAGGACAACACGATCGTGGTCTTCACGTCGGACAATGGCACGACACACCTGAAGGAGGAGGTGGACTATGATTTCTTTGAGAGCGTGAAGCCGCTCAAGGGATTGAAAGGCTCGCTCTACGAGGGCGGTATCCGGGTTCCGTTGATCGTCAAGTGGCCGGGCAGGGTGAAGGCCGGAAGCGTTTCGGGCTACCGCACCGGCATCGAGGATTGGATGCCGACGCTGTTGGACCTGATCGGGGCAAAGACGACGGCTCCGGCGGATATCGACGGCATCAGCATTGCGGCGACCGTCCGGGGCGAAAAGCAGAAGGCCCGGAAGTTCCTGTATCGCGAGTTCACCGGCTATGGGGGACAACAGGCGGTCTGGCTCGGCAAGTGGAAGGGCGTCCGGCAGAACATGCTGAAAAAGAACAACCAGGATCCGCTCAAGATCGAACTCTACGAGCTCAAGGCCGATATCTCGGAAGCGAAGGATGTCGCCGCCGCCAATCCGAAGGTCGTGGCCCGGATCCGCAAGGTCATGCAGGAGCAGCACACGCCGGACGCGATCTTCAAGTTCCCGCCCGTTGATTGAAGCGAAGGCCGCTTGCCATCCGCGCTGCTTTGCGATCGTGATTCAGCCCGGGCTTCAGTCTTGTTTCGGTTGCGCGCCCGCGTGTTTCTCCAGCCATGAGCGGGTCGCCGCGACTCCGGGATTGAAGCCCCGGGGTCCCTTGTCGGCCTGGACCGCAATCTTGCCCTCTTTGTCGACGACATAGATGCGGTCGGGCGCCGCGGCATAGGCCTTGTTCACGGCGTCATCCATGCCGTCGACGATTGCCGGAAACTCGATTTTCAACAGGGAACAGGCCTTGTCTGCGACATAGGCCCGGTCCGCGTAGTCGGTGTGATTCCTGACGTTGATGCCCTGCCGGACATTGGCCTGGCTCACACGGCCGTCCGATGCGTGGGCTTCCTTGATGTAGACCATCAGGAATGCCACCTCGTCCTTGTGGGCCCGGTACATCGCATTCAAGGAGCCAACCTGACTCCGAAAGGGCGGTCAGGTGTAGCTCCCGAAGACCAACACAACGGGACGCTTGCCCTGGAAGGAGGAGAGGCGCACTGCGCGCTTGCCGTCGGCGGTCTTGAGGTTGAAGTCAGGAGCCGTGTCGCCGACCTTCAGGGGATCCGACGCCTCCATCGCTTGGCGGGCCTTGCCCTTGCGCCCCTGGCGTTGGCGATCGCTGCGTTCTGATTGGGCCATCGATGAGACGGCAAAGCTGAATGCCAGCGCGGCGACGACGAGATGGGGCAGGGGATTCATATCGAATGGTTGAACGTCGCGATCAAAGAAACGGTTTCAGGAAAACTGCGGATCTGAGATCGGCAGGCGACGGGGAGCCATGCCCCCAGAGGCCAAACCCAGAGGGTCGGATTCCATGTTTCCGTGTGTTCAGTGTTTTCCGTAGTGGATTCCTTTGAGGGAGGTTGACTACGGAAGACGCGGAGAACACGGAAGGGGGTGAGGATTCCGGTCGGAGTGAGGATCCGGAATTGGAAATTGGGGCGTTTGGCTGAATGCGCTTGCAATGATGCCAATCCAAGCGGTCGGATTCCATGTTTCCGTGTGTTCAGTGTTTTCCGTAGTGGATTCCTTTGAGGGAGGTCAACTACGGAAGACGCGGAGAACACGGAAGGGGGGTGAGGATTCCGGTCGGAGTGAGGATCAGGAATTGGAAATTGGGGTGCTTGGCTGAATGCGCTTGTACTGAGGCCAAACCAGGCGGTCGGATTTCATGTTTCCGTGTGTTCAGTGTTTTCCGTAGTGGATTCCCCTGAGGGAGGTCAACTACGGAAGACGCGGAAAACACGGAAGGGGGTGAGGTTGCCGGGCGATGTGGTTCAGATTTCCTTGCCGGTAAGGATGCGTTTGTCGCCGTCGCGTTTGGTGATGCCCTGGGCGTCGAAGCGTTCGAGCAGGGGCATGACGATGCGGCGGCTGGCCCCGACAGCCTGCCGAAGTTCGCTGACGGTGGCGGGGCCGTGGGTTTCGATCCAGTCGACGATGCCGCGGGACATTTGATCGTAGGCGGACCTGAGGATGACGATCTCCGGGTTGAGTTCGACAATTTCGCCGGTGGTCAGCAGGAAGCGAATCACTTCCTGAGCCGCCTCATCCGGGGCGATTTCCTTACGGCTGGGCGGTTCGGCGGGCTTGGCGGACAGGGCGGCCTTCACCTTGGCGCCCGTCGCCTTCAGTCGATCCGGAAGCGTGGGGGAATGGGATTCCCGGGCGATGACGGCGCCGTGGCGGGCGAAGCCTTCGGAGCAGAGATCGTTCAGCAAGAGTTCGATCGCCTCAGGTGACTGGAGTCGATCAGCGAGCGCGGCGCGCGCCTCGGTGAGCGGCAGGCCAAGGAGGTGAGGCATGCGGCGATGTTGGGTGTCGATGGCGGCGGTGAGTTCCTTCTTGGCCTCGGTCCATGCCGCCTGGTTGGCGGCGATGCCCTGGCGTTCGATCGCGGAGCCGCTCTCGATGAGTTCTTTCAGCGCCGTGCGAATCTCGGTAGCGCCGAATCGGGATTGTTGCAGGACCTGATCGGTTCGCGCCGCCGTGTCGCGTTCCAAGAGGGAGGTGATCCAGACCTTGATATCGCCGGGCGCTTGGGCGCGTTGTGTGAGGAGTTGGCCTTGCCGCTCGCTGCGGAAGCGTCGGCGGTCGGCGAGTTCGTCCAGAATCAGCCCGCCCGCGAGGGTGGCTTGTTCGGGCCAATCGCGAATGATGAAGCGATCCCCAGCCGCCGCGAAAACAGGTTCTTCAAAGCGCAGTTCCGCCAATTCCTGTTCGCCGGGCAGCAGTTCTTTCTTCTCCCGGAACAAGATGCGCGCGGGCACATTGCCGCTGCCCATGTGAACGCGGACTCGTATGTTGTTCTTCAGGGGGCGGTTGACGCTGTATTGGCTGCTGTTGAGCCTGGGAGAACGCTCCACCAGCGCGTCGATGGCGTCGACGGTTTCGCCAAACTTCTCGAGCGTGATGACATCGCCGCGCTGGACGCCGTCGGCGCCGTGGGCGGTATCGTGGCCGACGTCCGGGAGGTTGACGGCGGTTCGCGTTCCCGGGGCGACGGAGTCCGCATCAGCGTTGTGGGCCTGGATGCTGCGGAGTCGGCTGGTTCTGCCGGAGGGTTGCAGGCTGATGGTTTGTCCCTTGGACAGGCTGCCCCCGGTGAGCGTTCCGGTGACGACGGTGCCGATGCCCTTGAGGGTGAAGACGCGATCCACTGGCAGGCGGGGCTTGGCGATGTCGGGCGGGGGAGGGGTCTGCTCCAGCGTGTTGAGCAGGGCTTGCTTCAGTTCCGGGATGCCCTCGCCGGTCGTGACCGAAGTCCCAACGATGGGAGCTTCCGCGAAGGGGGTTCCGCTTAATTCCTCGCGGACCATCTCGATGGCGAGCTCGGCGTCGGCCTCGTCGAGGTCAATCTTGGTCAGTGCGATGACAGCCTTGTCGATGCCGAGGTAGGAAAGGATCTGCACATGCTCCTCGGTCTGCGGCATCCAGGAGTCGTCGGCCGCCACGACGATCAGGGCCAGATCGATGGAGCCCACGCCCGCGACCATGTTCTTGACGAAGTCCTCGTGGCCGGGGACATCGATGATGCCGAGGCGGTATTGCTTGTCGCCGGCGTCGAGATCGAGCGAGGCGAAACCGAGATCAATGGTGATGCCGCGCTCCTTTTCCTCGGGCAGGCGGTCGGGATCAGTTTCAGTCAGCGCCTTGATGAGGGAACTCTTGCCGTGATCGACATGTCCGGCGGTGGCGAGAATGTAGTTGGTGGAACTCAAAGCGATTTCGTTTCTGCTCCCAAAAGATCTCTGAACGTCTTTATGATTTCCTTGTCCTGGCGGGGGAAGACGGTCCTGAGGTCGAGATTGACGCGGCCGGAACCAACTGCGCCGATGACGGGAGGCGTCGCCTCGCGCAATCTCGCGGCCAGGGCGGCAGGCGTCATGGAGTCGGGTTTTATCTGGATGGTGACGGATTCGATTGCGGATCTGGGGAGCGTGCCGCCGCCGATACGGGATTCTCCGCGGCTGATTTCAAGCTTCAACGGAAGTCCGCGCAGTTCCTCGACGATGTGCGCGGCGCGGGATTCAAGTTCTTCGCAAACCGCTCCCAGCATGTCCAGTGTCGGGATCGAAGGAAGGCAGGTCTTCTTTCCCTGGACATTGTCGAGATAGCTTTCGGCGGTGGTCTGCATCGCGGCGAGGATCAATTTGTCGCAACGCAGCGCGCGGAAGAACGGGTTCTTCTTCAAGGCGGCGATGTGGCGACGCTTGCCGGCGATGATGCCGGCCTGCGGTCCGCCCATGAGCTTGTCGCCGCTGAAGCAAACCAGATCCACGCCGCGCTTCAGGATCTCAGCCGGGGTGGGTTCGTGCTCGACGCCTTCGAACTGCTCGGTTCCGACCATGGCGCCGCTGCCGAGATCCTCGACCAGCGGAATGCGCTTCTTCCTGGCAAGGGCGGCGAGTTCCTCGGTGTTCGGGGAATCGACGAAGCCGTCCATGAAGAAATTGCTGCGGTGCACCTTGAGGATCAATCCGGTGTCCTTGCCGATGGCGCGTTCGTAGTCTCGCAGGGAGGTCTTGTTGGTCGCGCCGACCTCGCGGAGTCGGGCGCCGCTGGTTTCCAGGATGTCGGGGATGCGGAAGCCGCCGCCGATCTGCACGAGTTCGCCCCGCGAGATGATGACCTCCTGGTTCTTCTCCGTGAAATGGCGAAGCGCCAGGATCAGCGCGGCGGCGCAGTTGTTGACGATGGTCGCCGCCTCCGCCTTGCAAAGCAGGGCGAGGCATTCTTCGAGGTAGGCGCCGCGACTGCCGCGTTTGCCGGATGCGAGGTTGAACTCCAAATTGTTGTAGCGCGATCCGATGGCGGCCATGGAGTCGACCGCTTCGACGCTGAGAGGGGAGCGGCCGAGGTTGGTGTGGACGATCACGCCGGTGGCGTTGATGACGGGTTGGATGCGGGATTGGCGCAGTTCGTTCAACGCGTTGGAAATGCGCTGTAGAATGTCGTCAAGGTGGGGGACGTTTCCGGATTTCCGAATCGCGGCAAGTTCCTGCCGGACGGTCGCGACGACAACCGGGCGGGGAAGTCCGTTGTCGCCCAGTGATTGCAGGACTTTCTCGACCGATGGAATGGCGCGGAGCTTGGGCATGGCTGCGACGTTCTCCTACTCGTTCTCGTCCTTGGAACGGGAAGCCTGGTCTCCATCCAAGTCTCCTCTCTCTCCAACGTGGTACTCGAACTCATTTTCCCTCATAAGCCCAGACCCATCGAAGATGCCCACAAGCTTCGTCAGAATCGAATAAGCGCGAACCAGGAGGGCCTTTCCTTCCTCGATGTCGCTGTTGCGAACGATCTTCTTGGCGACCAAGGCATCGAGGCAGGCCGCGCATTCGGTGACGGAACCGCGAGAATCATCGAAGAACTTGGCCCGTTGTTGGCGTCGTCGCTTGCCGTTGCCCTCGGCGGTATTGAGCAATGCGGAGAGGCTGGCGCGGTCCAGTTGATCGCAGATCTCTCCGATTCGGACTCCCTGCTTCGGGGTAATATCGGCGAGAAGATCGGATGTCCATGCCACGAACTGTAGTTCGAGTTGGTAAACATCCAGTTTCTCGTGATCGAATTGTTGGCGCACCGGGGGAATGGAGGAGATGAAGCTCTGTTGATTCGTGAGAAGGTTGAATATGCGGTTAACAAGGAAATCGCAATCATGGATGTTCATTCCGTCGGAGCAGGGACATGTCGTTAGCCACGCCGATTCACGTGATGAAAGATCAAGTTATTGGGCGTTGGGGAGGTTGGATTGGGGACGAGGATGAGGACGAGTAGGAGCAGGAGGACGACAAGAGGAAGGAAGATGCGGAATCGTCCTCGTCCTCGCCAGCGTCGGTTCGCGTTGCATGCACAGCGTGAAGGCTTTGATAAGGACATGTCGTTAGCCACGCCGGTTGACGTGATGGAAGATCAAGTTATTGGGCGTTGGGGAGGTTGGATTGGGGACGAGGATTAGGACGAGTAGGAGTAGGAGTAGGAGTAGGAGGACGACGAGAGGAAGGGAAGGCCGGAAATGTCCTCGGTCTCGTCCTTGATGTCAGGCATTTAACAGTTGAAAACCCTAACGCCCGTTCGAAAGATCGCGCCGTGAATCCCGCTGCGCAACCCATTGAGACGGAACTGGTCCTGATTGGGGGGGGGCATGCGCATGTGGGCGTCCTGATGAACCTTGGCATGGCGCCGATGCCCGGGGTGCGGGTGACGGTGATTTCCCGGGAGGGGAACGCGCCGTATTCGGGAATGTTGCCCGGCCTGATTGCTGGGCATTACTCCTTTGAGCAGGCGCATTTGGACGTTCGGAAGTTGGCGGGATTCGCGGGGGCGCAGTTCTATCACGCGGCGGTCACCGGCCTCGATCTGGAGAACCGGGTCGTCCATTGCGAGGGACGGCCGCCGGTGCGGTTCGACGTGGTGTCGATCAATACCGGCTCCACCCCGGAAATGGACGCCGTGACCGGCGCGCGCGAGCAGGCCATTCCGGTCAAGCCGGTGGATCGCTTCCTGGAACGATGGCGTGAGGTTCGCGAGAGGAACGATCGGTCAAAGACGCTTCGGGTCGTCACCGTCGGCGGCGGCGCGGGCGGCGTGGAGCTGACCTTGGCGGCGCAACATGCGCTGAAGGACGCAGGGCAAAGGGCCGAGTTCGCGATGGTTTCAGATGCCGCCACGGTTCTGCCGACGCACAATCAATTGGTTCAACGACGCTACACCCGGGTGCTGCAGGCTCGCGGTGTAAGGGTCCATCTTGGCGAACGGGTTGTTCAAGCGCGGGAAGGTGAGGTTGAGTTGCGCGATGGCTCAACGCTGCCTTTCGACGTCCTGTTTTGGACGACCAGCGCCGCCGCGCCGAAATGGCCGAAGGCCGCCGGTCTGGCGACGGACGAGCGCGGCTTCATTGCGGTGAACGACTGCCTGCAATCGGAGTCGCACCCCTTTGTCTTCGCGGCGGGGGATGTGGCGGCGGTCACGAAACATCCCCGGCCGAAGGCGGGAGTGTTTGCCGTGCGGCAGGGGATGCCGTTGGCGCGCAATCTCCGGTTGGCCTGCGCCGGAAAACCGTTGATTCCCTTCCACCCGCAGAAGAATTTTCTCAGTCTTATCAGCACGGGGGACCAATACGCGGTGGCGTCGAAGGGGCCCTTCGCGGTGGAGGGGCGTTGGGTGTGGCAGTGGAAGAACTGGATCGACCGCCGTTGGATGCGGCAATACCAGGAACTTCCCGAGATGGGCGCGACGTTGATGAAGGTTGCGACTCCGGCAGAGTCGGACAATGCGGCTCAATTGCGGGAGCCGTTCATGCCTTGTGGCGGCTGCGGGTCCAAGGTCGGTTTCACCGTACTGTCGCGTGTCTTGTCACGCTTGAGCCCGCTCAAGCGTGACGATGTGCTGGTCGGGTTGGAATCGCCGGACGATGCGGCGGTTGTCGAGACGCCTCCGGGGAAGGTTGCCGTGCACACGGTCGATTCCTTCCGTTCATTTCTCAATGATCCCTACATCTTCGGGAAGATTGCGGCGAACCATGCCTTGAGCGACACCTTCGCCATGGGAGCCGAGCTGCAATCAGCCTTGGCGGTGGCTGTGGTTCCCTATGGCGCCGAGTCGGCGGTGGAGGAGTCGTTGTTCCAGGTCCTTTCCGGGGCGGTCGACATTCTCAACGAGTGCGGTTGCGCCCTGGTGGGAGGGCATTCCTCCGAGGGGGTGGAGTTTTCGTTTGGCCTTTCGGTTCAGGGCTTGGCGGAGAAGAACGCGGTCTTGCACAAACGCGGCGCCAAGCCGGGCGATCGGTTGATCCTCACCAAGGCATTGGGGACGGGGACGCTCTTTGCCGCCGATATGCGGCGCAAGGTCAAGGGCGATTGGATCGAGTCGGCGATCGAATCGATGCTGCAATCGAATCAAATCGCCGCAGACATCCTGCGCCAACACGGCGCGTCAGCCTGCACGGATGTGACGGGGTTTGGTTTGGTCGGGCATCTGGTTGAGATGTTGAAGGCGTCCGACGTGTCGGCGGAGTTGGAGCTGGATGCGATCCCGTTGTTGGACGGCGCGGTGGAGACGCTGCGGGCGGGGATTCAAAGCTCGTTGCATCCGGATAATCTCCGAATGCGTCGGGCGATTGCCAATCACGAGGAGGCGGCGAAGAGGAAGGGCTACCCGATCCTGTTTGATCCGCAAACCTCCGGCGGATTGTTGGCGGCGGTTCCCGAGGAAGGGGCGGACGCCTGCGTCGCCGAATTAAAGTTGGCCGGCATGGGCGTGTCGGCTGTGATTGGACGCATCCTCCCGACCGAAGCGGGGGAGTCGCCGGTGACTATCCGGTGAGGGGGGCACTCGAGCGCGCTGCTTCGATTGGTCGCGCCGCACTCCAGTGCGCTGCGCGCGGCGTTTCTGTGAATGAGGATGGCGCGGATGTCGATGACCTTACTGGCGCTTTTTCGCGTTCTTCTTTTTCTTGGACGAGCCGCCGGTCTTCTGTTTGTCCTTGGGGGCGTCGGGAACGTTGGTTTGGGGCAGGAAGCCGGCCAGGCGTTTCTTCGTTTGGGAATGCCTGGGGTCGGCGGCGATATTGGTCCATTCGTTGGGGTCGCTCTTGTGGTCGTAGAGTTCCTCGCTGCCGTCGGCGTAACGGATGTAGCGCCAGCGCTCGTCGCGGATGGCGTGGTTGTTTCGTCCGTGGGTGGTGACGATGGCGCGTCCGGTCTTCTTGTCCGGGTTCTTCAGCAGCGGCACGAGGCTCTTGCCGGCGATCTCCTTTTTGGGCGTCAAGCCGCAGAGGTCGATGAGAGTGGGATAGATGTCCATCAAGCTCGTGGCTTGGCGGCATTGCTTTCCCTGGGCGGAACCTGAGGGCAATCCCGTGACGCCCTCGGGAACGCTGATCATCATTGGGGTTCGTGTGGCGCGATGCCAGAGGGCGAACTTGCGCCAATGCTCCTTCTCGCCGAGGTGCCATCCGTGGTCGGTCCAGAGGACGATGATGGTGTTGTCCTTGTGCGGGCCGGCGTCGAGGGCGTCAATCACGCGTCCGATCTGCGCATCGGCGAAGGCGATGGAGGCGAGGTAGCCCTGGACGGCCTTCTTCCATTGGTTGCCCTTGGTGACGGCCGCGTGGTCGCCGGAGGGCTTCGCCATGGCGATCCCGGCCTTGGGCACATCGGACAGATCGTTCTCCGTCGTTTTCGGAAGCTGGATCGAATCCAGGGGAAACATGTCGAAATACGCTTGTGGCGCGTACCAGGGAAGGTGGGGGCGATAGATGCCGCAGGCGACGAAGAAGGGCTTGTCGTGTTTGCGGGTGAGCTGTTGGACGGTCCAGGTCGCCGTCTTGTAGTCGCCCATCTCGCTGTCCGGGGCCGCGGTGGGGCTCCAGTCGAAATGGCCGCGACCGAGACCGCTGGCGTTTTTCTTGAGGGGCGGTGGATCGCCGTGGCGGGTTTGCTTCTTGCTGGGGTAGTAGGCGTCCCAGGATGCGGGGTCCGCGTAGGCACCGTGATAGATCTTGCCCGCGCCGGCGGACCAGTAGCCGTGGGCTGTGAAGTGCTGGGGAATGGTGACGGCGTCCGGCAGGACGGGACGCCAGGGCTGCGGGTTGTGGTAGATGCCGGAGCGGTAGGGCGGGATGCCTGTCATTAGCGCGGCGCGCGAGGGATTGCAGGCCGGCGCGGCGCAATGGGTGTTGGCGAAGAGGACGCTGCGCGCGGCCAGGCGATCCAAGTTTGGGGTGCGGGCTTGCGGATGGCCGCCCAGCGCGCCGATCCAGTCGTTCAGGTCGTCGATGGCGATGAAAAGGACATTGGGCTTGTCCACTGGCGCGGAATGGCAGATGGACAGTGGCAGGAGGGCAAAGAGAACTGCGGCGAGGAGGCGTTTCATGAAGTGAATTATGAGGAATCAGACGATGGCGTGGGAATACTTTTCTTTCCCGTTCCCCCCCGTTGGGCGGCCAGGCGTCTCTGGATTCGGGCCTGCGCCCACGGCGACAGCAATCCGAGCGCGAAGCCGAAGAGCAGTCCGACGACGACGAACAGGCGGGATGGAGAGCTTGACTCATCCACGCGGGCTATTTGAAGAAGGCGAGGTGGGCTCCAACGCAGATGATGAAGGCGCCGAACAGGCGTTTGAGCGTCTCGGCCGGGACTTTTTGCGCCAAAATGGCGCCGCCAACGCCGCCGGCGATGGCCAGGGGAGCGATCAGCAGGACGATCTTGAAGTCGACATTGCCGGCGTGGGTGTGCTTGGCGGCGCCGGCGATGGCGGTGGGTATGATGATGGCCAGGGAGGTCCCGATGGCCGTCTTGATGGGGACCTTCATCAGGTAAACCATGCCGGGAATCATGACCACCCCGCCTCCGACGCCGAAGATGCCGCTAAAGACGCCGCTGAGGAGGCCGATAAGTGCGGCAATGAGATAGATCATGGGCGGTTTATCGTTCCGGACAGGGTTCGGGGCAATGATTTTCGGGGAGCGGAATTGTGCGGTCGGTGAAGGTTTGGCAGCCATTGTCAATCGCTTCGCGCTTCAGTAGAGTCCGCCCGTTTTCACCCATGAGCAATTCAGTCGACAAGTCCAGCGAAGCGACTCGGCCTGAGGATTCATCTGGTCAAGAGCGTTTGCTGTTGGGCGTCTTTTTCTTCTCCGGCTTCCTGGCGTTGGTCTATGAGATCTGTTGGATAAGGAAGGCTTCCTTGGTTTTCGGCGCGGAGAGTTTTGCGCTCAGTTGCGTGCTGGCGGTGTTTTTCGGCGGGCTTGCGTTGGGGAGTTATCTGTTTGGGAGGGTTTCAGTCCGGCAGCGGCGTCCTTTGAGGTTGTATGGGATCCTGGAGTTGGTGATCGCGGTTTTCGTCTTGTTGAGTCCCGCGTTCTTCGCGCTGGCGAACAAGGCTTACGGGGCGGTTTACGAACCGCTTTCCGAAAGGTTTGCGCTGTTGACTGCGGTGCGTTGCCTTCTGCTGACCGCGGTGATGCTGCCGCCGACCGTGGCGATGGGCGGCACCTTTCCATTGATGTGCCGGTGGTTTGTGAATTCGCGCGAGCGCGTTTCGGGCACGGTGGGGGGGCTTTTTGCGATCAATACCCTCGGGGCCTGCCTCGGCGCGGCGGCTTGCGGCCTGTTCCTGGTCCCGAAGATCGGCGTTTCCAAAACGATCTACATTGGAGCCTGTCTGAGCGCCCTGATGGGGTTTGGCGTCCTTCGCATACCGTTGGCGGGCAAGGAACTGTCGCCGGCCGAGGACGAGGAAGGCGAGCAAACCAACGTTCGTTCGAAGAAGAGTCGGTCCGCCTCTGAAACGGCCGAAGATCGCCGCGGCGTCGCGTTTGTCATTGGCGCGCTTTTCTTCGCCTCGGGATTCATCGCCCTGGGCAATGAGATCCTTTGGAGTCGGTTCCTGTCGTTGATTCTATTGCGCAGCGTCTATACCTACACGTTGGTGTTGACTGTCATCCTGCTGGGATTGGTCCTGGGGGCGGCGGGAACGGCGCGCTATTTCGACCGGTCGAAACGACGGGCCCTTTGGTTCGGGGGACTGCAAATGGGCATCGGGCTCTCGGTTCTGCTGGTGTTGTTGTCGCCGGCTGATTTTTGGCTGGGCTGGATCGATGCGGCCGGGATCGCTGAACAGGCGGCGTTGGTGATGTTGGTTCTTCTGCTGCCGGCCTGTCTGTCCGGCGCGGCGTTTCCGTTGGCGATGCGCCTGGCGGTGGAAGACCCGCGCCTGGCGGGGGCGGACATCGGCCGCATGACGGCCTTGAATACCGTGGGCGGCATCCTGGGATCGTTGGTGTTCGGTTTCCTCCTTTTGCCCGGACTGGGGATGAAGGCGACTGTCCTGATATCCACGGGGCTGAGTGTGTCGGCGGGATGTCTTGCGATCCTGCTTCTTGAACGGTCGACGCCCCGGGGGCGGCGATTCGGGATGGCCGTGACCGGGGTGGCGCTGTGGTTGGGGCTGGTCGGCGGATTGAAGACCCGGTTGCCCGATGATTATCTCGCCGGAAAGGGGACGCTGCTGGACTTCCGTGAAGGCGTCAACGCATTCGTCTCCGTGGTGGACAGCGGTCACGGCGAGCGGCAATTGAAGATCGACCGGCTTTGGCAGGGTTATGACGGCAAGGGGCACCAGGTCATGGCGGCGCACATTCCCATGGCTCTGCACCCTGATCCCAAGGAGGTGGTCGCCATTGGCATGGGAGCCGGCATGACGCCGAGTCGCTTTGTCATGTACGACATCGACCGGCTGGATTGCGTCGAGATCGAGGGCGAAACCCTGGACATGATCCGCGAGCACTTCGACTCGGCATGGATGGAGGATCCCCGGGTGAACTTCATCGTGGACGACGGGCGCAACTATCTGGCTCACACGCGGCGCACCTACGATCTGATTTCCATCGAGGTGGGACAGACTTACCGGCCGGGCGTGGCTTCCTTCTACACCCGGGAGTTTTACGCGGCGGCCTCCAAGCGGCTTAATTCCGGGGGGCTGTTGTGTCAGTTCCTGCCGATCGCCTTCTTTTCCCTGGAGGAGATCGAGATCCTGACCGCGACCTTTCTGGCGGAATTTCCCCAGAGTGTGTTGTGGTACAATACCTCGGAGTTGCTCTTGATCGGCCGGCGGGACCAACCGGTGAGGGTCATGGAGAGCGGATCGACAAGGATTGGGTCAAAACCCGAGGTGTTGCGCGACCTTGAGTTCTCGTATTGGGGGGGGGTGAACCATTTCCTGGTGCACCCGCATGTGTTTCTGGGCGGTTTCCTGCTGGGGCCTGACGGCTTGGCGAAGCTGGCGGGCAACGCCGTCATCTACAGCGATGAACGTCCCTGGCTGGAATATTCCAGTGTGTTGGACCGGAACAGCAAGGCGGCCTTCGTGCAGCGGGTGCGTCCCTTGCTGGATCCGCTCGAGTCCGTGATGGAGCTCAAGCTGGGAGACCACGCGATAGCGGCGAGCGCCGACGTCCGGGACAAGAATCTTCGTGACATGGTGGCCATGTCGATCGAGGACGATATCAGCTGGGCTCTGCTTTCGGAGGACCGGGCGGCCGCGATTCAGTTGTTGCGTGAGGCCGTCAATTGGAATCCGGACAACATCCATCTGCAGATGCTGTTGGCGGATGAGTTGTGCGGGATGGATCGTCACGCGGAGGCAATCCCCATCTACCGGAGGGTGATTGCCGCCAAGCCCGGCTATGCGGAGGCCCATAGCAACCTGGGGGGCGCACTCGCCAGTCAGGGCAAGCTGACGCAGGCAATCGCCTGTTTTCGCGAAGCCCTCAAGCGGGATCCCGGATTGGACCAGACGCGCGCGGATCTGAATCGGGCGGTCGAGTTGCGCGGGCGGGTCGGGCCGACCTTGGAGGAGTTGGAGGCGACGGTCCGGGAGAATCCGCACAACACCAGCGCCATGCTGGATCTGGCGCAGGCCTATTTCGACAAGGAGCGGTATCCGGAATCCATTGCGCAGTATCGCAAGTTGTTGGTCGTGGACCCCGAGGCGCCGACGCCCTTGAACGACCTGGCCTGGGCGTTGGCGACCGTGCCAGAGGATCAGGGCCGCAATCCCCGAGAGGCGTTGCAGTTGGCGGAACGCGCCACGCTGATGACGGGACGGGACCGGGCGATTCCCGTGGCCACCATGGCGGCAGCCCACGCCGCCCTGGGCAATTTCTGGGAGGCGCAGGCCTTGACCCGCGAGGCGATCGGGTTGGCTCGGAAGGAGGGCGATCTCGAGGTGGAGCGTCGGCTTCGCGAGCGGCTCACGTTGTTCGAAGCGGGGCGCGCCATTTTTCGGTGAGAATCGAATGGTTTTCTGTTCTTGAACGCGGGGGGAGGGAGCGCAATGATCCCGACTACTCCCTATGAAGTTTCGCTGCGTCCACTGCAATCAGAAGTTGAACGTCGAAGACGACCTGGCCGGTTCCGAGATTCAATGTCCGGCCTGCAACCGCAAGCTTCAGATTCCCGACGCGTTCGGTGAGGACGAAGGCGTCGATGATGAATCGGACGAAGAGGCGGGCGAGCGCCGGCCCAAGCTGAGGAGCGCGGCGCTGCGGGGCGGGGGCAAGTCGGAGTTCACGAATGTCAGCGCGTTGGGGTCCGGCCTGGCCGCGTTGGGACTGACGGCGGCGTTCTACCTGGTGATGTTCCTTGTCAAGGGAACCTACCTGGGGCAGTTGTTCACGAATCGCGGCGTCATCCCTTATTTCGAGGTCCTGCTGATGTTCTGGTCCGCGGCCATCCTCTTCTGGAAGTGGCGCAAGCTGGTCAAACAACAGCGGGGCATGCACTTCGACCTCTTGCCCGACGAGATTGCGCCGAAGATCACCAGCGAGAATGTCGATCAATTCCTGGACCGGGTGACGGAATTGCCCATCCGGCCCACGGAAAGTTTTTTGATCATGCGGGTGCTGCGGGTGTTGGAGCATTTTCGGGCTCGGAACAACAACAGCGAGGCCGCCGGGTTGTTGACCACGCAGTCGGACATCGACGCCAACGCGGTGGCTTCCAGTTACAGCCTGGTCAAGGTCTTCATCTGGGCGATCCCGATTCTGGGGTTCATCGGCACGGTGTCAGGCCTGGGCATGGCTGTCGGCGGTTTCGGCGGCAGTATCGGCGACGCAGCGGATATCAGCGCCGTCAAGGACTCCCTCACCAGTATCACGAGCGGCTTGTCCGAGGCTTTCGACACCACCTTCATCGCGTTGGTCATGAGCCTGTTCCTGATGATTCCGATGAGTTCCCTGCAGAAGGGCGAGGACGAGTTGCTGAACTCGATTGATGAATACTGCAACGAGTATGTGCTGCGGCGCTTGAGCGACTCCAGCGGGTTGACGCTGGATGAACAGAAGGCCGGAGTTGATGTGTCGGCGGCGTTGATGAGGCAGTTGGAGAGCATGGAGCGAACCCTGGCGCAGTTGAACCAGACGCTGGCCGGTATGGGAGGCGGTTCGCACGGAGGCGGCGATGGCCAGGCGTAACAAGGGCGATGAGGAAACCATCTCGCTGTTTCCTTTCCTGAGCATCCTTATCTGCGTCATCGGCATATTGACGATGATGATCGCGGGCCTGGCCTTGTCGCAGGTAAGCAACACGGTGGACAAGAGCGACGCCGAGGCGGTGGAGCGGGCAGCGGAGCGGCAGGAGCGTTTCGAGGCGGCGAGCAAGGAGGCGAAGGCTCGTGAGCAGGAGCTTGCGGCCCTGCGGAAGGATGTCGCCACCGCCGAGGCCTTGAAGAAGGATCCGGCGAAGCTGGCGGAGTTGAAGCGACGTCGCGCCGCCAGCGAGCGCGACCCGGCGGATGTCAAGGCGGCCGAGGAGATTCTCGCGCAGGTCGACAACCTGAAGAAGAAGATTCCGGAGATTGACGCTGATATACGCCTGATGGAGGAGTCCGTGCAGGATTTGACCGTGGAGATTCAAAAACGCCGTGATCCCCAACCGGACAACAAGATCGTGTCAGGAGGAACGGGCCGCGATTTGCAGCCCTATTTCGTCGAATGCGCCACCAACCACGTGGTACTGCATGCCGGGGCGGCTCCGGTGAAGATCGCCCGGTCCGAGTTGGCGAAAAGCGCGCCCTTCAAACAACTCGTCAAGAAGGTCGCTGGACAGGAGAAATCGACCATCGTGTTCCTGGTGCGGCAGGATGGCGCTGACGCGTTTCATGCGGCGCGTCGGTTGGCGCACGATGAGGGGGCGCGGAGCGGCAAGCTGCCATTGGTGGGCAGCGGCGATGTCGATCTGAGCTTTTTCAAGAAGAAATAGACCAGGGACAAGATGCGCCGTCGCAAGAACAACGAAGTCGGTCTGAATCTGGACAGCCTGCTCGACACGCTGACCAATGTGATCGGCTTTCTGATCATCCTGTTGATACTCATGCAGTTGGGGGTTGATCAGGCGGTGGAGCGCATTCGGGAGCTGGATCCCTCGGCATTTGCCATCACGGAGGCAGAGGTTAGCGAGGCCGAGGCGAGGGCGAAGCAGCGCAGCGAGGAAGTGGCTCAGATGAAGCAACGGGCTGCGGAACTGGCCGAGGAGATGGCGTTGCTGGAAGATCCCAAGGAAGCCGCTCCCGAGGTCATGCCGTTGCCGGAGGCGAGGAAGCTGTTGGCGGAGGTCAAGAGCCAGACGGATCAGAAGGAGAAGGAACAAAAGGTCAAGCAGGCCGAGGTGGCGAGGCTCAAGGAACGCATGGGCAAGACGCCCAGGGCGGCGGCTCCTGCGCCGCACGAGATCCGCATGCCGGATCCGAGGGCGGCGCCGCCGGGCACGACTGCGATGTGGGTCATGTGTCGGGACAAACGGGCGACCATGATCGATATCGATGCCGCCCGGGCTGCGATCAAGAAGGAGCTTGCGAATCCGCGGACATCGCAAGCCCTGCTGCACGCCAGTTCGCAGAATTCCGCGGCCAGCGCCCCCGGGGCCGCTTCCGCCAAGGGCGCGGTTTTCGATCCCGACAAGCTGATGGCCTATTTCAGAAGGAATCCCGTTCGCAATCGCGACTACGCCGTATCCGTTCGCACCTTCGACAATCGCTCGTCGGCGAACATGGAGATCGCCATGTTGCCGAACGGGGGGGAAGACATCGCCCGAATCAAGCGTGACGCCTCCAAGTTCAGGAGGGCGTTGAAGCTGGCGAACGAGAAGAAGAAGTATATTCGGTTTCTCGTCTACCCCGACAGTTTCGAGGCCTATCTGACGGCGCGCTCCATCACGGATGAGGCGGGCGTCGCCGCAGGGTGGGAGATCTATCGGAGCGACACCTGGCAAGTGGGGTTGGGCGGGGATGTAAAGGTCTTCCAAAAGAAGAAACCGCCGCCGCGGCCCAAGACCGTCAAGAAGCCGCCGGCCACCAAGAAGAAGACGCCTCCGCCGCGGGTGATCGATTGATTGATTGACGCCTCCGACGCAGCGCGGCGAAGGCGGGGTGGATCAAGGAATGATGGCGACGCGACGAGTCAGGTTGAGGGCGCATCGTGAAATGCGCGAAGAACCCAGAGTCATGGCTCTCGCCGCGTTCACCCCTTCAGGATTTCGAAATGGGCTCGACGGAGTCTCTCCCCACCGGTTGATGAAGCGGCTGTCGCCGGGCTTGGCCCTCCCTGCCGAAACCGACGCTTACTCCGCGCCTTGTTCGCCAATGCAGTAGAGGTTTTCGTAGCCTCGGATGTAGAACCTGCCGCCGCTGATTGCGGGTGAGGCAAACACCTTTTCTCCCAGTTCGCTGCGCGCGATTTGATGGTATTCATTGCCTGGTTTGACGACAGTGGTTTCTCCCGTGTCGGAGATGAAATAGACGAGACCGTTGGCAGAAACCAAGGATGCGTGATGGGAGCCGAGTTTCTCTTGCCATTGGAGCTTGCCGGTGCGGGCGTCAAAGCAGCAGGCGTAGCCCGTGTCGGACACGAGGAGGAAGTAGTCGCCCTCGGAGATGGGCGAGGGTACGTAGGAGGTCCAGGAGGCGCGTTCGTGATGCCAGGGGATCTGGGAGTCATTGATCACTCCCTTCCCGTCATGACGCAGGCCGAGGACGTGATGTTCTGGAAAACCGCCGGTCAGGAAGAGGAGGTCGGCCTTCGCATTGTAGACCAATGACGCGACGAACTGCTCGGTCGGACCGTTGAGATACCAGTGGAGTTCGCCGTTGTCAGGGTTGTAGCTGGCGACGGACTGGTCGCCGGAGAGAATCATCTGGGTGCGTCCGCTGAGCTCTTGAATGATGGGCACGCAGTAACTGCGGGTCTTGTTCTTCCTTGGGGTCTTCCAGATCTCGCGTCCAGTTCTGCGATCCAGCGCGACGATGTAGGAATCCCCGTCGTGGTCGCCGTTCACGATCACCTTGTCCTGGTGCAGGATGGGGGAACTGCAGAAGCCGTGTTTGCTGCTGAAGGGACCGGGTCGGGATTCCCATTGTTTGCGGCCGGTGAAGTCGTAGGCGGCGACGACCATGGCATCGACATCGAGAAAGGCGACATAGACCCGTTCTCCATCGGCGGCCGGGGTGCTGGAGGCGCGGCTGTTCAGCCGGTGCACGCGTTCGAAGGGGGATTGGACCACGGTCTTCTGCCAGAGTTTGCGGCCGTTGATGGCGTCGAGGCACAGTAGCGCGCGATCCTGGGTGTCCTGCAAGGCGGTGACGGTGAAGACCCGGTTCTCCCAGACAATGGGTGAGGCGTGCCCGTAGCCCGGAATGGGCGTTTTCCAGCGGATGTTGCTGGTCGCGCTCCATTTCGTGGGGACGTTCGTTTCCTGGCTGGATCCATCGAGTCGGGGACCGCGCCAAGCGGGCCAGTTTTCGGCGTTGGCTGCGGCGGCAAACAGCAACGCGGAGAAGGCGGATAGGACTCTGATCATGGGGTGAGTTTCGTTGTCGGGCGTGGAATCTTCAAACTGGAAATGAGAACCGGTTCCCTAGGCGGCTGGGGACACGCGTCTAGGCGCCGGAATTCAGCTTCGTCCACAAGGCCCTGAAGCCGGATGCGAAGTCCTCCGGCCGTTCGGCGATCCAATCGGTCACGCGCTCGGGTGCGAACCAATCGCCGGTCTCGATCTCCTCGGGATGCAGGACGAAAGGGCCTGCGTGTTGCAGTCGGTAGATCCAGACAAACTCCTGGTCTGTCTCGGGGCCGGCGTCGATCTTGAACAGTCGTTCGAGTCCGGAATCAATGGAGATTCCCAGCTCCTCGTCGAGTTCCCGTCGGGCGGATTCGTCGTAGTCCTCGCCGTGGTCGACATGTCCGGAACAGGAGGAATCCCAACAACCCGGATGGGTGTCCTTGGACAGGGATCGCTTTTGGAGGAAGATCTCGCCGGCGTGGTTGAAGACCAGGATGTGAACGGCGCGATGCAGGAGCCCCAACCGGTGCACCTCGCCACGGGGGCGGGCGTCGATGATCTCGTCTCGCTCGTTGACGACGTCGAATATTTCTTCAGGCATGGGAGAACAGATGTTCAGAGGAAGTCGCGGGCTCGGGGAAGATGGGCCTGGACGGCCTCGGCGTAGCGGGCGCCGCAGGTTGCTCCCCGGTAGCGGGCCAGGGTTTCCTTGGCGCGTTGGGCGGCGTGTTGCGCGATGGCGTCGTAGGGCTTGTTGCGCACCAACGACATGAGTCGGCCGAGCCAGGTGATGGCGTCTTTCCAGACATCGGTGACATCCATGAAGGTGTCGGGTTCGAAGCCGATGGTGTGCCGGGGGCCGTTGTCGTAGGAGTAGACGTCTTTGGGCCGGCGATACTTTTCCGCGCCGTCGAGGATCTGGTTGGCGTGGCTCAGGCAGATCTTGCTGAGTTTCGAGGCTTCGACATGGTCGTTGTGCTGGTCCTCCTTCCAGAGCACGAAGGCAATGTCGGGTTGGATGGCAGCGATCTCCCGGGCCAGGATCTTGCGGTTCTCCAGGCTGTCGGAGAATCGATGTGAGGCAAAGTTCAGAAAGCGCGCTTCCACGCCGTAGTCTTCAGCGATCGCCTTGCAACCGGGGGCGAGTTCCTGGTGGCGGCCCTTCATGGGCGCCCAATTGGAGTAGTCGCCGATCAGCGACAAATTGACCACGCGGTAATTCTTGCGGACGGCCTGCAACATGATGCCGGGGATCCCGAAGGCGCAGTCGTCGTAGTGCGCGCCGATGCAGAGGACTGTTTTGGACATGGCGATAAAGGCGAACTTCGGACGGAGAAGGATTGACTCCGAATGATCGAGTTGGCGGCAATTGCTGGACAGTGAACGAGGCGCGACCCAGTATGCGCTTCGTTTTTCAACTGAGTCAGCGAGAGAATTCATGAACGGCATCGATTTGAAAGGCAAAAGCGCGGCAATCACGGGCGGGGCGCGTGGGATTGGATATGCAATTGCGGAGCGAATGCTCGATTCGGGAGCCAAGGTCTGTCTGTGGGACCTGGATGCGGCTGCCCTGGCCGAGGCTTCCGAAGCGCTTTCCGCCAAGGGGGAAGTCGCGACGCAACAGGTCGAGTTGACGAAGCCCGAGCAAGTCCAGGCGGCCGTTGAGGGAACGGTTGCGGCCTTCGGGCGAATCGACATCCTGGTGAACAACGCCGGCATAGCGGGCGTGTCCAAGAAGCTCTGGGAATGCACGCCGGAGGAATGGACTCAGGTGATCGACATCGACCTGATCGCGGTGTTCTTGTGTTGCCGCGCGGTTGTTCCGGGGATGATCGAACAGGGGTGGGGGCGCATCGTGAACATTGCTTCCATCGCGGGCAAGGAGGGCAATCCGAACGCCTCGCACTACAGCGCCGCCAAGGCCGGCGTGATCGGCTTGACCAAGTCGCTCGGCAAGGAACTGGCGGAGACGGGGGTGATCGTCAATTGCCTGACGCCCGCGGTCATCAAGACCGATATTCTCAAGCAGATCTCCCAGGAGCACATCGATTACATGCGCTCGAAAATACCGATGAATCGCTTTGGCGAAACGCGGGAAGTGGCTGCAATGGCGGCTTGGTTGGCGTCCGGGGATTGCTCGTTCACCACCGGCGGCGTGTTCGATATCTCGGGCGGGCGGGCGACCTATTGAAGAAAGGAATTGAGACATGAAGGAGTTGTTGCGGAAGGTTGCATTGGCGTTCTTGGTTTTGGCGGGGGTCAGTTCCGTCGGCGCCGCGGATCGCGACAGGTTGGAGGCGGAACTCCGGAAGGCTGCGGAGGCCTTTCGCGGCGGCGATGCGGAGCAGGCCTTGGAGCATGTGAAGCAGGCGGTCATTGCGGATCCGAGCGAGCCGCGCGCGCACTTCACCGCGGGGCAGATTCACCAGGCGATGCGGGACAGCGCCAAGGCCATCACCGCCTATTCCAAGGTGATCGAACTGGAACCCCGGGCCGTGGACGCCTTTCGGAACCGCGGGATCGAGCATTTCCGGTTGGGGCATGTGAAGGAATCGGTGGAGGATTTCAACCGGGAGTTGAAGTTGGAGCCGGCGCGATTGGCGCACCATTGGATGCGGGGATTGTCGTTCTACTATGCGGGGGAGTTCGTTTCCGGGAAGTCGCAGTTTGAGGTTCACAAGTCGGTGAATCCCCATGATGTCGAGAACGCGGTCTGGCATTTTCTCTGCACGGCCAAGGCCGAGAACATCGAGAAGGCCCGGGATCTTTACATTCCGATCGAGGGCGATTCGCGCGTTCCGATGATGGAGGTGCACGCGCTGTTTGGAGGCAAGGGCACGGTCGAGGATGTGATGAAGGCGGTCGAGCGGGGGGAGCCGCGGCAGGCGGAATTGAAGAACCGCTACTTCTTTGCGCACCTTTATCTGGGACTCTACTACGATGCCCTGGGCGACAAGAAGAAGATGAAGGAGCACATTGATCTGGCAACCGGCAAGTATGCCCAGCAGCACTACATGGGCGATTGCGCCCGGGTTCATAAGATGATGATCGAAGGCAAGCTCTCCCATCAGGGGAAGCGGGCGCCCGTTGTCCGGAAGCCGGCGAAGAAGAAGTAAAACTATGAGCAAATCCACTGATATCACGTGTCGTTCCGCTGCCGTTTGGTTCCTGCCGGTCCATACGCGCATGCCGTTGAAATTCGGGGGGGAGACCGTCACGTATGTCACGTGTGCGCGGGCGAAAGTCACGGTTGCCAATGGCGCCGGTGAATCGGCTGAGGGCTGGGGCGAGACGCCCCTGAGCGTGACCTGGGTCTGGCCGAGCGCGTTGTCGTATGAAGAGCGGCACGAGGCCATGAAGGCGTTCTGCGTGAAACTGGCCGAGGCCTGGGCGGCGTTCGATGGCGCCGGCCATGCGCTGGAGGTCGGGCACGATTTTCAGGAGCAGGCGCTCCCGGGATTGTTGGAGGCCTTCAACGCGGAACGCGGAGCCGACACGGAACCCATGCCCTGGTTGGCGGCGTTGGTCTGCTGCTCGCTATTTGATATCGCCGTTCATGACGCCTATGGGAAGGTCAACGACCGCCCCATTTACGAGACTTTTGGCCCTGAGTTCATGAACCGCGATCTTGCCGCGTTCGTGCAACCGGCCGAAGGCACAGAGGTCTCTTTTGCGGGGAAGTATCCATGTGATTTCCTTACGGCCGACGCGCCGGCGACCCTGCCGGCCTGGCATTTGGTTGGCGGGGTGGATCCTCTCGATGAATCGGAACTGACGGGCAACGAACCGGACGACGGCTATCCTGTCCTGCTGCGGGACTGGATTGAACGCGACGGCTTGAACTGCCTGAAGATCAAGCTGCGTGGGAACGACGCGGATTGGGACTACGCCCGGACGGTCAAGATCGGTGAGATCGCGATCGAAAAGGGTGTCGATTGGCTGACCGCGGACTTCAACTGCACGGTGAGCGAGCCGGATTATGTGAATGGGATCGTGGATCGGTTGCGGGACGAGCATCCCCGGATTCACGGCATGCTGCTGTATGTGGAGCAGCCGTTTCCGTACGAGTTGGAGCACAACCGCATTGACGTGCACAGCGTTTCGGCGCGGAAGCCCTTGTTCCTCGACGAGAGCGCGCATGATTGGAAATTTGTGCGGTTGGGGCGCGAATTGGGCTGGACGGGGGTGGCGCTGAAGACCTGCAAGACACAGACCGGGGCCTTGTTGAGTTGTTGCTGGGCCAAGGCTCACGGCATGACCCTGATGGTGCAGGACCTGACGAATCCCATGCTGGCGCAGATCCCACACGTCCTTTTGGCCGCGCACGCCGGCACCATCATGGGCGTGGAAACCAATGCCATGCAGTTTTACCCCGAAGCCTCGAAGATCGAAGAGAAGGTTCATCCGGGGATCTACCGTCGACGCGAAGGCGGGCTGGATCTGTCCAGCATCTCGGGCTCCGGCTTCGGCTACCGGATCGTGGAGATCGAACGGGAACTGCCGGAAGTCGCTGCGCGTTTCGGGAGTTGAGAACGGGGATTCGGCTGTGGCGATCCTCGGACAGAGCCGCCGCGCTGTTGCGGGTCAGTGTGGATGCGGTGTCGCCCTCCCTTTGACCAGAGGTTGAACCAAGGAATACGCTGAATACGCGGAAGGAAGTCACTGCCCAGGTTTCACTGCGGGTTGCGAGACTCCAGCCGCTGGCGTGGCCAGTCCGTGGTCGATGCTTGAACAAACACCGGGGATCGGGGTGAATAGACCGACGCATGAAACCAGATTCGCCTGAGCCCTTGGTGGCCAAGTCCGATTCAGCTTCCGCGAAGAAGTCGGTCGCGGAGGCGCTGCCGCTGTTGGTTTTCGGGCGTCATCCCAAGCGCACGCTTTTCCGGGTGGCCGCGATGATCATTGTGGCGTTTGTGGCGTTGAAGTTTGCGGTGACTCCGATCCGGGTCACCGGGATGAGCATGTATCCGGGCTATCGGGATGGGAACGTCAATTTCATCAATCGCTGGTCTTATGTGCGTTCCGAGCCCAAGCGCGGCGATGTTGTCGGCGTCTGGATTCCGGAGATGAACGCCATTTTCCTGAAGCGCATCATTGGAACGCCGGGGGAGCGATTGGCCCTGGTTGGCGGCTGGATGATGATTGACGGCGAGCCGCTGGAGGAGAATTACCTGCATGATCCGCGGGATTGGACGGCCGATATTGGATTGCTGGGCGACGATGAGTATTTCGTGATTGGAGACAACCGCTCCACGGAGATGAACCGACACTATTATTTCACCATTACGCGCGATCAGATCCTGGGCAAAGTGCTGTTCGATAAGACGGTGGAGGGGAAGTGAGTTTGCGTGGAACGTTTCCGCCCGTCGCTTTCACCCCTTTCAGCTGGGCCAATTGGGCTCGACGGAGTCTCTCCCCACCGTCTTTTCAATTCGCCGCCGCGGTTACCGGAACGTTCCGCGCAGTGTCTGCGCCCAAGGCCAGAGCCATTTCCAAATGGCGAAAATTCCGATCAGGAAGAGAACGAGCTGCACATATTGATTGGCGAAGAGCTGCTTGGCGATCTCCATGGGATCGGCCCCGGCGCCGCTTTCGTCCATCTCCTCCCAGTCCTCGGCCGGTTCGTAATGGGCTTCCGGAGGCGCTTCGGCCGGCGCGTCGTATTGCGACTTGATCTCGTCGCGCATCAATTGTTTGACCCTCAGTTGGATGTAGACCGCCTTGGTCCTGTTTTCCTCGCCGCCGCTCTCCGCGATCGCCTTGGTCCAGATCGCGTCGTTGATCCGGTTCTCACGAATCTCTCGCGCCACGATATCGTAGTATTTCTCGTCGTTCTCCATCTGGATGGCGGTAGAATATGCGCCCGTTCAAGGCGCGGTCAAATGTGAAGAGGGAACGAAGCGGCGCTGCTGTTAAAACAACTCAATCGTCAAACAATAGAACTTCGAGGCGCCGCCCTTGTTGACGGTGGTGTGCGTCATGACGCCGCCGTTGCCGACGACGTTGTAGATCTCCGCGCCGGAGCCGGTTGGTGAATCCTTCTCGATCATGCGATAGCGACGTCCGACGATGGTGGGCCAGGCGAGGGTGAGATCGGAGCCGCTCGCCGGTGTGATGGTTGCCCCGGGATAGGCGCTGCCGGCGTCGGAGGGGTCCGTGCCGGCGAGGAACTCTTCGAGATTGCTCATGCCATCGCCGTCGGAGTCCACGGAGTCGACGGTGGACGTCGTGTCGCCGAAGAAGTCGCGTTCCCAGCGGTCCGGCATGCCGTCGCCGTCCTGGTCGAACTCGAAAATGATGGTGTCGGTGATGGTGGCGGAGATGTTGTCGGCGCCGTCGCGGAACTGGGCCGAGACGGTCTTGGTTGCGTCGCCGGGGCTGAGCGTCCACTGGACTTGGTTGGTGAAGGTGGTCAGGTGCGTCGCGTTGGTCAGCGCGATCCAGGCGCCGAAATTGGTTCCGTCATTGCTCAGGCGGACCCAGCCCGCGCCGGTTCCCGTGTCGGTCACGGTCACTTCAATGTTCACCGTGTCGGTCAGGGTATGGACCGCGCCCGATTCGATGGTCGCGGCGCCGGTGGGGGCGGCGATGTCCAGATAGGTCATCCCGGCATAGGTTTCGAACGGTCGGTCACGTCCGCCGGGCAGATCCCAGCGGAGGTCGCCGTCGGGCGCATTGATGTCGATCTGGTGGACCCGGCCGTCGGCAAGGATGCCCCAGAGCGATCCGGTCGCGTAAGTCAGCCCCTCATAGACGCGGTAGGGGGCGGGTGAACCATCCGGAGCCTGGAAGACATAGGTCGCCGTCCCGTCCGATGGATCAACCTGATAGAGGCGGCCGTTGGTGAGAATGGCCCAGAGGGAACCGTTGCCCCAGGCGACGCCGGCGTAAAGGTCGTCGGGCGAAGCGTCGCCTTCGGGTAGATCAACCAGCAGGGTCGACGAGCCATTGGCGGGATCGACCTGATAAAGGGCTCCGTTGGCGAGCAAGGCCCAGAGGGAGCCGTCGCCGTAGGCAAGTCCTTCATAGACATTCAATGGCGAAGCGTCGCCGCCGGGCAGGTCCCAGAGAGCGACGGCCGGTCCGGTGGCGGGAGAACGGCGATAGACCTGCCCGTTCGCGAGGACGCCCCAGAGGGTGTTGGTCCCAAAGGCGACGCCACCGTAGGTCTCAAACGGAATGGCGCCGCCATCGGGATGCTGGGTGTCGTAGGTTGAAATTCCGGTGGCTGGATCGTGGAAATACGAACGCCCTCCGGACATCATGCTGTAAAGTGTCTCCTGGGCGTGGGTGGAGACCAGGAATCCCCAAAGGGTCAACAAGGCGGCGGCGGCGCGAAACGAGGGCATGCCCTTTCCTTTCGCGTGAAAGACGCTGCATCGTTGGGGCGCGTTCCCGGTTTCGTTCATCGACTGAGAAGAGACGGCGGAATCCCCTGAAAAGTTTCTTCGAAATTCAGGAACTGGCGGCGGCCTCCGCGCATTTGAGGCCGTCGAGGGCCGCGCTGACGATGCCGCCGGCGAAGCCGGCGCCCTCGCCGCAGGGGAAGAGTCCGGCGAGTTCGGGGTGTTGGAGCGCGTCGTTTCGAGGGATCCGCACGGGCGAACTGGTGCGGGTTTCGAAGCCGACGAGGACGGCTTCGTGGCAGAGGTATCCCGGGGTCTTTCTGCTGAACTGTTTCAGTCCGCGGCGCAAACGGGAAACGATCTCCCGGGGGAGAATCTCATCCAATTGCGTCGAACTGAGTCCGGGCCGGTAGCTGGTGTCCGGCAGGTCGGGCGAGGTCTTTCCCGCAAGGAAGTCGAGAGCCCGTTGGGCTGGAGCGGCTTGCCCGCCGCCGCCATGTTTCTTGGCTGCGGTTTCCAGTTCCCGCTGATAGGCCATGCCGGCGAGGACCCCGTGTTCCTTGGCGAACGGCGCCGTGTCTTCCGGGGCGACGGTCACGACCATGCCGCTGTTGGCGAAGGGCGAGTCGCGGCGGGAAAGGCTCATGCCATTGACCACGACCTCGTCGTTTTCTGTGGCGGCGGGAACGATGAAGCCGCCGGGGCACATGCAGAAGGAATGCACGCCGCGGTCGTCGATCTTGGTCGCCAGGTGGTAGCTGGCGGCCGGCAGGAGGAGGGGACGTTCGGTCCCGAGGGGGTAATGATACTGCAGGCTGTCGATCAGCGGTTGCGGATGTTCGATGCGGACGCCGACCGCGAAGGGTTTCTGCTCGAGGCGGACCCCCCTTTCGGCCAGCAATCGATAAATGTCCCGGGCGGAGTGTCCGGTGGCGAGGATGACGGCGTCGCCGACGAATTCCCGGCCGTCGGCGCTGACAACGCCACGCATGCGGCCGGGTTCGATGAGGAAGTCGGTGACCTTGGTTTGAAAATGAACTTCGCCGCCGGCGTCGAGGATGCTTTGGCGCAGCGCCTTGACGACATTGGGCAGGAGGTTGGAGCCGATGTGCGGATGGGAGTCGATGAGGATGCGTTCGGGCGCGCCGTGGGCGACGAGGGTCCGGTAGACCTCGGCGACCGGGCCGCGTTTCTTGGCGCGGGTATAGAGCTTGCCGTCGGAGAACGTCCCGGCGCCGCCTTCGCCGAAGCAGTAGTTCGAGTCCTCGATGACCTTGCCGTGGCGAAGGATGGGCGCGAGATCGAAGCGTCTGGCCGAGGCGTCCTTGCCGCGTTCGAGCACGATGGGACGGGCTCCGAGTTCGATGCAGCGCAGCGCCGCGAACAACCCGGCCGGGCCGCTGCCGACGATGATCACACGCCGTGCGTTGGTCGGAACGGAAGAACAGGTGGGGACGGGGAGCGGTTCCTCAGGGAGTTCGGCGTCAATGCCGACGTCCAGCCGGAGTTGGACCTTGATGTCCCGTTGACGGGCGTCGATCGAATGCTTGCGCAGGCGGAGTTCCCGAATGCGGTCGGCGGGAAGTCCCAGTTTTCCCGCCGCAGCGAGGAGGCGCGCCTCGGCATCTTCCGATGTCTCCAGCGGGAGGATGATGTCGACGGTTTCGATGCGGGGTTCGCTCACGGGCCTTTGGTAACGGATGGAAGGGCCGGTTGCCAAGCGTTCGAAGACTCAGACAAGGGAAGGCAATGCACAGGCGGAGGGGGGATTCCCGTTGAGCCGGACGTTGAAACATGGAAATCCTCGCCCCGGATCATCGCGGGCTCGGCGCCGCGGAAGCCTGGCCTCACCGCTATTGAGGCGCTGCCGGACGCAAAAGAAAAACCCGGCGCGGTTGCCCTGCGCCGGGTCTGGTGAGAATGGATGATGTCGGAAGCCTACTTTTTTTCTGGAGCGAGCGCGGGTTTCATCTTGCCGGCCTTGGCGGTCGGGGTGGCGTCCGCCTTGAGGTCGCCGAAGGCGTATTGGATGCCGTCGAGGTAGTGTCGCACGACATTGGACTTGGTGTAGGTGTCCTCGCGGTGGCCGAGGTTGGTGAAGAAGACGCGTCCGCCCTGGAATTCGCGGAGCCAGGAGACGGGGACTTCGCGCGGGCCCTTGCCATATTGCTGTTTGTATTTCTCGAAGCGCTTGTTTTCGAGGACGCTGGAGACTTCTTTCTTGCTCATGTCGAGGGAAACGAGGATGCGGAGATTCTCCTCCCCGGCGTAGGTCTCGGGCTTGTATTGGTAGATCTCGTCGGTGTGCCAAAACCCTTTTGCGGCAAAGGCCTTGTTGAGGGGGTGGGTGGGGTCATTGAGCTTGAAGCCCCAATTGCCGCCGGCGGTCCAGGGGTGGCCGTTGAACTGACCGCCGATCATCGAGGCCGCCAACTTCCACTTGTAGAAGTTGTCGCCGGCGGCATGGATGCCGACAATGCCCTTGCCCTGCTTGACGAAGTGCATCAAGGCGTCGCGCTGGGCGTCGTTCTCGAAGGCAAGCGAGGTCGTGTTGTTGAAGATGACGGCGTCGTATTGGGCGAGGTTCTTCTTGCTGAAGACGCTGTATTCATCGGCAAGGTCCACCTCGAAGGCTCCGGTCTTGCGGCCCATTTCCTGCAGGCAGTAGTTGCCCCAGGGAATGGAGGTGTGGATGAAGGTCTCGCAACGGAAGAACACGAGCGCACGACGCGCCTTTTTCGGAGCGACGGTCGGTTGGTCCGGGATCGCGGCGCGGATGGCGTTCTTCTGCTCGGTGGTGACCGGTTTGAAGCGGGCGGCGGCGCGCTCCTTCCAGGTTTGGGGCTTTTTCTTGGGCGCGGCGTCGACGGTGAACGCGACTCCGGCCAGGGCGAGGAGGATGACGATTTTCTTCATGGATTCTGGTTCAACAATTGGGAAGCGTCGGTTTACGGCATTGGGCGCGGATGTCGAGTTTTTTTGAGGGAACCATGGATGGGCCGGCTGGCGGGGAAGATGCCTCAATCTGTCGCCAGCTTCTCCCAGCGCCAGACGAGGCCGTCTTCGGGGTCAATCACTTCGCCGATGTGCCTGAAGTTGCACTTGCAGAGCGCCTGGGTCGAGGCGTTGATATCGGGGAGGGTGTGGGCGCGGACGATGGTGACGCGCGGATCGGAGAAGGCGAATCCGGTCAGCGCCGCCACCGCTTCGGTGGCATAGCCCTGCCCTTGATGTGCGGGATCAATGGCGAAGGCGATCTCGACGGCCCCGTTTCGGGGCGGTTCCTTGAAGCCGCACTGGCCGACCGGTTCGTTGGTTTCGTTCCGGACGATGTCAAAGCCATGCACCCAGGGGTCGGGAGCGTCGGCGGCTTCGATTCTGGCCAGCCATTCAGGTGAAATCTCCGCGTATAGTTCGGGAGGCAATTCAGCGATTTTTGCGCGCAGTTCCGCCGGCGTGGTCAGTTTTAGAATGAGACGTTTGGCGCCGAGGGAAGCGTCCATGGCGAGCGTGGGGTTACTGTCTCACGGCAATGGACAATTGATCCCGCAGTGTCCGCATCCTGCGGAACTGCGCTTGGTTGGATCCCGATAGGTCCGTCGCCTCATTCGGATCGTCTTCCAGGTTGAAGAGGAATTCGCCTGAACTGGGGGTCTGGAGGTATTTCCATTTGCCGGAGCGGACGGCGGACCAGGGCTTGCGTTCGAGTTCGGCGTGGGCGCCGAGTTCCCAGAATAGAGTGCGATCCTGCCAGTCGGCCCTTTCGAACAACACGGGGCTGATGTCTTTGCCATCGATTTTGGCGTCGTTGGTCCGGATTCCGGCGAGGCTGCAGAAGGTGGGGAAGAGGTCGATGGACCAAAGCAAGGCATGCGATTCGGTTCCGGCCTCGATCCTGCCGGGCCAGCGCATGATGCAGGGGACCTGGATGCCGCCTTCGAAGAGGGTGGCCTTGTCGCCGCGGAGGGGGAGGTTGCTGCCGCCGTAGGTGGGGTCGCCGCCGTGGTCGGTGAGAAAGACGACGAGCGTCTCGCGTTCGAGATCGAGTCGTTTGAGGGCTCCCATGACGCGGCCAATTCCGTCGTCGAGGGAAACGGTCATGGCGGCGAATTCGCGACGTATCTTGTCCTCGATGAAGGAGACGCGTTTGATGGCGTCCGCCTTGGGTTGCATGAGGTTGACGGGCGCCTTGTCCTTGGGGCTGTAGCCCTTGCCGAAGTGCGGCGCGTTGTAGGCGAGGTAGAGGAAGAAGGGTTGGTCCTTCGTCTGGCGATCTGTCAGATAGTTGACGGCTTCGTCGGTGATGAGGTCGGTGGCGTAGCCGTCTTCGGGAACATGCCTTTCCTGGTGATACCAATCAGGGATGTCCCCATAGGTCATGGTGAAGAAGTCGATGCAGCCGCCGGTGTGGCCGATGAACTTGTCGAAGCCGTGGCGGGTGGGGAGGAGGGATTTGTCGCCGTGACCGAGGTGCCATTTGCCGATGAGGGCGGTTTGGTAGCCGGATTGCTTGAGTTTTGCGGCGATGGTGGTTTCGCCGGGTTGGATGCCGGTTTGCTTGTGTTCATCGGCCATGAACATCAGCGCGCTGAGCAGTTGGTGTCGCGAGCGGCTGGGATTGCGTCCGGTGAGCAGGCCGAAGCGCGAGGGCGTGCAGATTGCAGAGGCGGAATACCACTGGGTGAAACGCACGCCCTGGGAAGCGAGCCGGTCGATGTTCGGCGTGGGGATTTCGCTGCCGTAGCAGCCGACGTCATTGCTGCCCTGGTCGTCGGTGAAGATGAGCAGGATATTGGGCCTCGGGGCTGCTTTGGCGAGGATTGCGCCGGTCAGGAAGCAGGCAATGAGCGTCGCCAAGCGCATAAGTCCAAGGTTCAAGGCGCGTAGAGAACGAAGGGTTCTGGGTCGTCGCCCACCTTGAGTTTGACGGTCCGGTTCTCAATGGAGAGGACGGTGACGGGAATTTTGCCGTCCGGGGTGGTGAGATCCCATTCGTCGCCTTTTTCCATGGGGTAGTTCTTGGCTCCGGTGCTGATCATGACGACGGATCCGGTGATGGCCTTGACGCTCAGGGTCTTGGCAATCTTGGCGCGGGCCATGGCGCGGGCTTCCGCTTCCTCCTTGGCTTTGGCCTCGGCCTCGAGTTTGGCCCTGGCGGCCTCGAGCTCGGCCTTGGCCTTGGCTTCCTTGGCGGCGCGGGCTGCGGCCAGTTCCCGGTCTCTCATCTCGGCTTCGGCTTCGGCCTTGGCCTTGGCTTCCTCTTGGGCCTTGGCGTCGGCTTCTGCCTGGGCTTGTTCTTGAGCTGCCCGCGCATCGTCGGCGGACGGGGGCGCGGTGGGCGTGTCGCCGTCGCCGGTTGCCGGAACTCCCTCGGCGGGGGCGGCGGCATTGTCGGCCTTGGCGACAGGCTGGATTTCTTGCGGCGGGGGCGGGGGCTTGGGCCAGAACATCTTGGCGACGACGACCAAGAGGACGACGATGATGCCGGCGAGCGCGAGGACCTTGGGATTGGGAAGTTTTTTCTTGGAGCCCGCGGGCGGTTTCCCGGGTGATGCCTCTTCTTTGGACGACGAGGGTTCGGGCTGTGCGGGTTCCGGGGCAACGGGAGCGGCCGCCGGGGCCGGCGTCTCTTCAGGCGTCGGCGTCGGTTCGGAGGGGACGCTTTCCTCCTCGGCAGTCGTGGGTTCTGGCGCGGCTGGTTCGGACGGGGCGGGGGCGGGGGGCGGCGTTTCCTCCGCTGGCGCGGCCGGCTCCGGAGCCGAGGGCGGCCCGTCGACCTCCATGGAGGCGTCGGGATCGTTGGGAATCTTGACCGGTTGCATGCAGTCGAAATTGGGGCAGGTAATCTCGCCCCATCTCAACATGTCTGAATCAAAGGGGACGGGTTTTCCGCAGTGCGGGCAGGGGATTTGGTAGTATTGCATGTCGTTCTCTCCGGGCAGGAGGCGGCTCTGACTGATGTCTACCGGAGGGGGCGTATGATTTCAAGGCTGCATGAGTTCCGGAATTGGGGACTTGGAATCGGGGTGTTGCGGTCAGGTTGGGCGGCGAGGAGGGTGATGGGGCCCTTTGAGCGGTTGAAATGGCGGGGGGCGGCCATTGATTCGACCGATCGAACAACCCGGGGCCCTACGAATGCTCAAGCGCGACTGAGCGCGATTCTGCAGATCCGCGGTCGATGTTTTTCCGGTCTTTGGAATTCAATCCCCATGCGAGTCAGGCTAGCCTCGCTCTACATGTTCGAATTAGAGGCTCCATTCGAGGCGGCGGGCGATCAACCTGCGGCCATTGAGGCATTGACCAAGGGCCTGGAGTCCGGCGTGAAGCGGCAGACGCTGTTGGGGGTAACGGGCTCGGGCAAGACTTTCACCGTTGCCAACGTCATTCGGAACGTGAACCGGCCGACGCTGGTCATTTCGCACAACAAGACCCTGGCCGCGCAGCTCTACTCGGAGTTCAAGGGGTTCTTTCCCCGCAATGCGGTCGAGTATTTCGTGAGTTACTTCGACTACTACCAGCCGGAGGCCTACATACCCCGGACGGACACCTTCATCGAGAAGGATTCCAGCGTGAACGAGGAGATCGAGCGGCTGCGGCTGTCCGCCATGAGTTCCTTGTTTGCCCGGCGTGACGTGGTGGTGATTGCGAGCGTCTCCTGCATTTACGGCATCGGCAGCAGGGAGGATTACGAGGCGATGGTGATCCCGCTCAAGGTCGGGGACGAGTTGTCGCGGGACATCTTTCTCTCACGGTTGGTGGATCTGCAATATGACCGCAATGATGTCGCGTTCGAGCGCGGGCAGTTTCGGGTGCGGGGCGATACCGTGGAGGTGTATCCGGCCTATGCCTTGGAGGGGGTGCGGATCGAATGGTTTGGCGAGGAGATTGACCGTATCACCCGGTTCGATCCATTGACCGGCAACATGCTGGATCAGCTGCCGGCGGTGACCATTTATCCGGGCAAACAGTTTGTGACGCCGACCGACAAGTTGAAGCGCGCGATCCTGTCGATCCGGGAGGAGTTGGGAGATCGGATCGCCTGGTTCGAGAAGGAGGGCAAGTTGCTCGAAGCGCAGCGGATCAAGATGCGGACGGAGTATGACCTCGAGATGATGGAGGAGATGGGATTTTGCTCCGGGATCGAGAACTACTCGAGGCATATTGCGGGACGCCCCAAAGGTTCGCGCCCCAGCACGATCATTGATTTCTTTCCGGACGATTTCGTGACGATCATCGACGAGTCGCATGCGACCGTGCCGCAGGTTGGGGGGATGTATGAGGGGGACCGGTCGCGGAAGACGACGTTGGTGGAGCACGGCTTTCGTCTGCCCAGCGCCTTGGACAACCGGCCGCTGGCGTTCCGCGAGTTCGAGGAATTGACCGGGCAGACGGTCTACGTCAGCGCCACGCCGGGGCCGAGGGAGTTGGAATGGTCGGGCAAGCGGGTGGTGGAGTTGATCGTGCGGCCCACCGGTTTGGTGGATCCCAAGGTCACGATGAAGCCGTTGAAAGGGCAGATCGATGATTTGATCGAGGAGGCGCGGCAACGGGTCGAGCGAAAGGAGCGCGTCCTGGTGACGACATTGACGAAACGCACGGCCGAAGAACTGACGGATTATCTCCGCGACATTGGGATCAACGTGCGCTACCTGCACAGCGAGATCGACGCGATCGAGCGGGTTGAGATCCTGCGCTCCTTGCGGAAGGGGGAGTTTGATGTCCTGGTCGGAATCAACCTTTTGCGGGAAGGGTTGGATCTGCCGGAAGTTTCCCTGGTGGCGATTTTGGACGCGGACAAGGAGGGGTATCTGCGTTCGACGACCAGTCTCATGCAGACAGCGGGAAGGGCGGCCCGGCACCTTGAGGGCGAAGTGATCCTCTACGCCGATGTGAAGACCAGGAGCATTCAGCAGTTTCTCGCCACCACGGAGTATCGTCGCGAGAAGCAGGTGGCCTACAACAAGAAGCATGGCATCACGCCGCGCAGCGTCAGTCGGGCAGTGGATGAAAGTCTCGCGGGACAGACCTCGGTGAATGAGAACGCAGCGGCCTTGTTGCGGGATGCGGAATCGAATTTTGATGTCACCGAGACCATCCGCGAGTTGGAGGAGGAGATGTTGAAGGCGGCTGACAACCTGGAATTCGAGAAGGCCGCCTTGTTGCGTGATCAGGTGCAGGAATTGAAACGGAGTTCGGAAGGTTCCGCCAAGGCGGCGTCGGTCGCTCCGGGAGGGAATACGTCCTACGGGAAGGGGCGTCGTCGCGCCTAGCCTCCGGATCAGCGAGGGCGGGGCGCGCCTTGCGGTGGGCGGCCCGGGCGGCGTCCGCCACGAGGGTCTCGACCGCGCCCCGAAGGCCCACCGAAGCCGCGCCCCCCGGGGCCTCCGTGTCGCAGGAAACTCGGGTCCGGAGCTCCCCTGAAGTAACGAGGGACAAAGGGGAATTCCTCGGTCAGGCAATAGTGGTAGATGCCCTTGGGGAATTCCGGAGTCAGTCCGAATCGTCCGTTGCACTCATCCAGGTCGCCGGAGCCTTTGACGTAGACCCAATCAGCCGTAAAGAAGCCGTCGTAAGCGCCGCCGGGGCCCTGGGAGCCGCCGGGGCGGGTTCCCTTGCGAAGCTGGTAGCTGGACTTCAGCCGCTTGAAGCCGCTCTGGTCGTTGTTGGGATTCCTCAGGCCGTAGGGACCGTAGATGGGAAACCCGTCAGCGGCCCATCCCAGCAGGACGATCCTGTGAGCGCCTCCGGACTTCTTGTTCAGGAGCGCGGCAGGAACGCCGTGATAGTGATAGGCTCCCGAGGGTTGCACATGCGCGTCGTTCATGTCGGCCCCTAGTGTCATGGTTGAAGTCAACGGCTCGTATTGCCAAATCGAGTTCCGCGCGCCCTTCCACCATTCCGCTGCCCGGGGATCAAAGATGACGCCATTGACCGCGATTCCGAAGGGGTGCATGCCCAGCGGGGTTCGAGTGCGGGAGGCTTTCGGGGCGGCGGGAACCCGGTAGTTGTAGTTCTGCGGCGCAATGGCGTGGGGGTTGCCGCGATTGGGAAATTGGCCGGTTTGGTGATCGGGAATGCCGTTGGCCGTGATGATCCGGTAGGCCCCTTCAATTCGCGTTGAGTATTCACTCGGATAGGCGGCGTTCGTGGGCTTGAATCGGTCTCCGGTCGAGCGGGGGCGGCGGTCGTCGCCTCGTTCCGGTCGGGCTTGCCCCATGGCTGAGGCGGCGATCGAGACGGCCAGGATGGTTGGGATAATTCGGTTCATCAGCGATGCGGGTCAGTTGGAGAATAGCAAAACCGAGGGGGCTGACGATTCGAAACCAGGCTTGTTTTGTGCCCTTTTTGTAATACCGCCATCCCGGAGTCGCCCGCTGTGCGAGGTCCGGCCCCCATGATGGCTGGAGGTTATGCTTGTCGCGGCCACCATTTGTTTCTATGCATGCGGCCCTTCACGGTTCATCGGCCTGCTGCGACGGTCGACGTGCGCCGTTGTATTCCATGAGCCCGTCAGAAAAAATTCGAATCCTGCACGTTGTATTCTCGCTCGATCCGGGCGGTATGGAGAATGGTTTGATCAACGTGGCGGAGCGGCTTGATCCGGATAGGTTTGAGGTTCACGTCTGTTGCCTTGAGCGCGTGGGGGCCTTCGCGGAGCGATTCAGCCACAAGGAGCGGGTGCACAAGTTGTGCAAGACAGATGGATTTTCCTGGCGATCGCTGATGGGGCTGCACCGACTTCTGTCCAAGGTCCGGCCTCATGTCGTTCACAGTCACAACCTGGGGTCGCTCATCTATTCCTCGCTTGCGACGGGATTGGGTCGGCGCTGCGCCATCTTTCACGGGGAGCACGGGCAGTTGCGGGGTGAGAATCTCGAACCCCGGCGCATCCGGCAACGTCACCGCTACTACAAGAACTGCGCGAGGATTCACACAGTCTCGAAAAGCCTGAAGAACCACTTCCTGGAAATGGGGTTTGACGCCGAACGATTCGACGTGGTGGTCAATGGCGTTGACATCTCCTACTTCCGCCCGGGCGACAAGTTGGAGGCGCGTCGGGAGTTGGGGCTTCCCGAGGAGGCCATGATCGTGGGAATCTTCAGTCGCTTCGGGAAATACAAACGGCACGCCGAGTTGCTGGATGCGTTTGATGCGCTTGCCGGCCGGATTCCGGATCTGCACCTGCTGGTGGTCGGCGGCGGCGGGCCGATTGAGACCGAGGTAAGGGAGCGTGTTCCGAAGAGTCCCTTCAAGGACAGAATCCATCTGACGGGCTTTC